>JBNJEU010000067.1:0-8445 GCA_051746205.1 Pseudomonadota bacterium
GGCGGTGCCCGCCGATCTGCGCCGCGCCAAGGGCTGGGTCGGTCAGGTGCTGGAGGCGGTGCTGGGGGCCAGCGGCGGCGCCCGGGCGGTCCACGACTTCCCCCACCTGGCCATCGAACTCAAGACCCTGCCCCTGGGGGCCGACGGCCTGCCGCGCGAGACCACCTACGTCTGCACGGCGGACCTGACCAACGTCGGTGACCAATGGGAAGGAACCTGGGTGGGGCGCAAGCTGAGCCACGTCCTCTGGGTCCCGGTGGAGGCCGATCCCGGCCTGCCGCCGGGCGAACGGCGCATCGGCAGTCCCTGGTTCTGGCGACCCGACGCCGACGAGCTGGCGGTCCTGCGCGCCGACTGGGAATCGTTCCGGGAGCAGTTGCTGCTGGAGGGAGCCGCCAGCCTCACCGCGCACGCCGGCGAGGCGCTTCAGATCCGCCCCAAGGCCGCCCACGGTCGCGCCCGCACCACCGCCTACGACGCCGACGGCCACACCGTCAGCGTCAATCCGCGCGGCTTCTACCTGCGCACCACCTTCACCCGCCGACTCCTGGAGCGGGCCTGGGGCCGAAGCTAGCGGTGATAGGCCGCCGACAGTTCGTGCACCGCCTCGATGAACGCCCCGGCGTGCTCCGGGTCCACCTCCGGATGGATGCCGTGGCCGAGGTTGAAGACATGCCCCGGCCCCGAGCCGTAGCTCTCCAGGATCGACGCCACCTCCTCGCGGATCCGTTCCGGCCGGGCGTAGAGCATGTTCGGGTCCATGTTGCCCTGGAGCGCCACCCGATCCCCGACCCGCCGGCGCGCGTCGCCGATGTCCACGGTCCAGTCGAGCCCGATGCCGTCGCAGCCGGTCTCGGCCATGGACTCCAGCCACATGCCGCCGCCCTTGGTGAACAGCGTCACCGGCACCTTGCGGCCGTCCGCCTCGCGGGTGAGCCCGTCGACAATGCGCTGCATGTAGGCCAGCGAGAAGGTCCGGTAGTCACGCGGCGTCAGCACCCCGCCCCAGGTGTCGAAGATCATCACCGCCTGGGCGCCGGCGGCGATCTGGGCGTTCAGGTAGGCGGTCACCGAATCGGCGGTCACCGCCAGCAGGTGGTGGGCCAGTTCCGGGCGATCGTAGATCAGCGTCTTCAGCCGCGCGTAGTCACGGCTGGAACCGCCCTCGACCATGTAGGTGGCCAGCGTCCACGGGCTGCCGGTGAAGCCGATGAGCGGCACCCGGCCGTCCAGATCCCGGCGGATGGTGCGCACCGCGTCGGTGACATAGCTGAGTTCCGCCTCGGGATCGACCACGCCCAGCGCCCGGATCGCCTTCTCGTCGCGCACCGGCCGCTCGAACTTCGGCCCCTCGCCGGTCTCGAAGTAGAGGCCCAGTCCCATGGCGTCGGGGATGGTCAGGATGTCGGAAAACAGGATGGCAGCATCGAGGTCGAAGCGCTCCAGCGGCTGCAGCGTCACTTCGCTGGCCAGGTCCGGACTGCGGCAGAGATCCATGAAACTGCCGGCCTGCGCGCGAGTGGCGCGGTATTCCGGCAGATAGCGCCCGGCCTGGCGCATCATCCAGACCGGGGTGACATCCACCTCTTCCCGGGCCATGGCCCGCAGGAAGCGATCATTTTGCAGCGTCTGCACGCTCACACCTCCAGATAGTCGAGGATGCCCTCGGCGGCCTTGCGGCCCTCGTAGACGGCAGTGACCACCAGGTCGGAGCCGCGCACCATGTCGCCGCCGGCAAAAACCTTCGGGTTGCTGGTCTGATGGTGGCATGCCTGTTCGGCGGGCGCCTTCACCCGACCGCGCTCGTCGGTCTCGATGCCGAAGTCGCTGAACCACGGCGCCGGGCTCGGCTGGAAGCCGAAGGCCACCAGCACGCGGTCAGCGGGGATGATCTCCTCGGAGCCCTGCACCGGTTGCGGGCGCCGGCGGCCGCGCTCGTCCGGTTCACCCAGTTCGGTGGTCACCACCTTCACGCCTTCCACCCGGCCGTCGCCGACGATGGCCACCGGCTGGCGATTGAAGAGGAAATTCACGCCCTCTTCCCGGGCGTTGACCACCTCCTTCTTCGAGCCGGGCATGTTCTCCTCGTCCCGGCGATAGGCGCAGGTCACCGAGCGAGCGCCCTGGCGGATCGAGGTCCGGGTGCAGTCCATGGCGGTGTCGCCGCCGCCGAGGACCACCACCCGCTGATCGTTCATGTCGATGAAGCCGCCCTCGTCCTGCGCCATGCCGAGGCAGTTGCGGACATTGGCGATGAGGAACGGCAGGGCGTCGTACACCCCCGTAAGCCCCTCGCCGGGGAAGCCGCCCTTCATGAATTCGTAGGTCCCCATGCCGAGGAAGACCGCGTCGTGGCTCTCTTCCAGCTCGCTGAAGGCGAGGTCGCGACCGACCTCGACGCCGAGGCGGAATTCCACTCCCATGCCCTCGAGGACCTCGCGCCGCTGGCGCACCACGCTCTTCTCCAGCTTGAACTCCGGGATGCCGAAGGTCAGCAGGCCGCCGATCTCCTCGTAGCGGTCGAAGACCACCGGCTGGACGCCGTTGCGCGCCAGCACGTCGGCGCAGGCCAGACCGGCCGGGCCGGCGCCGATGATGGCCACCTTGCGCCCGGTGGGCTGGACGCCGGAGAGGTCGGGCCGCCAGCCCTGGGCGAAGGCGTTGTCGGAGATGTACTTCTCCACCGAGCCGATGGTCACCGCGCCGAAGCCGTCGTTGAGGGTACACGCGCCCTCGCAGAGCCGGTCCTGGGGACAGACCCGGCCGCAGATCTCCGGCAGGCTGTTGGTCTTGTGGGAGAGCTCGGCCGCCTCGCTCAGGTTCCCCTCGCCGATGAGCTTCAGCCAGTTGGGGATGTAGTTGTGAACCGGGCATTTCCACTCGCAATAGGGGTTGCCGCAGGCGAGGCAGCGGTCCGCCTGGGCGGCCGCCGTCTCGGCACTGAATTCACCGTAGATCTCGCAGAATGCCTTGATGCGCTGGTCGGCCGGCTGCTTCTCCGGGTCCACCCGCGGCACCTGCAGAAACTGAAAGTTGTTCGCCATGGGTCGTCTCTCGAGTCCGGTTCAGGCGGCGCGGCGCCGCAGGTCGTCCAGCAGTTCGGCCAGTTCCAGGGCCTTCGGCTTCACCAGCCAGAAGCGCCCGACACAGTCCTTGAAGTTCTCAAGGATGTGGCGGCCGCGGTCGCTGCCGGTGGCCTCCACATAGGTCTGCAGCAGATCGCGCAGGTGGTTGCGATAGGCCTCGGTGGCCTCGGTACCGATGCGCTGGATCTCGATGAGTTCGTGGTTGTAGCGGTCCACGAAGGTGTTGTCCTCGTCGTAGACGTAGGCGAACCCGCCGGTCATGCCGGCGCCGAAGTTCACGCCGGTGCGGCCGAGCACCGCCACCACGCCGCCGGTCATGTATTCGCAGGCGTGGTCGCCGGTGCCCTCCACCACGGTGATGGCGCCGGAGTTGCGCACCGCGAACCGCTCGCCGGCGGTACCGGCGGCGTAGAGCCGGCCGCCGGTGGCGCCGTAGAGGCAGGTGTTGCCGATGATTGCCGTCTCGTGGCTGACGAAGGAGCTGACCTGCGGCGGGTGGACCACCAGCTGGCCCCCGGCCATGCCCTTGCCGACATAGTCGTTGGCGTCGCCCTCCAGCACCATGTTCAGGCCGCCGGCGTTCCAGACACCGAAGCTCTGGCCGGCGGTGCCGGTGAGCCGCAGCGTGACCGGGTTGTCGGCCATGCCGTGGTCGCCGTGGCGAACCGCGATCTCGCCGGAGAGCCGGGCGCCGATGGAACGGTCGGTGTTCCGCACCGAGTAGTGGAACTCGCCGCCGGACTTCGCCTCGATGGCCGGGAGGATGTCGCCGACCATGCGTTCGGCGAGTTCGCCGCGATCGAACGGCTCGTTGCGCTCGAAACGACAATGGCGCGGCTTGTCCGCCGGCACGCCGCCATCGCTCAGGAACATGTCCAGGTCCAGGTTGCCCTGGCGCCGGGTCAGCGGCTCCCGCCGCTCCAGCAGATCGGTGCGGCCGATGAGTTCGTCCAGGCTGCGCACGCCGAGGCGCGCCATGTGCTCGCGGACCTCCTCGGCGACGAAGCGGAAATAGTTCACCACCATGTCCACCTTGCCGATGAAGTGGTCCATGCGCAGGACGTTGTCCTGGGTGGCCACCCCCGTGGCGCAGTTGTTCAGGTGGCAGATGCGCAGGTACTTGCAGCCCATGGCGACCATCGGCCCGGTGCCGAAGCCGAACGACTCGGCGCCGAGGATGGCCGCCTTGATCACGTCGAGACCGGTCTTCAGACCGCCGTCGGTCTGCACCCGCACCTTGTCGCGCAGGTCGTTGGCGCGCAGGGCGAGCTGGGTCTCGGTGAGGCCGAGCTCCCACGGCGAACCGGCGTACTTCACCGAGGTCGCCGGGCTCGCCCCGGTGCCGCCGTCGTGGCCGGCGATGGTAATCAGATCGGCGTACGCCTTGGCGACGCCGGCGGCAATGGTGCCGACTCCGGCCTCGGAGACCAGCTTCACCGAGACCAGCCCCGCCGGGTTGACCTGTTTGAGGTCGAAGATCAGCTGCGCCAGGTCCTCGATGGAGTAGATGTCGTGGTGCGGCGGCGGCGAGATCAGCGGCACGCCGGGCTTGCAGTAGCGCAGCCGGGCAATGAGGTCGTTGACCTTGTGGCCGGGCAGCTGGCCGCCCTCGCCGGGCTTGGCCCCCTGGGCCACCTTGATCTGCATCACCTCGGCCGAGCGCAGGTAGGCCGGGGTGACGCCGAAGCGCCCGGAGGCCACCTGCTTGATCTTGGACCGACGCTCGGTGCCGTAGCGCCGGGCGTCCTCGCCGCCCTCGCCGGAGTTGGAGCGTCCGCCGAGGCGGTTCATCGCCTCGGCCAGGGTCTCGTGGGCCTCCGGTGACAGGGCGCCCAGGGACATCGCCGCGCTGTCGAAGCGGCGGACGATGGACTCCAGTGGCTCCACCTCGTCCAGCGGGATGGCACCGGCATCGTCACGCAGCCGGAAGAGGTCGCGAAAGGCCAGCGCCGGGCGCTCGTTGACCAGCCGCGCATAGCGGTCGTAGTGACTCCGATCGCCGGTCTTCACCGCGTCCTGCAGGGCGTGGACCACATCGGGATTGTAGGCGTGGTCCTCGCCCTCGTGGATGTACTTCAGCAGACCGCCCTGATCGATGGGCTTGCGCGGGTTCCAGGCCCGTTTCGCCAGCAGCCGCTGGTCCGCCTCGAGGTCTTCGAAATCGGTGCCCTGGACCCGGTTGGTGGTACCGATGAAGCAGATGTCGACCACCTCGTCGCTCAGGCCCACCGATTCGAACAACTGCGCGCCGCGATAGCTGTGGATGGTGGAGATCCCCATCTTCGACAGGATCTTGTAGAGGCCCTTGTTGATGCCCTTGCGGTAGCCGTGCATCAGGCCGGCGGTATCCGTCTCGCGGATCTCGCCGCTACGCTGAAGGTCATTGATGCACTGGTAGGCCAGGTAGGGGTAGACCGCCGTCGCGCCGTAGCCGATGAGCACGGCGAAGTGGTGCGGGTCGCGGGCGGTGCCGGTCTCCACCACGATGTTCGCCTCGCAGCGCAGACCCTCGCGGATCAGCCGGTGGTGGACGGCACCAGTGGCCAGGGCGGCGTGCACCGGCAACTGGTCCCGGGACAGCTCGCGATCGGAGAGCACCAGCACCACGGCGCCGTCGCGCACCGCCGCCACCGCCCGGTCACAGATCCCCTCCACGGCATCACGCAGTTGGCCATCGGCGGCGTAACCGAGTTCGATGCCGGCATGGCGATAGTCACCACCGATGTTCAGCAGGCGGTGGAACTTGGAGACCGAAAGCACCGGTGAGTCGACCTTCAGCCGCGCGGCGTGCTCCGGCCCCTCCTCGAACATGTTCATTTCGCGACCGAAACAGGTCTCCAGTGACATCACCATCTGTTCACGGATGGGGTCGATGGCCGGGTTGGTGACCTGGGCGAACTGCTGGCGGAAGTAGTCGTAGAGCGAACGCACCCGGCGGGAGAGCACCGGCATCGGGGTGTCGTCGCCCATGGACATCACCGCTTCCTGGCCGCCCTCGGCAAGGATCCGCAACACCTGGTCGCGCTCCTCGAAGGTGACCTGGTACATCTTCTGATGGACATCGAGCTCGGCCTCATCCATCGGCTCGAAGGCGTTGATCTCCTCGTTCAGCGCCGATTCCAGCTGCCGGGCGTGCTCGGTGAGCCAGTCCTTGTAGGGCTGGCGCGATTTCAGGCGCTCGTCGATGCTCTCCGGCAGCAGCAATTCCCCGGTCTCGGTGTCGGCGGCGAGCATCTCGCCGGGCTTCAGCCGGCCCTTGGCCTCGACGTCCTCCGGCGCGTAATCCCAGACGCCGATCTCGGAGGCCAGGGTGATGTGGCGGTCCTTCGTCACCACCCAGCGCGCCGGCCGCAGGCCGTTGCGGTCCAGCGTGCAGGCGGCGTGACGGCCGTCGGTCAGAACGATCCCGGCGGGGCCGTCCCAGGGCTCCATGTGCATGGAGCTGTACTCGTAGAACGCGCGCAGGTCCGGGTCCATGTTGTCCAGGTTCTGCCACGCCGGTGGCACCAGCAGGCGCATGGCACGGAAGATGTCCATGCCGCCGGCGAGCAGCGCCTCGACCATGTTGTCGAGGCTGTTGGAATCGGACCCCGTCGGGTTCACCAGCGGCCGCACCTCGTCGATGGGCAGCAGCGGCGATTCGAACTTGTGGCCGCGCGCCACCGACCAGTTGCGGTTGCCCTGGACGGTATTGATCTCGCCGTTGTGGGCCAGGTAGCGGAACGGCTGCGCCAACCGCCACTGCGGCCAGGTGTTGGTGGAGAAACGCTGATGGAAAACGCACAGAGCGCTTTCCATGCCCCCCTCGCCGAGGTCCCTGAAGAAGATCGGCAGATAGGCCGGCATCACCAGGCCCTTGTAGGCGATGACCTCGCTGGCGAGGCTGGGGATGTAGAAGGCGTCGTCGCCCTTGATGGCCTTTTCGGTGCGCCGGCGCGCAACGTAGAGCTCGCGATCGAAGGCGTCCCGCGCCATGCCCTCGGGCGCGTTGACCAGGATCTGCTCGATGCGCGGCAGGGTCTTCAGCGCCTCCTCGCCACAGGCGGAGGGATCGGTGGGGACCTCGCGCCAGCCGGCGACGGTGAGGCCGCGAGCGGTGATCTCCCGTTCCAGGGTCGCGCGCGCGCTCGCCGCGAGGGCCTCGTCGGCGTTCAGGAAGACCATGCCCACGGCGTAGGTCGAGGCCAGACTCAGGCCCATGGCCTCGGCCTCCCGCCGGAAGAAGGCGTCGGGTTTCTTCAGCAGCAGCCCGCAACCGTCGCCGGTCTTGCCGTCCGCGGCGATGGCGCCGCGATGGGTCATGCGGCCCAGGGCGTCGATGGCCGTCTCCACCAGCCAGTGGCTCGGCTCGCCGTCCATCTGGGCGATGAGACCGAACCCGCAGTTGTCCCGTTCGAAGGCGGGGCGGTAGAGCCCCTGGAGTCTGCTCTCGCTCATGCGTCGATGCCTCTTGGAAATTCGTCTCGCCTGCGGGGCGCGCGGTGCCGGCGGGCTGCTGCACTCGCGGGGTGTGGACCCCTCCGCGTCAGGGCCACGGGGCCGCTGCTCAGGGCAAAATGGCCGGTCAGTATACAACCGGGAATGAGATGGAATAAAGGGGCAAACGGGGCGGGAAAAGGGGAGGCGCCCCTTTTTCAGCCTACTCCATGGCCGGCAACCCCTCCTGCAGTCCCTGGAACGAACGCGCCCACGGCTCCAGGGCACGCACCGCGTCGGGGGAGTCGGCCAGGGCTTCTTCGGCGGCGGCCGGGCTGGCATAGTCGCCGGCGATGACGTGGTACCAGAGGTTGCCGTCCCGGCGAACCGGAACCACGCGGGTCTCCACCTCATCATGCTCCGCGGCCAGTGCCACGGCGCGCTGGCGGTCGCGGGTGGCGAAGAGTTGCAGAGTCCCGGCACCGGCATCACGCTCGGCGACCCAGGCGGCGGCCTCGCGCAGAGCGGGGGTCAGGGTGTCGTCGCCATCGGGCTCGATGGTCGCACCCGGCAGACGACCCTGAATCGCGCGCCAGGGACGCGGCCACGGCTCCTGACCCAGCCGCTCGGCGATCTCCTCAGCGGCCGTGGCGGCCTCTCCGGCCGTTGCGTAATCCCCGTGCAGCAGGATGTACCAGGCATCGGCCGTGATGACCCGGGCCAGCGTACCCGGCCATTCATTCTCCCGGGCGATGGCGTCGATCACGTCCTGCTGGCGACTCGCCGCCAGCTGGAGGGTATAACGCTCGGCATCGCGCTCCCGGATCCAATCGCTGCCCCGAACGGAATCGCCTTCGTTTGCGGTCTCCGGACTCGGTCCGGATTCGGGCTCGGACTCCGATTCGGGCTCGGACTCCGATTCGGGCTCGGACTCCGATTCGGG
>JBNJEU010000068.1:0-8270 GCA_051746205.1 Pseudomonadota bacterium
CGTCGTCGCTGCCGCCATCAGCCAGAATCACCTCCGCGCCCCGCTCCCGCAGGGGCTGCAGCCGCACCAGGGTGGCGTCGATGACGGCGGCCTCGTTCAGCGCCGGGATGATGATGCTGAGTCTCAGTGGACGCACCGTTTCCCCCTCAATCCAGGAAACGGCCGCGCACCCCATCGACGAAGGCCTGCAGGTCGTCCAGATTATTCTCGACCACATTGCGCAGGATGGCGCGGTCCACGGTCTGGTAGCCGTGCACCAGCAGGTTGCGGAAGCCGGCCATGTTCCGGAGACTCAACAGCAAGGTCTCGGACAAGCCGATCTCCGTATTCAGGAGCTGAAAGAGTTGATGGTTGGATTCCGGCTCACCAAGGCGCCGCTCGGAGACGATGTGCGAAGCGGCATCCAGTGCCGACTGGATGGCCAGTTGCAGGGTGTGGGCAACGAACCGCTCCTCCCTGACATCGGTCTCGATCTGCTCGGGCCGGGCAAGACGGTGCAGATCGCCAATACAGGTCTCGATGAAGGCCAGTTTCTTTTCCAGCAGATCACGGTCGGTCATGGTGCGAGGCGCTGGCGCGTCGATACTCCCGCAGATAGGGAAGCAGGTCGAGGTATTCGGCTCGGGAACGAACCTCGAAGCCGATCCGGGCGGAGCGATCGGTTTCCAGCACGAGAATGCCGTCACGAAGAACGCGATGAACCAGGTCGGGGGGGGCCCGGTTGAGGACGACAACATCGGCCTCAAGGCCCGTGGCCTCGGTCACCGCATCGGCGATGTCCAGACCCAGCCCCTCCAGGGACGATCGGGGTTCTTCGCGGTAGAGAACACCGAGATCGACATCACTCTTTGCATCAGCCTCTCCGCGTGCGCGGCTGCCGAACAGATAGAGTGAGGCCATGCGGGGCGTATGCGGCTCCACGGCTCGGCGAATGGTTTCCATGAGAGTCGTGCTGTCCATGGGCTTGATTATCAACCGGCCCTTCCTGTGCCGCAAGCCTGCAGTCCCGGCCCCCTGCATGACCAATTCCGGATTGCATGAACTGTCGCCGACCACCGCTGTCGGTTATTATGATCAAAAGAGCTTTTGATTCGACCGAGGTCACGATGCTGGATACCCGCGAACACCTGCTGCCCACCGACTTCCCCACCCTGGAGCGCCGGGGCGTGGACACCCTCCAGGTCAACCTGGGCTACCGCTGCAACCAGTCGTGCCTCCACTGCCATGTGGCGGCGGGGCCGAACCGGACCGAGCAGATGGCCACGGCGACGCTGGAACGGTTGCTCGAGGTCATCGAGCGGCGCGGCATCACCACCCTGGATCTCACCGGTGGCGCCCCGGAGCTGCACCCCGATTTCCGCTGGCTGGTGGCCGAGGCGCGCGCCCGGGGCTGCCACGTCATCGACCGCTGCAACCTGACCATCCTCGAGGAACCGGATCAGCGGCCACCGCATCAGACCGAGCTGGCCGAATTCCTGGCCGCGCACCAGGTGGAGATCATCGCCTCCCTGCCCTGCTACCTGGCCGAGAACGTCGACAACCAGCGCGGCAAGGGGGTCTTCGACGCCAGTCTGCGCGGGTTGCGCCGGCTCAACGACGCGGGCTACGGGCGCGACCCGGCCCGACCGCTCAACCTCGTCTACAACCCCCAGGGTCCCGACCTGCCGCCGCCCCAGGGGGAGCTGGAGGCCGCCTACCGCGCCCATCTGGAAAACGAGTACGGCCTCCACTTCACCCGCCTGCTGGCCCTGACCAACATGCCGATCCAGCGCTTCGGCAGCCAGCTCCTCTCCCGGGGCCAGTTCCACGACTACCTGACCCTGCTGCGCGACGCCTACCGCGCCGAGAATCGCGACGCCCTGATGTGCCGCACGCTGGTCTCCGTGGACTGGCGCGGCACCCTGTACGACTGCGATTTCAACCAGATGCTGCACCTGAACCTGGGTGGCGAACGGGAGCCGGTCACCCTGGACGCCCTGCTGGACGCCTCCTGGACCGGCGCGCCCATCGCCGTCGGCGAACACTGCTACGGCTGCACCGCCGGTCAGGGGAGCAGTTGTGGCGGCGCCCTCGAATAACGCCGTATCATGGACACAGTTCCACCACGGAAAGCACGGTACCCATGAGCCGAAACAAGCCCGCAGCCAGTGAACCCAGCCCCAAACGCCGCCTGCTCGACTGCTTCGCCCGCGTGGCCAAGGCCATGGCCAGCCCGCAGCGGCTCGACCTGCTGGAGGCGCTGGCCCAGGGTGAACACAGCGTCGACGAACTGGCCCGCGCCATCGGCGCGCCGGTGGCGAACACCTCCCACCACCTGCAGGTCCTGCGCGAGGGGGGCCTGGTGGAGACCCGCCGGGCCGGGGTCCAGGTCTTCTACCAGCTCAGCGACGAGGAGGAGATCGTCAATGTCCTCGGCGGGCTGCGCCGGATCGCCGAGAACCATCTGGCCGAGGTGGACCGCATCGTCCACGAGGCCTTCGAGAACCGCGATCCCATGACCCCGGTCAGCCACGAGGAGCTGCTGGAACGGGCCCGCGCCGGCGATGTCACCGTCATCGACGTGCGTCCCGACAACGAGTACCAGTCCGGCCACATCGAGGGGGCGATCAACGTGCCGCTGGAAGAGCTGGACCAGCGCCTCGCCGATCTGCCGAAGGAGCGCGAAGTGGTGGCCTACTGCCGTGGCCCGTACTGCCTGCTCGCCTTCGAGGCGGTGGAGCGGCTGCGCGCCCAGGGTTACCAGGTGCGGCGACTGGAGAATGGCTACCCGGAGTGGCACGCGGCGCATCTGCCGATCAGCCACGGCGACTGACTCCCCCGTAGCGCCCCTCCCGCCGGGTCCCCCCGTTTCCCGGCGACATCCCGAACACCCCGCGCGGATGATTTGTCTTGACATATATTCAAACGATTTTATGATTATTCAACGAACACCCTGAACAGGCGGTCATCACCCCGGGAGGGATCTGTCATGGAGAGTTTCATCCTCGAGAACGAACCGGCCATCCGGCTCGGCTTCTTCGTCGGCGTGCTGGTCCTCATCGCGCTCTGGGAGGTCTTTGCCCCGCGCCGGGCGCTGACCATGTCCAAGGCGATACGCTGGGGCAGCAACCTCGGCATCGTCGCCCTGAACACCGTGGCCGTGCGCCTGGTCTTCCCCGTGGTCGCGGTGGCCTTCGCCGCCCTGGCGGCGGAACAGGGCTGGGGGATCCTGAACATCGTCGACATGCACCCGGTACTGGCGCTGGTCATCGCCCTGGTGGTGCTCGACTTCGCCATCTGGCTCCAGCACGTGATGGTCCACGCCATTCCGGTGCTCTGGCGCATCCACCGCATGCACCACGCCGATCTCGACTACGACCTGACCACCGGGAACCGGTTCCACCCGCTGGAGATCATCCTCTCCATGGGGCTGAAGTTCCTGGTGATCCTGATGCTGGGGCCGCCGGTGCTGGCCGTCGTCATCTTCGAGGTCATCCTCAACGCCCTGGCGATGTTCAACCACGGCAACATCCGTCTGCCGCTGGCGGTGGACCGCGTACTGCGCATGCTGATCGTGACCCCCGACATGCACCGGGTCCACCATTCGCCCCAGGACGACGAGACCAACAGCAACTTCGGCTTCAATCTGTCCATCTGGGATCGCCTGTTCGGCACCTACAAGGCGCAGCCGGACAAGGGCCACGAGGCGATGGAGATCGGCATCGACCTGTTCAAGAACCCGCGGGACAACACCCTGCCGAAGATGCTGATCCAGCCCTTCCGGGGCGGTGTCGGCCAGTACGCCATCAACCGCCGTCGGTGGAAGCGAGGCGGCGATGCGAGCTGATCGAATCGGACGGATCCTGCTGTTCCTGGCCCTGGTGGCGGCCATCGCGGTGGCGGTGAGCTACCGCGATCAGTTCGACGCCGCCGCGCTGGAAGCCTGGCTGGCCGATCGCGGGGCGTGGGCGCCGCTGATCTTCATCGGCCTCTACGCCGCCGGGGCCGTGCTCTTCCTGCCGGGCTCGGTGATGACCCTGGCCGGCGGCGCGCTGTTCGGGCCGGTCTGGGGCACCCTGTTCAACCTGGTCGGTGCCACCCTCGGGGCGATGCTCGCCTTCCTCGCGGCCCGCTATCTGGCCTCGGACTGGGTGGCCCGGCGTACCGGCGGCCGGCTGAAGCAGCTGATCACCGGCGTGGAGAAGGAGGGCTGGCGCTTCGTCGCCTTTGTGCGGCTGGTGCCGCTGTTCCCGTTCAACCTGCTCAACTACGCCCTCGGACTGACCCGCATCGGCTGGCTGCCCTACGCACTGGCCACCTTCATCTGCATGGCGCCCGGGGCGCTGGCCTACACCTACCTCGGCTACGCCGGACGGGAGGCCATCGCCGGTGGCGAGGGGCTGATCCAGAAGGGTCTGCTGGCGCTGGCCCTGCTGGCGCTGGTCGCCTTCCTGCCGCGCCTGATCCGGCGGGTGCGCAGTGTCGGCGAGGTCATCGAGGTACCCGAGCTGCACCGACGGCTCGGTGGTGAAGCACCGCCACTGGTGCTGGATGTGCGCGGCGACGACGAATTCGCCGCTGGCCACATCGACGGCGCCCGGCACATCCCGCTGGACCAGCTGGACGACCGGCTCGCGGAACTCGACGACTGGCGGGAACGGCCGGTGGCCGTGATCTGCCGCACCGACCGGCGCTCGGCGGCCGCGGTGCAGAAACTGCTGGCCGCCGGCTTCGTCAATCCGGTCCTGGTCCGGGGCGGCATGGAGCAGTGGCAACGGGACGCGCTGCCGACCACCGCGCCGGTCTGATCCCCCGGAGGGGGCTACTGGTATGACATGATCCGGCCGGTCAGCCGGAAACGGATGCCCTGCGCCGGGCGCTCGCCAGCCACCAGAGGGTGGCCAGCAGGGTCGCCGCCACGAAGGGCAGCACGAACAGGTTCAGGCCGACCCAGCTCAGATGGTGGAGCAGCAGCCCCGACAGCAGGGAACCGGCGGCCACCAGGGTGAAGACGGTCAGATCGTTGACGCCCTGGACCTTGCCCCGCTCCGCCACGGCATGGGTCGTGGTCAACAGATTGCTGCCGCCGATGAAGAGAAAGTTCCAGCCCACCCCGAGCAGCACCAGGGCGATCCAGAAATGGAGCAGACTCCCCCCGGACACCGCCGTCAACGCCGACGCCACGAGCAGGATCCCCCCGGTCAGCAGGATCCGACCGACCCCGAAGCGGGCAATGAGGTTGCCGGTCACGAACGACGGCGCGAACATCCCCAGCACGTGCCACTGCATCACGAACGCCGCCTGCTCCATGGCGAAGCCCGCCTCGCGCATGGCCAGCGGCGTGGCGGTCATCACCAGGATCATCACGGCATATCCGATGGCCGCCGCCACCAGGGCCACGAGGAAAGTCGGCTGACGCACGATGGCCGCCAGCGGCCGTTGCGGCTCCCCGTGGGGTTCGTTCACCGGCGGCACCCGCAGGAAGCTCACCAGGAAGGCCGCGAGCAGCGCCAGACCCAGCAGGATCACATAGGGACCCGCCTCCGGCACGCCGGGAAGCAGCATCCCCTGCCCCCGATGGGCATTCCACGGACCAAGGAAGGCGGCCACCACGCCGCCGGCCATCACCAGCGAGATGGCCCGGCTGCGGTAGGCGTCACTGGCCACGTCGGCGGCGGCGAAACGGTAGTACATGGCGAAGGCCTGGTAGATCCCGAGCAGCAGGTTGCCGAGGGTGAACAACCAGAACGACTCCATCACCACCCCGGTGGCGGCCAGCGCCGCGCCGGCCGCCCCGCCCACCAGTGTGCCGACCAGAAATCCGATGCGCCGACCCACGCGCTTCATGAACAGCGAGGCCGGCAGGGTGCTGACCACGGTCCCCACCATCATCGCCGCCACCGGCAGTGTGGCCAGCCCCGGCGAGGGCGCCAGCTGGCCGCCCACCACGCCGCTCAGCGTCATCACCGTCACGGCGGCGATCAGGAACAGTGCCTGGCTGATGGCCAGGATCAGGACATTGCTGCGTTCGTGGAGGGGGTCCGCCTCGGTCATGGTCTCTCCCACTGGGTATGCAGACGAGCCATTCTCCGTACCTTCGAAGTACCGGTAAAGCCGTCAACTTGTTCCGACCCGGCACCCTCTCGAATTCATCACCCCGGCGTGTGTTGCCGCGGCAGGACGCGCCCATTTGACAGCCCGAATCCGCCTGTTCAGTATTATTCAAAAGAATTTTGTTTTTTTGCCACGGGGCTTCCGCTGGTACCGCCCCCCTGTCACCCATCCGAGAAAGAAGGAGAAACGCCATGAAGGTGATTCGCAATCTGGCCATGGCCGCCGCCCTCGCCCTGCCGCTGGTCGCCCACGCCGAGCCGCAGAACAACGACCATGCCCTGAACGGGGTGGAGAGCGGCGACGTGATCTGGGACATCACCCTGTCACAGCCGGCTCAGCTCACCGCCCAGATGGAGGTCATCCGCGAGACCTATCACGATCTGGAGGAAAACGGCGTCGAACCGCGCATGGTTCTCGCCTTCCATGGCCAGAACGTCCACTTCCTCACCGAGGATCTGGAATCCGTGTCGCTGGAACAGATGGATCAGGTGGAGCGGTTCAACGCGGCCCTGGACACGCTGCTGGAACTCGACAATGTCCGGGTGGAGGCCTGCGCCATCGCCAATCGCCTCTTCGGCGCCGACGGCGGCGCCATGCGCGATGACGTCAACGTGGTGGGCAACACGTACGTCTCCAACATCGGCTATACCCAGCAGGGATACTCCATCATCGGGATTCGGTAACGACATGGGCACCACGTGGCGGCGGCCCCGCCGCTTCGACGCCCACCTGCTGGTCATCGGCACCGGCTGCGGCGAGGATTCACCCGATAGACGGGTTCGGGGAAACAGGAACCACGCGCCACCGGGGCCGTTCGTGGTGCATCACCACCCCCGCTCCACCCCCGCCATGAGCCGGGCGCGCTCGTAGGCATACCCCGGCAGGGTGCTCCGCTGCTCGCTCGCCGACAGTTCGGCAAAGAGATCCCACTCATCGCCGGGCAGGGAAGTGCCGGCCCTGAGCAGCCCTCCCAGCCGATCGTCCACCCGTCGCCCCTGGGATTCACCGTTGACCACTTCCACCGACGGGTGGCGGCTGTGCTGGTATTCCAGTTCGGCCCGCACCCACCACGCCGAGGACACCGACCAGTCGGCGCCCACCAGCAGACTGTGGCGTTGCGGCGAATAGTCGGCGGAATCGACGCCGTCGGTCCAGTCCTCGCGCCGATTCTCCTCCAGGCGGTAGCCGATGCGGGCCCGGCCCCCAAGCAGGCGCTGTTCGAGCTCCCCCTCCAGACGAAGCTGCCAGCCATCCAGATGGGCATACGCGGGAACGGCATCGATCCGGCGCAGGCGGGCCGCGAGGCGCAGAGTTCCGCCAGCACTTCTTTCGATGCGTCCTTCACCGCGTACGGTCAGGGTATCCCGGTAGGCCTCGCCGCCAAAGCGGTCGTGGCCGAACGAGATCGCGGCCGTCCCCCGCCAGTCCTCGTCCGCCCAGGAAACGCCCGGCGCGATGTGCAGGCCCTGGAGGGCAAAATCCCCGCCATCGGCGTAGCGCCGATCATAACCACTGACATCCAGATACCCGCGCTCGCCCAGCTCGAGACGGCCGGTGGCAAAGAGGTCGCCAAAGGCATCGCCATCGCCTCTCTCCACGGTCTCTTCACCGGAGAACAACCCGGGATTACTGTCGTGTCCAACGCCCAGGGAAACAAAGCCGGACACACGGCTTCGCTCAGGCTCCGCGGCTGTGCCGGCCCCTTCGCCGACACGCTCCAGACCCAGCGTTGCCAGGTAGCTCAATTCCTCGGTGGCGTCCTCACGAAGGACCCTCCGGAAGAATCCGGCGGCCCGTTCCGAACGCTGTCGCCGCTCAGCGATCAGACCCAGATTGTACAGGGCCACCGCAGCCCAGTCGGCTTCGTCGATCAACCGACGGAAAGCGGCCTCGGCCTCGTCGTAGCGTTCCAGACGAAACGCCGTGACGCCGAGATTGTAGGTCAGTTGCGGGGTATCGAGACCGGCTTCGGCGGCCCGGCGAAACCAGGTCCGGGCCTGCGCGTAGTCACCGGAACGGAAGGCCCCCATCGCCTTCTCGAAGGCCGTACCGGCCCCGTCATCGGCCGCCTCCTCGGCAACCGATGCGGGGATCGGGAACAAAAGGAACCCGATCAGGAAGAGGAGAAACGATGCTCCCGATCTCGGCAATCAGCGTCCTCCGCGTTCCCCGGAACG
>JBNJEU010000069.1:0-8215 GCA_051746205.1 Pseudomonadota bacterium
GCCTGCTCGTAGAAATGGGGCACCGCCTGCTCGAGGGCCTCAATGAACACCTTGTTGCCGGAAAACTTCCCGGCCAGGTCGACGATGTACAGCACCTCGAAGGCCTTGGGGACGCTGTTACCGCTTTCGGCCTCCAGGGCCTCCGGCTCGGTTTGTGCTACTTCTAGGCTCATCTGCTGTGGGTCCGTGCGGTTCTGACGCGACAGCTTCAGCGAAACCGTTCGCCCCAGCTTTCGGCTCCTGATCAGGCTGGTCTTGACACCTGGGCGACGGGTCTCTACTCGAGCCTATCTGATGGAAGCCGTTTCGGCCAACTCCGGGAGCCATCAGGACACTGGTTGAGTACAAGCGCGGTGGGTAATTGTTCAAGCAAGTCGGTGTCTTGTTTTTTCAAAGCTGCTGGCGAGCGCGAGCCTTTATAGCTGCCGAATATCCGCAAACCGCCCCGTCGGAATCCCGCGCAGCCGCGGCAGGCTCATCAGCACCTGCCGCGCCGCGTCCTCCGGCTCCGGCATCGCCGGTGTCCCGCGCGCGGCGCGCAGGTTCTGCACCGACTCGAAGCGCTCGCCGTCGGGGTCCCCGCAGAGATAGTCCTGCATGGCAGTGTCGATGAGCCCGGGCGCCAGGGCGTGGAACGGGGTGTCCGGGAATTCGTGGGCGTACAGGCTGGCCAGCATGTTCAGCGCGGCCTTGGAGAGGGCGTACCCGCTCCAGCCGGCATTGCCGGAGACCGATGCGCCGGAGGAGATGGCGACGATCTGCCCCACCGGCAACCGGCGCTGGAGCAGATGGTCCAGGATCGGCTTGTTGGCGAAGACGTTGACGTCCATCACCCGGCGCAGTTCATCCATGGAGGCCTCGGAGAGGTTCTGGACGTGGCCGAGCAGTCCGGCGTTGAGGATCACCAGGTCCAGGCGCTCCACCGGCGCTAGCAGCTCGGCCACGGCGGGGCCGACGGCGTCGAGGTCGGCCAGGTCGACACGCGCGTCCCCGGCGGTCGCCTCCGGGCAGCCGCGTCGGCTCAGACCGTAGATGACCCAGCCCTCCGCCATCAGGGCCCGGGTAAGGCCGAGCCCGAGCCCGCTGGAGTTGCCGGTGATCAGGGCGGTGCGTTTCTCTGTGGTCATGCGGCCTCGGTGAACGGGAAATGGCCTCGGGAAGAATCGGTTGCAGACTCGGAGGATAGAACACCGAAGAGACCAATTCGACAATCCGATGTTAAAACAGATTGTCACATTTGTGAAAAATGTTTAAGCGGGCGTGAGAATTGACCAAATCGTATTGAACCGTCTCTCGCCCCCGCATAGACTGCCCCGAATTCTTCTTCCCTGGCCGGGGAATACCCGGAAACAGGGGGACTGGTCGCAAACCACTCGCGGGAGAGGGAAGACTTTGCTGGAAAAAGTCCGAGAGTGGCTGCCGCACAAAGATGAGCCCACGGTCCGCGTTGGCCTTCTGACCACGCCCACCCAGATCGGCGCCGCTCTGGTCGAGGCCGACGGGCGTTCCATGCGCGCCTATCGCTGGCTGGAGTCGGTCGACCCGACCGAACGGCGGGATTTCCTCGCCCGTTTTGTCGACGATAACGAGTGCGAGGGCGCCCCGGCCTTCGCCGTTCTCGCCGGTGGGCGATACCAGGTCCAGCAGCTGGAAATCCCCGACATCCCCGACGCCGAGCTGGCCGGCGTGGCCCGCTACCGGGTGCGCGACGTGGCGAAGGTCTCCGTGGATGAGACGGTGGTCTGCGCCCGTCGGCTGGAGCGCGAGCGCGAGAACTCGAGCAGTGACATGGTGTACATCGCCATTACCGAGAAGGCGGTGATCAGCGAGACCGTGGATCTGCTGGAGGAAGCCGGCCTGGTCCCGCAGGCCGTCCATACCCGCGAGACGGCCATGGCCCATCTGGCCTCCGTTTCGCCCGAGTCGGGGGACGGTCTGGCAATGCTTCTGGTGGAGCAGCAGGGCGGTGTGGTGACGCTGGGGCGCCACCATCAGCTCTATCTTCCGCGGGTCCACAATTACGGCGTCGACCAGATCCAGAGTCAGGGGGCCCTCGGCTCGGAGGGGCTGGCCCTGGAGATCCAGCGCTCGCTCGACTTCTACGAGAGCCAGATCGCCACCCAGGCGGTCGCCCGGGTCTTTCTGCTGCCGACCACCATGGACAGCGTCGATCTCGCCGAGCGATTGCGCCAGAGTCTCGTCGCACCGGTGCAGGTCCTCGATCTGAACGAGGTCGTCCCGTACACCGGTCAGGGCGAGTTTCCACTGCACGATCAGGCCATGGTGGCGCTGGCGGTGGGGGCCGCGCTGCCCGCGCCCGACCCGGCCGGCGCCAGCTTCTATACCCCGCCGGTCTATCGGTTTCAGTGGCTGTCAGCCGCCGGCTTCGGGGTCGTTGTCGGCGGTACGGCTCTGGTTCTGGCGCTGGCCTCGGGCGTGCACTACTGGGCCGCCCTTGAGCGCGAGAGCGAACTGGAACGGCTGGAGGGCGAGCGCGCGGAACTGGAGTCCGAGGTGGGCGAGATGGAAGAGGCCCTCGCCCGCGAGGAGGTCGATCCGGAGCTGCGGGCCCGCCACGAGCGGCTGGAGGCGACCCTGGCGGGCCAGCGACGACTGGAGGAGACCCTGGTCGACCTGCCGCCCGAGAGGCTGGAGGGCCTTTCCCCGTTTCTGATGGCCCTGTCGCGCCGCACGGTCGACGGGCTCTGGCTCACCGCCCTGTATCACGAGCCCGGTGCCGCCATGTACCTGAAGGGAAGGGCATGGCAGCCCCATCTGGTGCCGCAGTTACTCGATGGTCTGGCGGAGGAGCCGTATTTCCGGGGCAAGCGCTTCGACGGGTTCGAGATCACGCGGGCAGAGGGGCACCAGCAGGTCCAGTTCCGGCTCTCCACCGACTCGCTGAATCCCGTGGATGAAGATGAAGAGGGTGAACGATCCCGTTTGCCCGCTGGCTCGCTGCTCGGGAGGGAGGGGAATGAGTAACCGCCGCCGCGGCCTGTTTGCCCCTCTGGCGCGCGCCATCGACGCACGCGCGCCGCGCGAGCGGGGTCTGCTCATGGTCGTCGGCGTGCTGGTTCTGCTGGCCGGCTGGTTCTACCAGGTTTTCGAACCGTTGCAGGCGCGTCTGGCGGTCACGGCCACGGCGATCGAAACGGCGGAGACCAGCATCCGTGGGCTGAAGGCGCGTCGCGGCGACCTCTCCAACGATCTGGCGCGGGATCTCAATGCCGAGAAGCGCGAAGCCATCGCCGAACTGGAGGCCGAACTGGAGGCACTGCAGGAGCGCCTGGCCGGCCGGATGCCCGATTTCATCGAGCCGGAGCGCATGCGCGGGGTCCTTGAGGGGATGCTTGCGGCCCACGACGGCATCAAGCTGATCCGGATGGAGCGCAGCGCGCCCGAAAAGGTGGTCGAGCCGACGGAGGAGCAGGTGGGCACGGTCTATCGCCATACCGTGCGCCTGGTGGTGGAGGCCGACTACCGGCAGTTGATCCGCTATCTGCGGGAAGTGGAGGAATTGCAGTGGCAATTCATGTGGTCCGCCCTCGATTACCGTGTGGAACACTATCCGAAGGCGCGGGTGACACTGGAACTGCAGACCTTCGGCGGACAGGAGGCCTGGCTTGGTGTGTGAGCGCACGTGGATGAGGGGCTTCTGGCGGGGGGCGGGACCGGGCATTGTCCTGCTGTTCGCATTCGGCGCGGACGCGGCCGCCGATTTCGGTCGCGATCCCACGCAACCCCAGCCACGACCCGGTAGCAGCCGAGCCACCGAGGCCGCGGTGCCGTCTCTGACCATGGTCCACACACGTCGGGGCGAGCGGCGCGCCTACATCAACGGGCAGTGGTACCGGGTCGGCGAGTCGGTCGGCGAGTATCGGATCGCGGCGATCGCGAGAAATCAGGTCACTCTCGTCCGCAATGACAGACAGTACATCATTTCCGTGAACAGCCAGGGCGTCGACATTCGTCGGCGCTGAAACCCGGTGGGGAAGGGGCAAGACGCATGATGACCAGGGTAGCACGATACGGCGGGATGCTGGCCTTGATGGGGCTCGTGGCGGGATGCGCCTCGACCTCGGAGCCGGAGGGGCCGTCCCGCGAGGAGCGGTTGCGCGCGCTGATGGATCTCGCGAACGAATCGGCCGAGCAGAACCCGGAGGCCGAGGAGTCGGCATCGGACTCGCCGCCGGGGATGGATGAATTCCCCGGCGCCGACGTGCGCGAGGAGGAGCCGCGCTTCGACATCAACGTCAGCCAGACACCGGCGCGCGCCTTCTTTCAGAGCGTGGTCGATGACACCCCCTACAACGTCATTGTCCATCCGGATGTCGAAGGCTCGGTGACCATGAGCCTGACCGACGTCTCGGTGCCCGAGGTGATGGAAGCGGCCCGCGACGTCTATGGCTACGAGTATCGCAAGACCGATACCGCCTATCAGATTCTGCCCGCCCGTCAGGCCACCTGGATCTACCGGCTGGATTACTTGAATGTGGTCCGCAATGGCTCGTCCGGGGCCCGAGTCTCCGCCGGCGAACTGGTGGGCAGCGGTGATGAAGAGGGGGGTGATGATGACGAGCGGGGGGCCCTGGGCAGCCGGGTGAACACCACCAGCCGCTCCGAACTCTGGGCCGATGTCGAGAAGGCCATCGAGGAGATGCTCGCCGACGAAGAGGGTGCCTCGGTCATGGTGAGTCCCGACGCCGGATCCGTCGTCGTCCATGCGATGCCGTCCACCCTGCGTCGCGTTGGCGAATTCATCGACAACCTCCAGGGCACCCTCACCCGTCAGGTGGCCCTGGAGGCGCGCATTCTGGAGATCGAGCTCTACGATGACTTCGCGGCCGGAATCGACTGGGAAACCGTCGGGACCGAGGGAGGTCGCGTCCTGAGCGGGTCGCTGTCGAGCGGCACGGTGGGTGTCAGCGAGGCGGACACCTTCAATCTGGAGGTGCTCGATACCGGCCCGAACGACAGCTGGAGTTTCGAGGGCCTGCTGAACGTCCTCGAAACCCAGGGCGAAGTGCAGGTCCTCTCCAGTCCGGAGATCGCCACCCTCAACAACCGCAAGGCCGTGATCAAGGCCGGCACCGACGCCTTCTTCCAGACCGGCATCAATGTCGATCGCAGCACCGTGAACGGCAATCGGTTCACCGAGATCACCCCGGAATTCGAGCCCTTCTTCTCCGGCATCGCCCTGGACGTGACGCCGAACATCAGCGAGGACGGCTGGATCACCCTCCACATCCAGCCCTCGGTGACCACCGTGCGCGAGGTCGAGCGCTCCGTGGACCTGGGCGACGCGGATCCGCTGCGTTTCAACATGGCGCAGAGCGACGTGCGCCAGTCCGATTCCATCGTGCGCGCCCGCGACAGTGAACTGATCTCCATCGGCGGTCTCATCGAGGAGCGCGAGACCGAGGAGACCTCGCGGGTGCCGATCCTCGGCCGCATCCCGCTGCTCGGGGCGCTGTTCACCCACCGCGAAACCCACACGCGCAAGTACGAGCTGGTGATCCTGCTGCGCCCGCGCCTGGTGGAGGACGAACAGTGGGCGACGCACGTCGAGCGCCGCGCGCGCAGCGTCACGGGGCGGACGCGGGATGGCGAGGATTAGGCGCCCGAAGATGCGTTGGCGCTCGAGGGAACGCGACGGCGTGACGATACCGCGCGCCTATCTGCGGGGGGTGGCCACGGTGCTGGTGCTGGGCGGTCTGGGGGCCGGTGGCTGGTGGGCCTGGGGGCCGAACACGGCCCTCGACGCGCGCCTGGAGAGCAAAACGGTTGCGGTGTCCAAGAACACGCCACCGGCGCGCGCCGAGATGGAGGCGATGAGGGTGGCACTGGTGGCCGGGGACGAGCGGGTTGTCGACGAACGGGAGGCGGACGGCGCGGACGAACCGGACCGCCTGGAGCTTCTCGACCAGGTCCAGCTGGATGCGGTGGATGTGGAACCCGCGGCGGAGCCATCCGAACCCGTCGAGGAGGACGACGCCCCCGAGGCGGAGCCCCGCGAGCCGAGGACGGCGCCCCCATCGCAGCCCCGGGTTGCCGAGCCCCCGCCGGCCGAAGCGGCCCTGGCCGAGGCCGAGCGTCTGGTCGCGGACGGCGACAGCCGCGCCGCGATGGACGCCTACCGCCGCGCCCTGGTGCTGGAGCCCGGCATGGCGGCGGCGCGCGTCGGCTACGCGCGCATCCTCGCTGGTGCCGGTCGCACGGCCCGCGCGCGCGAGGTTCTCGAAGAGGGGCTCGAACGGCAGCCGGACCATCGCCTGCTTGCCAGCCACATGGCGACCCTGGCCATGGAGGCCGGCGATCGCGTGGAGGCCCGGCGCACCCTGGAGCGCGCAGTTCTCCCCGAGGCCGCCGGCGAGGTGGAGGCGCAGCTGGCCTACCTCTACCGTACCTCCGGTCACCATGCAGCGGCTCGTGACCTCTATGCCCGCCTGGCCGAGGCCGAGCCCGATCACCCGCGCTGGCTCACGGGACTGGGGCAGTCCGCCGCGGCCGAGGGGGCTCGCGAGGTCGCCGTGGGCGCCTGGCGACGCCTGCTGGAAATCGATAGTCTGGACCCCGATCTTCGCCGCTGGGCACAACGGCGCCTGGACACGCTGACACGCGACTGAGAGGGAGCACGGCATGGCAGAGACCAAGGCTCGACTGGGCGACCTGCTGGTCCAGGAAGGCTTCATCACCGACGACCAGCTCATTCAGGCGCTGGCGGAGCAGAAGAAAAGCGGCAAGCGCCTCGGCCAGCAGCTCCTCGACATGGGTATGGTCACCGAGTCGCAGATGTACTCCCTGCTCACCAAGCAGAAGATCCGCTTCGGCGACCTGCTGGTGGAAGAGGGCTACATCGACGAAGACCAGCTGATGGCCGCGCTGGAGCAGCAGAGGCAGAGCGGGCGCAAGCTCGGTCGCCAGCTCATCGAGATGGGCGCCATCACCGAGGACACCATGACCGAGATGCTGGCCCGCAAGGTCGGCATCCCCAAGGTGGATCCCAACGACTACTGGGTGGACCAGGAGACCGCCGGCCACCTCCCCGAGAGCCAGGCGCGCCGCTTCCGCGCCATGATCCTGGAGGTGCGCGAGCACAATTACCTGGTCGCCATGGCCGACCCCACCGATCTGGTCGCCTTCGACGAGATCAATCGCCTGCTGGACAAGCCCATCGAGGTGGTGGTCGCCGCCGAGTCGGCCCTGCTGACCCTCATGGGCATGGTCTACCGGCGCACCGAAGAGATCACCCACCTGGCCGAGGAACTCGGCGAGGAACTCGGCTCCGAGAACGACATCGACCTCTCCACCCTGGCGGTGGACGAGGACACCGCCAGCGGACCGGTGGTGCGGGTTCTCCAGTCGATCTTCGACGACGCCATCAAGCTCGGCGCCTCGGACATCCACATCGAACCGAACGAGAAGGGCCTGCGGATCCGGACCCGCAAGGACGGTGTGCTGCAGGAGCAGATCCTCAAGCAGAAGAACATCCACGCCGCAATGGTCTCCCTGCTGAAGTTGATGTCCAACCTCGACATCACCGAGCGCCGTCTGCCGCAGGACGGCCGCTTCCAGCTGCGGGTGCAGAAGCGCAGCATCGATGTGCGTCTGTCCACCCTGCCGCTGGAGTATGGCGAGGGCATCGTCATGCGCCTGCTGGACCAGTCCGGTGGCGTGACCTCCCTGGACCGGGTCGGCATGCCGCCGAGGATGCTGGAGCGATTCCGCAAGCTCATCCACACGCCCAACGGCATCGTCCTGGTCACCGGTCCCACCGGCTCCGGCAAGTCCACCACCCTCTACGGGGCCCTGGCGGAACTGAACACCCCCGAGGTCAAGATCATCACCGTCGAGGACCCGGTGGAGTACCGGCTGGATCGGATCAACCAGGTGCAGGTGAAGGAGGACATCGGCCTGACCTTCTCCAGCGTTCTGCGCACCTGCCTGCGCCAGGACCCGGACATCGTCATGGTCGGCGAGATGCGCGACCACGAGACCGCGGAGATCGGCCTGCGCGCGGCGGTCACCGGCCATCTGGTCTTCTCCACCCTGCACACCAACGACGCCGTGGCCACCATCAACCGGCTGGTGGACATGGGCATCGAACCGTTCCTGCTGGCGGCCTCGCTGCGCGCTGTCATCGCCCAGCGGCTGCTGCGTCGGGTCTGCCCGCGCTGCCGCGAGCCGTACACCCCGGACGAGCAGGAGCAGG
>JBNJEU010000070.1:0-7881 GCA_051746205.1 Pseudomonadota bacterium
GGCTCGGCACCCCACTCCCGGAGCCGTTCGACCACCCCGTCCACCAGCACCTCCGGGGCCGAGGCCCCGGCGGTGACCCCCACCGCGCCGATGCCGTCGAACCACTCCGGTCGCAGATCGTCGGCGCCATCCACCAGCCAGGCCGGTACCCCGCAGCGCTCGGCAACCTCGCGCAACCGATTGGAGTTGGAGCTGTTGGGCGAGCCGACCACCAGCACCGCCTCCACCTGTCCGGCCAGCGCCTTCACCGCGTCCTGGCGGTTCTGTGTGGCGTAGCAGATGTCCTCCTTGCGCGGCGTATCGATGGCCGGGAAGCGAGCTCGCAGCGCCTCGACCACCCGGGCGGTATCGTCCATCGAGAGGGTCGTCTGGGTGACGAAGGCGAGCCGGTCGGGCTCGGCCACTTCCAGCCCCGCCACGTCCTCCGGGGTCTCCACCAGGTACATCCCGCCGCCGGCGTCACGGCCGCCCTCGCGCTCGTACTGCCCCATGGTGCCCTCCACCTCGGGGTGGCCGGCGTGGCCGATGAGCACGCACTCGCGCCCCTCGCGGGCATAGCGCACCACCTCCAGGTGGACCTTGGTCACCAGCGGGCAAGTGGCGTCGAAGACGGTGAGGCCACGCCGTTCCGCCTCCCGGCGCACCGCCTTCGAGACCCCGTGGGCGGAGAAGATCACCGTGGCGCCGTCCGGCACCTGGTCGAGCTCGTCGACGAAGATCGCCCCCTTGGCGCGCAGAGACTCGACCACATAGCGGTTGTGGACCACCTCGTGGCGGACGTGGATGGGCGCGCCGAAGGCGTCCAGCGCGCGATCGACGATGTCGATGGCGCGATCGACCCCGGCGCAGAAGCCGCGGGGCGTGGCGAGCAGGATACGCATGGGGAACCTCCGGGACGAAAGAAGGGGGCGGCGTCAGGCGTCGGCCGGTTCCACGGCCTCCACCTCGACGTCGAAGGTGATGGTACGGCCCGCCAGCGGGTGATTGAAATCCACCCGCACCTGGTCCTCGTCCACCTCCAACACCGTGCCGGGGAGCTCCTCGCCACCGGGCGTTTCGAAGCCGACGATCAGGCCCGGCTGCGGCTCCACGTCGGCGGGGAAGCGCTCGCGCGGCAGGAAGTGGACGTTGCCGACATCGGGATAACCGAAGCCCTCGCGCGGGTCGATCTGCAGGCACTGCTTGTCCCCGGCCTTCAACCCCTTGACCACCGCCTCCAGACCGGCGATCAGGGTGCCGTCGCCGATGGTGAAGGTCAGCGGCTCGAAGCCCTCGGTGGTCTCCACCACCGTGCCGTCCTCCAGGCTCAGGGTGTAGCGCAGGGTCACCCGGCTGCCGCGATCGATGGTCTCGCTCATGATTCCTCTTCCCTCCGGCTGCGAAAGGCGTCCCAGACAACCAGGACGGCCCCGATGGTGATGGCGGCATCGGCCACGTTGAAGGCGGGCCAGTGCCAGCCGGCGTAGTGGAGGTCGACGAAATCGACCACATAGCCCTGACCCAGGCGGTCCACCAGATTGCCCAGCGCCCCGCCGATGATCAAGGCCAGTCCGGCCGCCAGCGACCTCTCGCCGCGCGACAACCGCGCCAGCCAGACCACCAGCGCCACGCTCACCGCGACGGCCAGCAGGGCGAAGAGCCAGCGCTGCCAGCCGCCGCCGTCGGCGAGCAGGGAGAAGGCGGCGCCGGTGTTGTAGAGCAGGCGCAGATCGAGGAACGGCAGCAGGCTCACCGGCTCGTTGAAGGCCAGGTGCGCCTCGGCCAGCCCCTTGGTCATGTAGTCCAGCAGCAGCACCAGCGCCGTGAGCCAGAGCCAGCGCAGCATCGGGCGTTGTTCCAGAAGGGTCCGCTCCATCAGATGAACGCCCGCTCTTCGCCATCGCCGGCGACGTTGCTGACGCAGCGCCCACAGAGCTCGGGGTGGTCGGCGTGGTGGCCGACGTCGTCGCGGTGGTGCCAGCAGCGCACGCACTTGGCGTGGCTGGTCGGGGCCACCGCCACGGCCACGCGCTCGCCGCCCGGCAGGTCATGGCGCTGGGCCTCGGCGGGGAGGTCGTCGTCCAGCGGCACCACGGTCACCCGCGAGGTGATGAAGAGGAAGCGCAGTTCGTCACCGATACCGCGCAGCTGGTCCAGGAAGGCGCCCTCGGCGTGGACCGTGACCTCCGCCTCCAGAGCGGCGCCGATGCCGCCGGCGACCCGCAGTTCCTCCAGCTCCTTGCTGACCGCCTCGCGCAGTTCCAGGGCGCGGTCCCAGAAGGCGCCGTCGAGTCCCGTCGGCTCCGCGTCCGGACCCTCGGGAAAGACGTGCCAGCGGGCCAGGAAGACCGATTCCGTCTCGGCCCCTGGAAGGTAATCCCACAGATCCTCGGCGGTGAACGAGAGGATCGGCGCGATCCAGCGGCTCAGGGCGGAGGCGATGTGCCAGACGGCGGTCTGGGCGGAGCGCCGGCCGAGGCTGGTGGCGCCCATGGTGTACTGGCGGTCCTTGACCACGTCGAGGTAGACCGAGCCCAGTTCCACGGCGCAGAAGTTGTGGATCCGCTGGTAGACGTGGTGGAACTCGTAGCGCCGGTAGGCGGCCAGGATGTCGGCCTGGGCCGCCTCGGCGCGGCGGACGATGTCGCGGTCGAAGGCCAGCAGCCGGTCAACGGCCACGGCGTCGCGCGCCGGGTCGAAATCGTGCAGGTTGCCGAGCAGGAAGCGGCCGGTGTTGCGGATCCGCCGGTAGGCGTCGGTCATGTGCTTGAGGATCCGCTGGGAGGCGGCCATCTCGGCGCGGTAGTCGGTGGAGGCGACCCAGAGGCGCAGCAGATCGGCGCCGAGCTCCTCGACCACCGACTGCGGCGCCACCACGTTGCCCTGCGACTTGGACATCTTGCGGCCGTCCTCGTCCACGGTGAAGCCGTGGGTGAGGACCGCGCGGTAGGGCGCCTCGCCACGGATGGCCACCGAGGTCAGCAGGGAGGACTGGAACCAGCCGCGATGCTGGTCCGAGCCCTCCAGATAGAGATCGGCAGCGGGGAACTCGGTGAGTCCGGCGCGGCGCTCCAGCACCGAGTAGTGGGTCACCCCGGAATCAAACCAGACATCCAGGGTGTCGGAGATCGTGCGGTACTCGCCCTCGTCGGTGCCGAGCAGCTCCCCCGGCTCCAGGGCGAACCAGGCGTCGATGCCGCCCCGCTCCACCCGCTGAGCGACCTCTTCCAGCAGCTCCGGGGTATGCGGATGCAGCTCGCCGCTGTCGCGGTGGACGAACAGCGGCAGTGGCGTACCCCACGTACGCTGGCGGGAGATGCACCAGTCGGGCCGTTTCTCCACCATGCCGTGGATCCGCGCCTCGCCCCACTCGGGAGTCCAGTCGGTTCGCGCGATGGCCTCCAGGGCGCGCGGGCGCAGGGAGCTGTCTTCCATGCTGACGAACCACTGCGGTGTCGCCCGGAACAGGATCGGTGTCTTGTGCCGCCAGCAGTGCGGGTAGCTGTGGCGCAGGGCCTCCTCGTGGACCAGGGCGCCGTGGGCGGTCAGTGTCTCCACCACCGCCGGGTCGGCCTCGCTCACCGCCATGCCGCCGAACAGCGGCAGATCGTCCCGGTAGGTGCCGTCGTCGCGCACCGGGTTGTCGACGGGCAGGCCGTAGCGCTGCCCCACCACGTAGTCGTCCTGGCCGTGGCCCGGCGCGGTGTGGACGCAGCCGGTCCCGGCCTCGGTGGTCACGTGCTCGCCGAGGACCACCGGGACCTCGCGATCGTAGAAGGGATGGCGCAGCTTCAGACCCTCCAGGTCGGCGCCCCGGCAATAGGCCACCACCCGGTAGTCGCTCACCTCCCAGCGGCCGAACAGAGACTCCAGCAGGGCCTCCGCCACCAGCAGCTGCTCCGGCGGATGGGTGCCGACGCCGGGACACTCCACCACCGCGTAGTCCAGCTCCGGGTGGACGGCGACGCCGCGGCTGGCCGGCAGGGTCCACGGCGTGGTGGTCCAGATCACCAGGCTGGTGTCGCCGGGCCACTGATGGCCCGCCACCGTGCGGCAGCTCGCCTTGAGCACCGCCGGGTCCAGCACCTCGTAGCGGACATC
Organism: Pseudomonadota bacterium; assembly: GCA_051746205.1. Lineage (GTDB taxonomy): Bacteria > Pseudomonadota > Gammaproteobacteria > Thiohalospirales > Thiohalospiraceae > Thiohalospira. Next base: position 4,081 of record JBNJEU010000070.1, read on the forward strand.
GACGGCGCGAGAGGTGTGCTCGTGGTACTCCACCTCGGCCTCGGCCAGCGCCGAGCCGCAATCGATGCACCAGTGCACCGGTTTGAAGCCGGAATAGACGTGGCGCGCCTCCATGATCCGGCCCAGCGCGCGGATGGTGTCCGCCTCCATCTTCGGATCCATGGTCAGATAGGGATTGTCCCAGTCGCCCAGGATCCCGAGGCGGATGAAATCGGCCTTCTGACCGGCCACCTGCTCGGCGGCGTATTCGCGACACGCCTGGCGGAACTCGGCGTGGCTCACCGCCACCCCGGCCTTGCCGATGCGCTTCTCCACCTGGAGCTCGATGGGCAGTCCGTGGCAGTCCCAGCCGGGGATGTAGGGGGCGTCCTCGCCGTCCAGCGTGCGCGCCTTGACGATGATGTCCTTGAGGATCTTGTTCACCGCGTGGCCGATGTGGATCTCGCCGTTGGCGTAGGGCGGACCGTCGTGCAGCCAGAAGGTCGGCGCCCCGGCGCGGTCTTCGCGAATGCGCTGGTAGAGCCCCATCTTCTCCCAGCGCGCCAGGAACTCCGGCTCCCGCTTCGGCAGGTTGCCGCGCATGGGGAAGTCGGTGTGGGGGAGATTGAGGGTCTGCTTGTAGTCGCTCACGCGTGGTACCCCGTCAGTCGTGGGTCAGCCCGAGGCGCCGGCGGGCGGCCTCGGCATCCTGTTCGATCTGCCGGGTAAGCGCCTCCAGCCCGTCGAAGCGGCGCTCGTCCCGGATCTTCTGCACGAATTCCACCGCCGCCCTGCGTCCGTAGAGATCGCCGTCCCAGTCGAGAACATGGACCTCCAGCAGGGGGTGTTCGCCGTCCACCGTCGGTCGCACGCCGAGATTGGCCACCGCCGCCAGCGGTTCCTCGGCGCCCTCGACCACCAGCCAGACGGCGTAGACCCCCGTGAGTGGTCGCTTGCGCCGATACAGCGAGATGTTGGCGGTGGGGAAACCGATCGCCCGACCGCGCTGGTCGCCGTGGATCACGCGTCCCAGCAGCCGGAAGGGGCGGCCCAGCAGCTCCATGGCGGTTTCCAGATCGCCCGCCGTCAGAGCGCCGCGCACCCGGGTGCTGCTGACCCGCTCGCCGGCCAGATCGAAGGTGGCGGTGCGCTCCACCTCGAAGCCGTGGCGCTGGCCGGCGGCCCGCAGGGTATCGAAATCGCCACTGCGATCGCGGCCGAAGCGGAAGTCGTCGCCCACCACCAGATAGCGGACCCCGAGGCCGGCCACCAGCACCTCCTCGACGAAGGCGTCGGCGCTCATGTTCGCCATGGCCTGATTGAACTTGACGCAGAAGACCCGATCCACCGGCTGCGCCGTCAGCGCCTCGACCTTCTCCCGGAACCGGGTGATCCGCGCCTCCGCCCGATCCGGGGCGAAGAACTCCATCGGGTGCGGCTCGAAGGTCATCAGAGTGGTGGGCAGGTCGCGCTCGGCCGCCCCGCGCGCGAGCTGGGCCAGTACCGCCTGGTGACCGCGATGGATGCCGTCGAAGTTGCCGATGGTCACGGCGCTGCCATGATGGCCGGCACGAAGATTGTGCAGCCCGCGTATGACCTCCATCGTCTGGCTCCCGTCCGGCTCTGTCACTGGTCGCTGTTGGTGTGGTTCTTCAAGGGGGGGCAGTATACAGGCGATTGACGAGTCGCGGCCATGCCCGGCGGGAGTCGGCATTTCGTGGCGCGATGCACCACCCGGGAAACCGGCCTAGCCGGGACGCCGAACGAGCCACCCGAGCCGCTCCCCGGCCAGCCACAGCACGCCGAAATAGACCATCGCCGCCGCGCCGATGAGTCCCAGCAGCGCCCCGACCCGGGTCCAGACGTCCCAGCCGCGCCAAGTGGCGACATCCGGGGTGGTCAGCAACAGCAGGGCGACCAGCGCGGCCAGCGCCAGCGCCACCCGCGAGACCAGTCGAGCCCAGCCCGGCTCGGCGCGGAAGACGCCGTCGCGGCGCAGCCCGCGCAGCAGCAGGCCGCCGTTGATGAAGGCGGCGATGGCGGTGGCCGCGGCCAGACCGGCATGGGCGCCGGGCAGCCCCGAGAGGTACCACGGCACCACGAACAGGCCGTTGAGCAGCATGTTCGCCCCCATGGCGATGACCGCGATCTTCACCGGCGTCTTCGTGTCCTGACGGGCGAAATAGCCCGGGGCCAGCACCTTCACCAGGATGAAACCGGTGAGCCCGATGCTGTAGGCCATCAGTGCCACAGCGGCCATGGCGGTGTCGGCGGCGGTGAAGGCGCCGTATTCGAACAGGGTCGTCAGGATGGGACCGGCCAGCAGGATCAGGCCGAGGGTCGCCGGGGCGCTGACCAGCAGCACCCAGCGCAGAGCGCGGTCGATCATCCGCGAGAAGGCGGCCGGGTCGTTGGCGGCGTGGTGGGCCGAGAGCCCCGGCAGGATCACTGTCGCCAGGGCGATGCCGAACACCCCCAGCGGGAACTCCACCAGCCGATCGGCGTAGTAGAGCCACGAGACGCTGCCGGTGGCCAGCAGCGAGGCGATCAGGGTATCGATGAGCAGGTTGATCTGGGCCACCGAGGAGCCGAACAGCGCCGGCACCATCAACCGGGCGATCCGGCGCACCCCGGCGTTGGCCGCCCCCCAGCGCGGCACCGGCAGCAGCCCGAGGCGCGCCAGGAAGGGCAGCTGGAAGGCGAGCTGCGCCGCGCCGGCGATGAACACGCCCCACGCCAGGGCGCGGATCGGCTCGGCGAACGAGGGCGCCGCGAAGGCCGCCGCCGTGATCAGGCTGATGTTCAGCAGCACCGGGGTGAAGGCCGGCACGGCGAAGCGCCCGTAGGTGTTCAGCACGCCGCCGGCCAGCGCCGTCAGCGCGATGAACAGCAGGTAGGGGAAGGTCAGCCGCAGCATCTCCACGGCCAGGTCGAAGCGCTCGGCGTCGCCGATGAAGCCGGGGGCAAAGAGGCCGATGAGCACCGGCGCGCCGACCACCCCGAGGATCGTCAGCCCCAGCAGGAACAGGCCCAGCGTGCCGGCGGTGCGCCCCACCAGCTCCCGCGTCTCGGCGTGTTCCCGATCGGTGCGGTACTCCGCCAGGACCGGGATGAAGGCCTGATTGAAGGCGCCCTCGGCGAACAGGCGGCGCATGAAATTGGGGATCTTGAAGGCGACGAAGAAGGCGTCGGTGGCCACCCCGGCGCCGAAGACGCGGGCGATGACCACGTCGCGCACGAACCCGAGGATCCGCGAGAGGAGGGTGAATCCCCCCACCACCGCCGTCGATTGCAGCATCCCCGCCATGGCACGTTCCCGCTGGTTCCCGTTCGGCCCCGCATGATACCGACCCGACGCCGCCGTTGACAGGACCCCCCCGGATCCGGAGAATTGCGCGATTACCAAGACCACCCCGGGACCGGTCCAGACCGGCCGGGGCGCGAACATTTCGGATCGAATTGAGGAGATTCACCTTGGCCAACACCAGTCAGGCTCGCAAACGCGCCCGCCAGAACGAGAAGAACCGCCAGCACAACGCGGCACTGCGCTCGCGCATGCGGACCTTCATCAAGCACGTCGAGGAAGCGGTCGCCAAGGGCGATGGCGAGCGCGCGCGCAAGGCCTATGCCGAGGCGGTCCCGATCATCGACAAGACCGCCAACAAGGGCATCATCCATCGCAACAAGGCCGCTCGGCACAAGAAACGTCTCAACGATCGGGTCCGCGCCCTGTAAGAACTCCCGCCGAGAGCCCCCCACCACCGGCCCCCGCGGGCCGGTCGGCGCCCCCCGGTCGGTCAGAATCCCTCGTCGGTCAGAATC
>JBNJEU010000071.1:0-7820 GCA_051746205.1 Pseudomonadota bacterium
CGAGCCTACACGGACGTATTCACGGCGTCCCTTCGGGCGGGAACCCCCCCCCGGCCATCCCGCTCCACAACCGCGTCCGGCCACCAAGCTTCCCGCTCCGCGCCCCCTCTGGTAGCCTAATGCGGTTATGCGCACACGCTGCAAGATCTGCGGGCTGACCCGCGTGGACGACGCCCTCGCGGCGGTGGCGGCCGGGGCCGACGCCATCGGGCTGGTCTTCCATCCCGACAGTCCCCGCGCCGTGACCCCGGAGGACGCCGCCAGGATCGTCGCCGAGCTGCCGCCGTTCGTTACGGTCGTGGGATTGTTCGTCGATCCGGCGCCGGAGCGGGTGGCGGACGTTCTCGGCCGCGTGGCGCTGGACCGTCTGCAGTTCCACGGCGACGAGTCGGCGGCGTTCTGTCGGCGCTGGTCGCGGCCCTGGATCAAGGCGCTGCGCATGGCGCCGGGGCTGGATCCGCGCGCGGCCATGGCGGCGTATCCCGATGCCGCCGGGTTCCTGCTGGACGCCTACCATCCGGAGCGCGCCGGCGGGACCGGCGAGCGCTTCGACTGGGAGCGGGTGCCGAGCGATCCGCCTCGGCCGATCATCCTGGCCGGTGGCCTGGATCCATCGAATGTCGGCGAGGCGGTCATGCAGGTCCGCCCGTGGGCGGTGGACGTGAGTTCCGGGGTCGAAGCGGCGCCGGGGAAGAAGGATCCGGCCCGCATGACAGACTTCATCAACGAGGTGGAACGTGTCTGAACCGACTACATCAGCGGCCATGGACTGGGCCGCCTACCCCGACGCCCGGGGACACTTCGGCCGCTACGGTGGCTGTTTCGTCTCCGAGACGCTCATCGAGCCGCTGGATGCCCTGCGCGCGGCCTGGGACGCCACCCTCGGCGACACCGCGTTCTGGGAAGGCCTGCACGCCGATCTGCGCGACTACGTGGGCCGGCCGACGCCGCTCTATCTGGCCGAGGGGCTCAGCGCCGCGATCGGCGGCGCGCGGATCTATCTCAAGCGCGAGGACCTCGCCCACACCGGCGCACACAAGATCAACAACACCGTCGGTCAGGCGCTGCTGGCCAAGCGGCTGGGCAAGACCCGGATCATCGCCGAGACCGGCGCTGGTCAGCACGGCGTGGCCACGGCCACGGTCGCCGCCCGACTCGGTCTGGAGTGCGTGGTCTACATGGGCGCGGCGGACGTCGAGCGCCAGGCCGCCAATGTCTTTCGCATGCGCCTGCTCGGCGCGCGGGTGGTGGCGGTGGAGTCCGGGACCCGGACGCTGAAGGACGCGCTCAACGAGGCCATGCGCGACTGGGTGACCCGGGTCGACGACACCTTCTACATCATCGGGACCGTGGCTGGTCCGCATCCGTATCCGGCCATGGTGCGTGATTTCCAGTCGGTCATCGGCCGCGAGGCGCGCGAACAGATCCAGGAGAAGGCGGGGCGGCTGCCCGATGCCCTGGTGGCCTGTGTCGGCGGTGGCTCCAACGCCATCGGTCTGTTCCACCCCTTCCTCGATGATGCGGAGGTGGCACTCTACGGGGTCGAGGCGGGTGGTCACGGACTCGCCAGCGGGGAGCATGCGGCGCCGCTGAACGCCGGTCGCCCCGGGGTCCTGCACGGCAATCGCACCTATCTGATGGAGAACGAGGACGGCCAGATCGCCCCGACCCATTCCATCTCCGCCGGCCTCGACTATCCGGGGGTCGGTCCCGAGCACGCCTGGCTCAAGGATGTCGGCCGCGCCCGTTACGTCACCATCGACGACGACGAGGCCATCGCCGCCTTCCATCGGCTCGCCCGCACGGAGGGGATCCTGCCGGCGCTGGAGTCGAGTCATGCGCTGGCGTATGCCGAGAAACTGGCCCGGGAGTTGGGCCCTGACGGGGTGATCGTGGTCAATCTGTCCGGCCGGGGGGACAAGGACATCGCCACCGTGGCGCGGCTGGAGGGGATCGAGCTATGAGCCCGGATCGCCTGAAGGCGCGCTTCGACGAGCTGAAGGGGGCCGGGCGCACCGGCCTGATCCCGTTCGTTACCGCTGGTGATCCGACGCCGGAGACCACCGTGCCGTTGATGCATGCGCTGGTCGCCGCCGGTGCCGATGTGCTGGAGCTGGGGGTGCCGTTCTCCGACCCGATGGCCGACGGCCCGGTGATCCAGAAGGCGCACGAGCGTGCCCTGGCCGGCGGCATGGGGGTGCGCCGGGTGCTGGATCAGGTGGCGGAGTTCCGGCGCACGGATGCCACCACACCGGTGGTGCTGATGGGCTACCTGAATCCGGTGGAGGCCATGGGCTACGCGGCTTTTGCCGAGGCGGCGGTAGCCGCGGGGGTGGACGGTCTGCTGACCGTGGACCTGCCGCCCGAAGAGGCCGAGGAGGTGCTACCGGTGTTCCACGAGCGCGGCCTGGCCCCGATCTTCCTGGTCTCGCCCACCACGACGCCGGAGCGCATGGCGGTGGTCTGTCGCCATGCGCGTGGCTTCATCTACTATGTAGCCATCAAGGGGGTCACCGGCGCCGGAGATCACGGTCCGGACGTGGGGGATCTGAGCGGTCGGCTGACGATGGTCCGCGCCGAGACGGCCCTGCCGGTGGGGGTGGGATTCGGTATCAAGGATCCCGCTTCGGCGGCCGCTGTAGGACGCGTGGCCGACGCCGTGATCGTCGGTAGCGCGCTGGTCCGTCGAATCGAGGAACTGGCCGCCGATCCGGAGGCGATTCCGGACCGGGTTGCCGCCGAACTGGGCGCCATGCGCGTTGCCCTGGACAGTGCCGGTCACTAAGACCAAGCGAGGTTAACCATGAGTTGGTTCAGGAACCTGTTGCCCTCCAAAATCCGGACACACCAAATGGAAAAGGCGAAGAAGAACAAGGTACCCGAGGGGCTGTGGACCATGTGTCCCGGCTGCAGTGCCACGCTCTATCGCCCGGAACTGGAACGCAACGACGATGTCTGCCCCAAGTGCGACCACCACATGCGGATCGGCGCCCGGCGGCGGCTGGATCTCTTCCTCGACAACGACGGTCGCGAGGAGATCGCCGGCGATCTGGAGCCGGTGGACGTGCTGAAGTTCCGTGACAGCAAGAAGTACAAGGACCGCCTGGCCCAGGCGCAGAAGTCCACCGGCGAGAAGGACGCCCTGGTGGTGATGCGGGGCCAGTTGCAGCAGCAGCCGGTGGTCGCTGCTGCCTTCGAGTTCGGCTTCATGGGGGGCTCCATGGGCTCGGTGGTGGGTGAGCGTTTCGTGCGTGCGGTGGATGCCGCCATCCAGCATCGCTGTCCGCTGGTCTGCTTCTCCGCAAGTGGCGGGGCGCGGATGCAGGAAGCGCTCTTCTCGCTGATGCAGATGGCCAAGACCAGTGCCGCGCTGGCGCGGCTGCGGCGCCACCGGCTGCCGTTCGTCTCGGTGCTTACCGATCCCACCATGGGCGGGGTGTCGGCGAGTCTGGCGATGCTCGGCGATGTCCATGTGGCGGAGCCGGAGGCGCTCATCGGCTTCGCCGGCCCCCGGGTCATCGAACAGACGGTGCGCGAGACGTTGCCCGAGGGTTTCCAGCGCAGTGAATTCCTGCTCGAGCACGGCGTCGTCGATCTCATCGTCGATCGCCGCGAGATGCCGGGTCGTCTCGGCCGCCTGCTGGCGATGCTGATGCATCATCCGGCGTCGGCCGATAGCGCCTGACCCCGTCACGCGCCGTGCGTTTCAGCCGTCTCGCCGACTGGCTGGCCTGGCAGGAGACCCTGCATCCCAGCGCCTGGGACCCGGGTCTGGAACGGCTGGGCCGGGTGGTGGAGGGGCTCGGTCTGGTGCGCTTGCCGAGTACCGTGATCACCGTCGGCGGCACCAACGGCAAGGGCTCGGTGATCGCCTTCCTGGAGGCGTTCTACCGCGCCGCCGGGTATTCCACCGGTGCCTTTACCTCCCCGCATATTCATCGCTACAACGAACGCTTGCGCCTGAACGGCGAGCCGGCGGACGATGCGGCGTGGATCACCGCTTTCGATCGAGTGGACCGCGCCCGGGAAGGGGACTCGCTGACCTACTTCGAGTTCAACACCCTCGGGGCCCTGGATATCCTGGCCCGCGAGGCGCCGGACGTGGCACTGCTGGAGGTCGGTCTCGGGGGGCGGCTGGACGCGGTGAACGCGACCACGCCGGACGTCGCGGTGATCACCACCGTGGATCTCGACCATCAGGCCTGGCTGGGGGACGACCGCGAGGCCATCGGCGGCGAGAAGGCGGGGATCTTCCGGCCCGGGGTGCCGGCGATTGTCGGTGATCCGCAGCCGCCGGCCAGTGTCGTCGGGCGAGCGCGGGCGCTTGGCGCGCCGCTGTGGCGGGCCGGGGTCGACTTCGGAGTCGCCGAGGCGGACTCCGGCTGGCGCTGGTGGGGGGATGGGGAGCGCGGGGATCTTCCGGAGCCGGCGCTGGCCGGAACGATCCAGCGGCAGAACGCCGCCACCGCTCTGGCTGCCGTGGCCGCCCTGGCGAATCGGCTGCCCGTGACCGATGAGGCGCTCCGGACGGGACTGGCCAGCGCGCGCCTGCCGGGTCGGTTCGAGCGGCGTCCGGGACCGGTCCCGCTGATTCTGGACGTGGCCCACAATCCCCAGGCCACCCGCGCTCTGGCCGCTGGTCTGCGTGCCGAGCCGTGCCTCGGGCGCACTCTGGCGGTGGTGGCGATGCTGGGGGACAAGGCGGCTGCGTCGGCGCTGGCCCCGTTGGCGGCGGTGGTCGACGGCTGGTTCCCGGCGGCCCTCCCCGGTTTTCGCGGCCGGACCGCCGTCGACATGGCCGCCGCCGTCTCCGAGGCCACGGGCGGGGCGGCGCAATTCGGTCTGGAGCCGGCGGAGGAGCCGGAACCGGATGTCGCCCTGGCGCGCGCGCGCCGCCGCCGGAGCGGGGGATCGGATCGTGGTCTTCGGCTCCTTCCAGACCCTGGCCCGGGCCCTGCCCGAATAGTCCTGCGCTGTTATACTGCCGCCATGAAAGAGAATCGACTGAAGCAGCGCCTGGTGGGCGCCGCCGTACTGGTGGCGCTGGGGGTGATCTTCATCCCGATGCTGCTCAGTGGGCCGGATCCGCTGGACGAGCTGGTGGTTCGCGACACCGTGCCCGAGCGACCTGGTGAGCGCCGCCGCGAGGAAGTGACCCTCGCGGATCCGCCGGAGCGGCCGGAGGTTCCCGAGGTCGAGGCGGTGCCGGTGGACGAGCACGTCTCCGACGGCGGGCTCGAGCGCGACGACCTGCCGCCGCCCCGCCTTGGAACGGGCGGGCGGCCGGGCGAAGCCGCTCCCGAGCCCACCGAAGAGACCGAATCCGCCACCGAATCGAGTGGTGCGGATCCCGTGGAAGAGGTGCCTGAACCGGCGTCGTCGGAGGAGGACGCGGAATCGCGGGACGAGGAAGCCGGGGGGGCAGAGGAGGCCGCGGCGGCAATCCCCGAGGGACAGACCCATGCCTGGTCGGTGCAGGTGGGCAGCTTCAGCGAGCGGGGGAACAGTGAGGCCCTGCGCGAACGGCTGCGCGAGAACGGCTTCCCGGCTTACGTGGAGCGCAGCGAGCGCGATGGCGAGGCCGTCTACCGCGTCCGGGTCGGCCCGGTGATGGAGCGCGACGAGGCCGACGAGCTGCGCCTGACCATCCACGAGGAGGCGGGTCTGCGCGGTATGGTCATGCGCCATTCCGTCGACTGATCGTCATCCCGGGTTCATGTTAGTATCACCCTTTATCGCTACCGGGCAGGGTCCGGGAATCACGACATGATCTGGGCGGATCTCGTAATCCTCGGCATTGTCGCCGTTTCGGCGGTCATCAGCCTCGTGCGCGGCTTTGTTCGCGAATCCATCTCGTTGGCGGTCTGGATCCTCGCCTTCTGGGTGGCGCTGGGCTTTTCCGAGCCCCTGGCGACCTGGCTTTCCAGCTACATCACCCTGCCCTCGGCACAGCTCACCGTCGCCTTCCTGTTTCTCTTCGTGACCACCCTGGTGCTTGGCGCGCTGGTCAACAACCTGATGGTTCAGCTCGTCCACCGCACGGGACTGTCGGGAACCGATCGGGCCATCGGCATGCTCTTCGGTGTGGGGCGCGGGGTGGTTCTGGTGGCGGTGCTGGTCTTCCTGGCCGGGCTGACGCCGATGCCGCAGGATCCGTGGTGGCAGGATTCCCTGTTCATCGGGTATCTGGAGCCGTTCGCCGTCTGGATGCGTGACTGGCTTCCCGAAGAGACCGCGGAGCATTTCCAGTTCATTACCCGTCAGTCCGATCTGCTGGACTGAGCGGACAATCCTTTCCTCGTTTCCGGGAGGTAACAACGGCCATGTGTGGCGTGATCGGTATGGTGGCCAGTTCACCAGTGAACCAGGCTCTGTTCGACGGCCTGACGGTTCTGCAGCATCGCGGCCAGGACGCGGCGGGGATCGTGACCTGTGACCGGGGGCGGCTCTATCTGCGCAAGGACAACGGCCTGGTGCGGGATGTCTTCCACACGCGGCACATGGTGCGGCTGAAGGGGAACATGGGCATCGGCCACGTACGCTATCCCACGGCGGGCAACTCGTCGAGCACCGCCGAGGCGCAGCCGTTCTACGTCAACAGCCCCTACGGCATTACCCTGGCGCACAACGGCAACCTGACCAACATGGAGGCGCTCAAGGAGGCGCTCTTCCGCGAGGATCAGCGCCACATCAACACCGACTCGGATTCCGAGGTGCTGCTCAACGTCCTCGCCCATCAGCTCCAGACCCGGGGCAAGCTGGCCATCGAGCCGGACGACGTCTTCGATGCCGTGGCGGCGGTCCACCAGCGCTGTCGGGGAGCCTACGCGGCGGTGGCGATGATCACCGGGTTCGGGGTCATCGGTTTCCGCGATCCCCACGGGATCCGGCCGCTGGTGGTGGGGTGCCGTCGCGAGGGCGGCATGGACGAGTACATCATCGCCTCGGAGAGTGTGGCAGTGAATGTCCTCGGTTTCGAAGTGGTGCGCGACGTGCAGCCGGGCGAGGCGGTGGTGATCACCGAGGACGGCCACCTGCATACCCGCCAGTGCGCGGAGAATCCGGAGCTGACCCCGTGCCTGTTCGAGCATGTCTACTTCGCCCGACCCGACTCCTTCATCGACGGGATCTCGGTCTACAAGGCGCGGTTGCGCATGGGCGAGAAGCTGGCGGCGAAGATCGCGCGGGAGCATCCGGAGTACGACATCGATGTGGTCATCCCCATCCCCGACACCAGCCGAACCTCCGCTCTGGAGCTCTCCAACCACCTCGGTCTGATCTACCGCGAGGGCTTCATCAAGAATCGCTACATCGGCCGCACCTTCATCATGCCGGGGCAGACCCAGCGCAAGCGCTCGGTGCGCCAGAAGCTCAACGCCATCGATCTGGAGTTTCGCGGCAAGAACGTGCTGCTGGTGGACGATTCCATCGTCCGTGGCACCACCTCCAAGCAGATCGTGGAGATGGCGCGGGACTGCGGCGCGCGCAAGGTCTACTTCGCCTCGGCGGCGCCGCCGGTACGCTATCCCAACGTCTACGGCATCGACATGCCGGCGGTCTCCGAACTCATCGGGGCTGGTCGGGATGAGGCGGCCATCGCCGAGGCCATTGGCGCCGACTGGGTGGTCTACCAGGACCTGGTCGATCTGGAGGAGACCGCCCGCGAGGGCAACACCGGGATCAAGCGTTTCGAGGCGTCCTGTTTCTGTGGCGAATACGTCACCGGGGACGTGACCCCGGCCTATCTGGAGGAGCTCGAGGCGCGGCGCAACGATGGGGCGAAACAGGGACGGGAGATGGGTGACGACAACGAGGTGGTC
>JBNJEU010000072.1:0-7698 GCA_051746205.1 Pseudomonadota bacterium
TCGAGCAGTGCCACGGCGGCTTCGACCTGTTCCGATCGTGCCGCCAGTTCCGCGGCCAGGGTCTCGATAATACGCTGCTGCGACATGCCTTCCTCGTCTGGTTCACGCCCCTCCGCCGACGGCCGGAGCGCCCCGAAAACAGCGTATTCTACTCGGGTACCCCCCTCCGGGGCCAGCGCTGGACCGCCTCACGGATGCTCATGGCCTCGTGGCCGGTCGAGCGCCGAAGCCGTACCGGGCGATCGTGCGTTATCCTGTAGCCCATCCCCGTGTTCACTGTCCGTCAGGAGGTCCCATGCGCCCACGCGCCGCCGCCCGTCCCCTCGCCCCGCTACTTGCCGCCGCGCTGTTCGCCTTCCCGATCCTGGCCACCGCCGATGCGGCGGTACTGGGCTACCACCGCTTCGGTCAGGACCAGCACCCGACCACCAGCATCGATCACGAGACCCTCGAGGCCCAGCTCGACTACCTGGAGGCGAACGACTTCCGGGTCTGGCCGCTGAGCCGGGTGGTCCGCGCGCTCCGCGACGGCGAAACCCTGCCCGACCGGGTGGTGAGCCTCACCATCGACGACGCCTATCGCACCGTCTACACCGACGGCTGGCCCCGCCTGCGCGAACGCGGCTTTCCGGTCACCGTGTTTGTCAGCACCGGCGACGTCGACCGGGGCTACAGCGACTTCATGACCTGGGAGCAGATGCGCGAGCTGGCCGACGAGGGCGTGGAGTTCGCTAACCACTCCGAGAGCCACGACCGCCTGCCGGAACGCCGCGACGGCGAAGACGAGGCGGCCTGGGCGGAACGGGTCGAGGCCGACATCCGCCACGCCGAACGGCGCCTGCGCGAGGAACTGGGCGACGCCGCCGTGGTCGACGATCCGAAGCTGTTCGCCTACCCCTACGGCGCCTACAACGAGGCGCTGGCGAACCGGGTGCGGGACATGGGCTACTGGGGCATCGCCCAGCACTCCGGCGCGGTCGGCGAATACAGCGACCCGCGTGCCCTGCTCCGCTTCCCGGTGGGCGTTACCGACTACGCCATGGACAAATTCCGTCTACGGGTGAACACCCGGTCGCTCCCGGTGGCCGATGTGACACCGTGGGACCCGGAAACCAGCAAACGCCGGCCGACCACCACCGTGACCCTGGCGGAGACACCCGAGCACTGGCGGGATCTGGCCTGCTACGTCAGCGGCCAGGGCGAGCCGGCCCGGATCGAATGGGAAGAGGACGGGGAGCGCTTCACGGCCACACCGCGCGGCGACCTGCGCCCCGGCATCGGCCACATGAACTGCACCGTGCCGGCCGGGAAGGGCCGCTTCTACTGGTTCAGCCGGCTCTGGTGGGTCGTTTCCGACGCCTGAAGACCACAGTCGAGCGACGGCGAGCCGGAACGCCGCTCACAGGTGCGCAAATCCCGCGTACCCAGCGCCATTGCCGGCAGGCCATTGAATTCGAGCATGCTGCGCAACTCCTCGACATATGCCTCGCCGCGCTCGGAATACCGCGTCAACCCGGCCGCCAGCTCCGACGCACTCGGCGGGCCGCCGGCAGCACGCAGCTCGGCGCGGTGATCGCGCAGCGACTCGTAGGCCCGACCGACATTCACCGTATAGAAGTAACCCCGAATGGAGGCATCCAGGTCCGGGTAGATCCGCACCGAGTGGCGGGCGTCACTGGCCGCGCCCTCCGGGCGCAGCCCGGCGCCTTCCGTGTAGGTCCAGACACCGAACAGATTGTTCCCCTCGCGGGCGAATCGCGACGTCCCCCAGCCACTCTCGTTGGCCGCCTGCGCCAGCACCAGCCCCACCGGCAGCCGATCGACGCGATGCAGCAGCCGCTCGCGCAGACGCTCCGGCGGCAGTTCCGGATCCACCCGGTAGCGTTCGATCAGACGGGCCAGGCGCGCGCCTTCGACACTCTCGGGGTCTGGACGCGTGGCCGTCCCGAGGCGCGTGCGAATGAACAGGCGCATTGCCTCCAGGCGCTCGTTCTCGCGCAGGACCGACGGCAGCACGACGCGCAGGAACAGTGTCTTGCGCTCCGTCGCTGGCAGATCGGCCATGTCCGATGGCAGTCCCGCCAGCGTCAATGCCGGAACCACCGGACCCGGAGGCCAGTCGTAGCCGATGGCGTCGAAGGTAGCGGCCATTTCAGCGGCGCTCCCCACCTCCAGTGTCAGCATGTCCACCTCCGGCTCCCATGGCGCCGGACCGAGCGTCCGGGCATCGAGATAGAGCCAGCTGCCGAAGAGCAGCGCCACCAGCAACGCCGACCCCACCTGCCAGGCCAGGGCGCGTTCGTTCAGGGGCTCACTGTGTTCACTGCTCATCCGACCCACCTCCGCGCATTGGCGAAAAGACGCATCCAGGGCCCGGTCTCGCCCCAGTCCTCCGGATGCCATGAAAACTGTGATGTGCGCCAGACCCGCTCCGGATGCGGCATCATCGCGGTGAAGCGGCCGTCGGCGCTGGTCAGGCCGGTGATGCCGAGGGCCGAGCCATTGGGATTGGCCGGGTAGCCCTGCGCGGGCGCGCCGTGATTGTCGACATAGCGCAGCGCGACACGCTCCCGGCCCAGCAGCGCGGCGGCGCCGTCGGCGTCCACCGTCGCCCGGCCCTCGCCGTGGGCCACCGCCACCGGGATGCGCGAGCCCTCCATGCCGGCCAGCAGCAGGGAGGGCGACTTCACCACCTCCACCAGCGACAGCCGCGCCTCGAACTGCCCGGAGCGGTTGCTGGTGAAGCGCGGCCAGTCCTCGGCGCCGGGGATGAGATCGGCCAGCGCCGTGAGCATCTGGCAGCCATTGCAGACACCGAGCCCGAAGGTATCGGGGCGCTGGAAGAAGGCCTCGAAGACCTCGCGGCCGCGCGGATGGTAGCGGATGGACTTGGCCCACCCCTGACCGGCGCCGAGCACGTCGCCGTGGGAGAAGCCGCCGCAGGCGGCCAGACCGGCGAACTCGCCGAGGTCGCCACCGCCGTCCAGGAGGTCGCTCATGTGCACATCCACCGCCTCGAAGCCGGCGGCGTCGAAGGCGGCGGCCATCTCCAGCTGACCATTGACCCCCTGCTCGCGCAGGATCGCCACCCGTGGCCGTGCGCCACCGATGAAGGGCGCGGCCGGGTCATCCTCCGGATCGAAGGTCAACGCCGGTTCGAGACCGGGATCCGTCCGGTCCAGCAGGGCATCGTACTCCTCCCGGGCGCAGTCGGGGTTGTCGCGCAGCGCCTGGATCCGGTAACTGGTCTCCGCCCAGTCGCGCTGCAACGTCACCCGCTCCTCGTCGATCACCGCCGCGCCGCGATGGTGCACGATCACGCGGTCGTGTTCGCCCACCGGGCGGCCGATGACGTGGCTGTGTCGACCCAGTCCGGCTTCGCGCAGCGCCGCGAGGACCTCGTCCACGGCGTTGTGGGCCACCTGGACCACGACGCCCAGCTCCTCGCTGAACAGGGCCGCCACGGCGTCGTCGCCCAGGTCGCCGATGTCCAGCTCGACGCCGCAGTGACCGGCGAACGCCATCTCCGCCACCGTGGCCCAGAGCCCGCCGTCGGAGCGATCGTGGTAGGCGTACAGCAGCCCCTCGGCGTTGAGGGTCTGGATGGTCTCGAACAGGGCCTTCAGGGCCGCCGGGTCGTCCAGGTCCGCCGACTGGTGGCCCACCTGTTCGTACACCTGCGCCAGCGCCGAGGCGCCCAGCCGGTTGTGCCCCTTGCCGAGGTCCACGAGGATCAGTTCACCACCGGTATCGGGACAGACCTGCGGTGTCAGGGTCCGGGTCACGTCGGTCACCGGCGCGAACGCGGAGACCACCAAGGTCAGCGGCGAGACCATGCGCCGCTCCTCGTCGCCTTCCCGCCAGACGGTCTTCATGGAGAGTGAATCCTTGCCCACCGGGATGTTGATGCCCAGCGCCGGACACAGCTCCATGCCCACCGCGTGTACGGCGTCGTAGAGCCCGGCGTCCTCCCCGGGCTCGCCGACGGCGGCCATCCAGTTGGCGGAGAGCGCGACATCGCCCAGCGCGGTCACCGGCGCGGCGGCAAGGTTGGTCAGCGCCTCGCCCACGGCCATGCGCGCCGAGGCGGCGTGGTCGAGGGTCGCCACCGGCGAACGCTCGCCCACGGCCATGGCTTCGCCGGCAACATGGCTGAAGTCGGTGGCGGTCACCGCGACATCGGCCACCGGCACCTGCCAGGGGCCGACCATCTGGTCGCGGGCCACCAGTCCGGTAATGGTGCGATCCCCGATGGTGATCAGGAACGCCTTGCTGGCGACCGTCGGCAGCCGCAGCACCCGACGACCCGCCTCGGCGAGGTCGATCCCCGCCAGCGCCGCTTCCGGCTTCGGGAACGGCGCGTGGTGGACATCGCGGAGCATCTTCGGCGGTTTGCCGAGCAGCACGTCCAGCGGCATGTCCACCGGGTTGTTCTCGAAGTGACCATCCCCCACCAGCAGGTGGCGCTCGTCGCTGGCCTCGCCGGCCACCGCCCAGGGGCAGCGCTCGCGCTCGCACAGCGCGGCGAACTCGTCCAGCCGCTCGGGGGCCACCGCCACCACGTAGCGCTCCTGGGACTCGTTGCACCAGATCGCCAGCGGACTCATGCCGGGGTCGTCGCTGGGGATGGCGCGCAGCTCGAAGCGGCCGCCGCGCTCAGCGTCGTCCACCAGTTCGGGGAAGGCGTTGGAGAGGCCGCCGGCGCCGACATCGTGGATGGAGAGGATCGGGCTCGCCTCGCCCCGGGCCCAGCAGCGGTCGATGACCTCCTGGGCGCGCCGCTGCATCTCCGGATTGCCACGCTGCACCGAGGCGAAGTCCAGCTCGGCGTCGCCGCTGCCGCCGGTACGGCTGGAGGCCGCGCCGCCGCCGAGGCCGATGGGCAGACCGGGGCCGCCGAGGACCACCAGCGGCGCCCCCGGCGGGATCGCGCCCTTGTCGACGTGCTGGCGGCGGATGTTGCCCATGCCGCCGGCCAGCATCACCGGCTTGTGATAGCCGGAGAGTCGCTCGCCCCCCGGGCCGGGCACGCGCTGTTCCCAGGTGCGGAAGTAGCCGGCCAGATTGGGCCGGCCGAATTCATTGTTGAAGCCCGCCGCGCCGATGGGCCCGTGGATCATGATGTCCAGCGCCGAGGCGATGCGCTCCGGGCGGCCGTGGTCGCGTTCCCACGGCCGCTCGGCGCCCGGCAGACGCAGGTTGGAGACGGTGAAGCCGGTGAGCCCGGCCTTGGTGCGCGAACCACGCCCCACCGCCGCCTCGTCGCGGATCTCGCCGCCGGCGCCGGTGGCGGCGCCGGGGTGCGGGGCGATGGCGGTGGGATGGTTGTGGGTCTCCACCTTCATCAGGAGGTCCACCGGCTCGTCCAGCCACCGGTAGCGGCCGTCGTCGCCGCTCACCAGCCGGCGACCGTCGTGGCCGCGCATCACCGCTGCATTGTCGCCGTAGGCAGAGAGCACCCGGCCCGGGTTCAGCCGATGGGTGTTGCGGATCATGGCGAACAGGCCGCGCTCCCGCGGTTCGCCGTCGATGACCCAGTCGGCGTTGAAGACCTTGTGGCGACAGTGTTCCGAGTTCGCCTGGGCGAACATCATCAACTCCACGTCGCTGGGATTGCGCCCCAGGGACTGGAACGCCTCCACCAGGTAGTCGATCTCGTCGCCGGCCAGCGCCAGACCGAGTTCGCCATCCGCCACCACCAGCGCCTCGCGGCCGCCGCCGAGCACATCGACCGTGGTCAGCGGCGCCGGCTGCAACTGGGTGAACAGGCCTTCGCCGGCGACCTCCGGATCGTAGTGTTCGACCACCTCGACCATGCGGTCGTGGAGCAGCGGGGCCAGCGCGGCCCACTCATGGTCGTCGAAGCCGGACTCGCCGCCGCGATCGATCCAGACGATCCGGCCGCGCTCCAGCCGCCGCAGCCCCGTGATCCCGCAGAGCCGGGCGATCTCGGTGGCCCGGCTCGACCACGGCGACACCGTTCCCGGTCGCGGGGTCACCAGCAGCGCGACCCCCCGCTCCTCGGCGGTCTCGCCACCGGGCTCGTCGGCCACCAGGGCATCCAGTCGCTCCACCTCGGCCGCGTCGGGGCGATGCTCGAAATCGGCAAAGTAGACGTGCCGGGCCGACACCCCGCGCAGATCGGGCAGCACGCCTTCCAGGCGCTCCCGGAGGCGCTGATGTTCGTGGGGGAGGAGGGCCGGATTTCCCAGTCTTCTCAGCATGCGGCTATCTCTTTGTCGGCTGGTCGTGTGACAGGGGCACAGGATACTCCATGGGCGCCCCGGGAGACATCCCGCGCGCCGCTCGTGGTAGGATCGGAGCCATGACCGGATCCAGCGACGACAACCAGAACCCGATGCGACCCGCGGGCATGCTGGCGCGCTTTGGCGCGCTCTTCTACGACATGCTGGTGGGGCTCGCCGTGCTCTTCATCGGTACGGCCATCACCCTGCCGCTCACCGGCGGGGCGGCGCATGCCCGTGAGGGGATCGCGTCCGGCGCCTTCACCCTCTACATCACCCTGCTGCTGTTCGTCCTTCACGCCTGGTTCTGGACCCGCAGCGGCCAGACCCTGGGACTGAAGGCCTGGCGACTGCGGCTGGTGAGCACCCGCTTTCCAGAGCCCGCACCCCTGAATCTGGGCCAGGCGATGATCCGATTCCTGGGCGCCATCCCGCCCTGGGCCGTCTTCGGCCTGGGCATGGCGAAGCTCTTCGCCGGCGACGCGATCATCCTGGCCCACATTCCCGGCTCCTGGATCGCCATCATCGGATTGATCTGGCTGCTCCTCGATCAGTGGCCCGACGGCATCCGCGACCGCCTCTCCGACAGTCGGGTGATCCGGCTGCCACGCGACAAGGGGGCGCGCCGAGACCCGGAAGAGGTGGACTAGGCCCTTCCTCAGCCCGGTTCGTGCCCGCGGCGCAGCATGAACAGGCCGACCGCGGTGCAGAGCGCTGCCATCCCCATGGCAATGCGCCCCGCCTCGGCGGGAAAGGTGTGGCCGGCAACCAGCGGGACGAGATTCAACCACGCGACGCCCCGGCTCGCGATCACCCCCGCCATCACGAGCAGTCCGCCCGCAGCGAACAGCTGTCCGACCTCCCGTCCCCGGCGTTTCAACCGGGCGGCCAGCAGCGCGAACACAACGAACCAGAACCACCACGCCATCACCCGTTCCAGCGAGAGTTCACCGGCGTAGCGGATGGTCTCGACCACCGGCGCGAGCAGCAGGCGCCAGGTCGGCGGCGGCCCCAGCTCACCGGCCACCACCGGGACCAGGCGTTCGGTTCCCCGCTCCCGCAGGGTATCGATGATCGCCGCCTCGCGCGCCTCGTCATCCATTTCGGCGACGCCGGGCAGCCGGATCAGTGTCCAGGTGCGATTGAAGCCGCCCCACCCGTGCCAGTCCGACGAGGCCACCAGAGCGCTGCCGTGCGCCACCTGCATCGACAGGAGCGTGTCACGCACCGCCAGAGGCACATCGGGATGCCCCATGTTGGCAATCTCGAAGCCATCCACCCCGAATTCGGCATACTCTCTCACCTCTTCCGGAGTCAGCCGCCACGCCAGGGCGATGACCGCCCCGCCGTGGTCCTCGTGGACGGCCTCGATGAAGCGCCGTGCGAATCCGTCGTCCCCGCGATGGTCCTCGGCATGGGGGACGCCCTCCCGCATGCCGATGCCGAGCAGGAA
>JBNJEU010000073.1:0-7652 GCA_051746205.1 Pseudomonadota bacterium
CGCCAGCGGTGTCCGCCACTGGTGGGTGACCATGCCGACCGTCTTGCCGATGGAGGCGAACCGCGACTGGGCCACGGTGCTCTCGCGCTGGCGCTCCAGTTCCGCCTTCAGCAGGCCGATGCGCAGGCTGATCGCCTTGCTGAGGAAGGCGACGTCCAGCACTCCCCCCACCGGCAAGAACAGCAGGCTGGCGAGGGAGTGGGTGATGTGGCCGGTCAGCGCGAGGCTGCCCAGCAGGGTGGCTATAAAGATGGACCCCTGGCCGGCCAGGTAGTAGCCGGAGCCGACGAGGCCCAGGCGAAAGCCCAGAAAAGCGGTGGCCATCAGGCTGATGTAGGTCGCTATGAAAAGGTGGTACATCCAGGGACTGAGGGCGAACCATTCCCAGTGCTGGGTGGCCACCACCTGCCAGACCAGATAGAAAACGCAGATGGCCAGCAGAAACTGGAGCCAGCGATGCATGCGCGGCATGGTCCGGCGGGTGTCGAAGAAGACGATTCCAAACACGATCATGGCAGCATAGAGCAGGGTTCCGAAGAACCAGCTGCCGTAGACGTGCCAGATGTGCGGGAGCCCGAAGTCGAACAGCCGGTAGAAGCCCTGGGCGGTATAGCCGACCAGTAGCAGCAGGACGCCAAAAACCGCGTACACCAGAAGGATGCGCTCCCTCAGGCTGAACCAGAGCATGAGGTTGTAAAGCACCATGGTCAGTACCGCCCCGGCGAACAGGCCCCAGACCAGATGCTCAATGGTCGAATGGGTCGAGAAATCGCCCACCGAACTGAACCACCAGGTGGCCTCAAGGGGACCGGGAGTGTGCACCCGGGTATACAGAGTAATCCGTTCCCCGGCCTCCAACGTCTCCGAAACGGTGACATAGCGATGCCAGAGGCTTTGCTCCTCGTGGGGTCTCAGGCTTCCAAGGAGATGGTGAGTGCGGCTTCCATCGGAATGGATGAAGTGGGCATCGACCCTGGCCACGCCCGGCCGCAGCTTGTACAGGATGATCGGGCGCCCCTCGTCGGAGGTGTTGACCAGGGTGGTGCGCGACCAGACGGGCCGGGCGATGTAGCCGAGGATGGCGCGCGGCACCGGCCGCCAGTCGTCGCGCTGGCGGACCGTATCCAGGGTCTCTTCGCCGTCCGGGTCGATCAGGTATTCGGTATGGTCCTTCAGGCCCGTGGGCGCGGTGTCGCCGTCGAAATGGAACGGCGTGACGGGGTCCGCCACCGCCGGGGCCGCCGCCAGCGCGCCGAGCAGAAGGAGGCCGGCGCGGATGAGATGGCTCCGGCTCATGCCGGCGGCAGACGGTAGCCGACGTCCTTGCGGCTGGCGATGGCCTCGCGCCCGATCTTCCCTCGCAGGCGGTGGACCAGATTGCGCAGCCCCTGGAGGCTCGGCTCCTCGCCATCCTCGTCGACCAGGTGGCGGCAGATGGTCGCGGTTTCCACCAGCTGGCCACGGCGCTGGAGCAGCAAGTGCAGCAGGCGCTGCTCGTTGCGGGTCAGGGTGTGCTCATCGCCGTCGGGGCCGACGATACGCCCCGTGGCGGGATGGTAGTCGGCACCACCGGCGAAGGTGTGGCGGAGCCGGCCCCGCTGCTCCAGCTGCTCGACACAGCGACCCAGGAACCCCCGCAGGGCGGGCGAGGTGATCGGCTTGATCAGATAGTCGGCCAGGCCGAGGGGGACGGCCTGCAGCAGCTCGTCGCGGCCGTCGAGGCAGGTCAGGACGCCCAGCGGCAGGTCGGGATCGGTCCGGCGCAGGCGGCGCGCGGTTTCCAGCCCGTCCGGGCCCGGCATGTTGATGTCCAGCAGGATCACGTCGGCCGGATCCCGAGCGTGCCGCGCCAGAACCTCCTCGCCGTCGCCGGCCACGGTGACGCGACCGAAATGGGCCGCGAGGACCCGGGCCATGGAGTCGGCGGTCTGGGCGTCGTCGTCGGCGAACAGGATGTGCAGATCCCGGAGTATGGCGAGTGAATGACCTTCCATCGGGGTGTTTCACTTTCAATACCGGTCCCGGCGGCTATTATCGGAGCATGGGGCGGCGATTGTAAAACCATCACGGATTTCACGGCTGAAATCTTGCTGGGATTTTCCCTTGGTAGGCTCCGCCACGCTGGTGATGTACCAGGAGACGAACCGGGGAGGAGTCATGAAAATGGATTCACTGAACGAACACACGTTCCACCGGGGCGAGACCATGCGCGAGTCGATCGGGAATCGGCCGCTGGAAAGCTGCATTGCACAGACGGTGGCGAGCTATCTGGACGCGCACGGGGAGCTGCCGCCCCGCGAGCTCTATCGCCGCATGCTGGACCAGGTGGAGCCGCCGCTGCTGGACGCCGTGATGGTCCGCGCCCGCGGCAACCAGAGCGAGGCCGCGCGCATGCTGGGGATCAGTCGCGGCACGCTGCGCACCAAGCTGCGACGCCACAACATGTTCTGAAACGCGGTGGCGCGCGTGGCCGATGACGTCGGGTGGCGCGCTTCACGCGACTCGTCCGAACGGGTCCGAGCACCCTTCGGTAATCCATAAGTCGCTGAAAAACGGTATAAAAAAAGGCCCTTCGAGAGGACCTGACGTGGCGTGCAACAAGCTGAAAAGGGGGAAGGTGGCGGAGCGGACGGGACTCGAACCCGCGACCTCCGGCGTGACAGGCCGGCATTCTAACCAGCTGAACTACCGCTCCGCGTTCCTGAACCACTACCGCGTCCAGAAGCTGCGCATTGTAATCAGGCCCGCCGCGAAACGCAATGCCTTTTGCTTCGAATATCGCGGCGGCCTCCGGCTTCAGCCCCGGATGCCCACCCCCCGGTTGAGAAGCCACATGCAGAA
This sequence comes from Pseudomonadota bacterium, assembly GCA_051746205.1. Taxonomy (GTDB): domain Bacteria; phylum Pseudomonadota; class Gammaproteobacteria; order Thiohalospirales; family Thiohalospiraceae; genus Thiohalospira. The sequence goes on from JBNJEU010000073.1 coordinate 2,842, forward strand.
GACCGTCAACACCACCGTGAAACCGAGGATGACACCCAGGGCGACCCACACCGGCACGTCGGACACGCCCAGCATCCCCGCCCGGAAGGCGTTGACCATGTAGAGGATCGGGTTGGCCAGCGAGACCTGCTGCCAGAACTCGCTGAGCATGGTGATGGAGAAGAAGACCCCGCCCAGGTAGGTCAGCGGCGTCAGCACGAAGGTCGGGATGATCGAGATGTCGTCGAAGCTGTTGGCATAGACGGCGTTCACGAACCCGGCCAGCGAGAAGAGCACCGAGGTCATCAGCACCACCAGGAGGGTCAGCAGCGGGTCCACCGGCCGCAGTTCGGTGAAGAACAGCGCCACCGCCGTGACCGCCACGCCGACGATCAGCCCGCGCGCCACGCCACCGCCGACAAAACCCGCCAGGATCAGAAAATTGGGCATGGGCGAGACCAGCATCTCCTCGACGCTGCGCTGGAACTTGGCACCGTAGAACGAGGCCACCACGTTGGCGTAGCTGTTGTTGATCACCGCCATCATGATCAGGCCCGGCATGATGTAGTCCATGAAGTCGAAACCGCCCATCTCCCCCACGCGCGGACCGATCAGGCCGCCGAAGATGATGAAGTAGAGGGCGGTGGTGATCGCCGGCGGCAGGATGGTCTGGATCCAGATCCGCATGAATCGGCGCACTTCCTTGCCGAGGATGGTACGGAAGGCGATCCACTGGGCGCGCGCATTCATGCCGCTTCCTCCCCCTTCTCGGTGAGGCGCAGGAAGAGCTCCTCCAGCCGGTTGGTCTTGGTTCGCATGGAGAGCACCGTGAGTCCGCGCTCACTGAGGGCGGTAAAGAGCTCGTTGAGGCCCTGCGCCTTGGGCACCTCCGCCTCCAGGGTGCTCTCGTCCATCCGATGGACGACATAACCGGGGATCTCCGGCGCTTCCGCGACCGGTGTATCGAGGTTGAGCACGAAGGTCTCGACATCGAGGCGATTGAGGATCTCCTTCACCGAGGTGTTCTCGATGATCGCGCCCCGGTCGATGATGGCGACGTTGCGGCAAAGGTTCTCCGCCTCCTCCAGATAGTGGGTGGTGAGGATCACCGTGGTCCCCTCCGCGTTGATGTCGCGCAGGAACTGCCACATGTGCCGACGCAGTTCGATGTCCACTCCGGCGGTGGGCTCGTCGAGAATGAGCAGTTTCGGGTCGTGGATCAACGCCCGGGCGATGAGCAGGCGGCGCTTCATGCCACCGGAGAGCTGGCGCGCCTGATCCTTGTGCTTTTCCCACAAGCCCAGTCGGCGCAGCAGGCGCTCGGCCCGTTCCCACGCCTCCGGGCGCGGGATCCCGTAGTAGCCGGCCTGGTTCACCACGATCTCGCCCACCGGCTCGAACTGGTTGAAGTTGAACTCCTGGGGAACCAGGCCGATGAGCGCCTTGGCGGTCGCCCGATGGCGCTGGAGGTCCTTGCCGAAGACGGCCACCGAGCCGGCGGTCGCGGTCACCAGCGAGGCGATGATGCTGATGGTCGTCGATTTGCCGGCGCCGTTGGGGCCCAGCAGGGCGAAGAAGTCCCCCGCCTCGACCTCGAGGTCGATGCCGCCGAGCGCTTCGGTACTGCCGTAGCATTTGCGCAGCCCGCGAAGGGTCAGGGCTGTTTCACTCATGGTTACCACCACCTCTCGAAGATCACGTTCTCTTCCGGGATGCCGAGGGACGGCAAGGACTCCGCCAGGTCGTCGACCATGGCGTTGGGCCCGCACAGATAATAGAGCGCCTCCGGATCGAGGAACTGCTCCTCGATGAGGGCGGCGTCGACGTAGCGGGTCAGACCGCCCCAGGTCCCCGGCTCGCCGGTGACGGTCACGGTCAGGTCCAGCCGGGGATTGTCGGCGACCCGCCGCTCCAGCTCTTCCTTGAACAGGATCTCGTGGGCCTGGGCGACGGTGTAGAGCAGGTGCGCCTCGGCCTCCGGAACCTGTTCGTCGATGTAACGGAAGATGCTGACCAGCGGGGTGACGCCCACGCCGCCCCCGATGAGCACCACGCGGCGGCCGCGCTCCGGTGTGTAGATGAAGCTTCCGGAGCCATGGGAGATCCGCACGGTGTCGCCCACCCGCGCCTCTTCATAGAGCCACTGCGTCACCGGGTGGGCGTAGGCGCGTTTCACCGCAACCTGGATGCGGCCCTGCTCGTCCGGCATCGAGGTCGGCGAGAGACCGGCCGCCTTCGGCTCGCCGTCGATCTCGGCGACGAAGTCGATCCACTGCCCCGGCTGGCTGGTGTACCGCCCCCCGGTGTCGAGGACGAACGAGCGGATGGTCGGTGTCTCCTGGGTCGCCTCGACGATGCGGGCGGTGATGAGTTCCTTCTGGGCCATGCTCAAGACTCCATGCGGTTCGATTCGGTGCGTTGCGTTTCCGGGTACGGCGCGCCACGCGCGGCCCCGTTACGTGTCCTTCAGGGCGGCGAAGGCGGCGGCCATGGCGGTCTGCGGCTCCTTCTCCTTCGCCGGTTTCTTCGCCGACTCCGGGCGCCGATCCTTGCCGCCATCCCGTCCGCCCTTGCCGGCGGCGCCCTTCGCGCCTTCAGGCCGGTCGCTCCGGGCCGTCGCGCCGCCCTCCTCGCCGGCGGTCTCGGGGCCGCGCATGGAGAGCGCGATGCGCTGGCGCCGCAGGTCGACATCGATGACATGGACCGCGACCACGTCGCCGACTTTCACCACCTGGTGCGGGTCCTTGACGAAGTGGTCGGCCAATTTCGAGATGTGGACCAGGCCGTCCTGGTGGACACCGACGTCGACGAAGGCGCCGAAGTCGGTGACGTTGGTGACCACTCCCTCCAGTGCCATGCCCGGCTTCAGGTGGGCCGGCTCGGTGATGTCGTCGCGGAAGCGGGCGGTGCGGAAGTCGCCGCGTGGATCGCGGCCCGGCTTCTCCAGCTCGGCGAGGATGTCGGCCACCGTCGGTTCGCCGAAGCGCTCGTCAGTGAACTCCGCCGGTTTCAGACCGCCGAGGACGTCGCTCTGGCCGATGATCTGCTCCACCGGCCGCCGCAGCCGCTCGATGATGCGCTCCACCACCGGGTAGGCCTCCGGGTGGACGGCGGAGGCATCCAGCGGGTTGTCACCGCCGGGGACGCGCAGGAAGCCGGCAGCCTGCTCGAAGGCGACGGCACCGAGACGCGGCACCGCCATCAGGTCCTTGCGGCTGCGAAACGGCCCGCTCTCGGCGCGGTGCCGGGCGATGTTCTCGGCCAGACTCGGCCCGAGGCCGGCGACCCGGGCCAGCAGTGCCGGCGATGCGGTATTCACGTCGACGCCGACGGCATTGACGCAGTCCTCGACCACGGCCTCCAGACTGCGGGAGAGCCGACTCTGGCTGACATCGTGCTGATACTGTCCGACGCCGATGTGGCCGGGGTCGATCTTCACCAGCTCCGCCAGCGGGTCCTGCAGGCGGCGAGCGATGGAGACGGCGCCGCGCAGGGAGACGTCGAGGTCGGGGAATTCGCGACTGGCCTGCTCCGAGGCGGAGTAGACCGAGGCGCCGGCCTCGCTGACGGTGACGTGGGTCAGCCCGGAACAGCGTTGCGCCAGCGCGCCGGCCAGTTGTTCGGTCTCCCGCGAGGCGGTGCCGTTGCCGACCGCCACCAGCTCGATGCCGTGCGCCTTCACCAGCTTCTCGAGGGTGTCCAGGGCCTCGTTCCAGCGCTTCTTCGGGGCATGCGGATAGATGGTCTCGGTGGCCGCCAGGGCACCGGTGGCGTCCACCGCCACCACCTTCACCCCGGTGCGCAGGCCCGGGTCCAGACCGAGGGTGGCGCGGGCGCCGGCCGGCGCGGCCAGCAGCAGGGCGCGCAGGTTGGTGGCGAAGACGCGGATGGCCTCCTCCTCGGCGGCGTCGCGGATGCGCTTGAACAGGTCCATCTCCAGCCGCGAGGCGAGCTTCACCCGCCAGGTCCAGCGGACGGTGTCGCGCAGCCAGTCGACGCACGGGCCGCTCAACGAGCCGAGGCCGGCGCGGGCGGCGATGCGCGATTCACCGAAGCTCGGCGCCCCACGCTCGGCCTCGCGGTCGTCGCGATGGCGCACCGACAGCCGCAGCATCCCGGCCTGGCGGCCACGGAACAACGCGAGGGCGCGGTGGGACGGAACCCGATTCAGGCGTTCGCTGTAGTCGAAGTAGTCGCGGAACTTGGCGGCCTCGTCGCTCTGCTCCTGGTCGGGGGCGACCCGGGAGACCAGCTCGCCCTGTTCCCACAGCGCCTCGCGGATGGTCTCGGCGAGGTCGGCGTCGTCGGCCCAGTCCTCGGCGATGACGTGGCGGGCGCCCTCGAGCACGGCGGCGGTGTCGGCATAACCCGCCTCGGCGTCGATGTGGCCCGCGGCCAGCGCCTCCGGGGGCTCGGCGGGTCCGCCGAGCAGGGCCGCGGCCAGGGGTTCCAGACCGGCGGCGCGGGCCTGCTGCGCCTTCGTCTTCTTCTTCCGCATGTAGGGGCGGTAGAGGTCCTCCAGCCGCGTCTTGGTGGCGGCGGCCTCGATGGCGGCGCGCAGCGCGTCGGTGAGCTGGCCCTGCTCGTCGATGGTGGCGAGGATGGTGGCGCGGCGCTCTTCCAGTTCGCGCAGGTAGGCCAGTCGCTCCTCCAATTGGCGCAGCTGACTGTCGTCCAGGCCGCCGGTCGCCTCCTTGCGGTAGCGGGCGACGAACGGCACGGTGGCACCGCCATCGAGCAGTGCCACGGCGGCTTCGACCTGTTCCGATCGTGCCGCCAGTTCCGCGGCCAGGGTCTCGATAATACGCTGCTGCGACATGCCTTCCTCGTCT
>JBNJEU010000074.1:0-7572 GCA_051746205.1 Pseudomonadota bacterium
CCGGAGCCCGAACCGGAGCCCGAACCGGAGCCCGAACCGGAGCCCGAACCGGAGCCCGAACCGGAGCCCGAACCGGAGCCCGAACCGGAGCCCGAACCGACACCGGCTCCAGCGCCTGTCGCCGAGCCGGAACCGGCCGTGGCCGAGGCCGATCCCATGGCCGGCCTGGGTCAGGACCTGCTCGCCCGGACCATTCCGCAGCCGGCCCCGGAGCCGATCCCGGAAGAGCAGGTGGAAACGATCACCGCCAATCTCCCGGCGGTCATCCCCGAGCAGGTGGAAAGCCCCTGGGAAGGCGTCCCGGACTGGGGGCAGGAGCGCTTCCAGGCGCTGCTGTTCACCCTCGGCGGCCTGACCATGGCCCTGCCGCTGGTGGAGCTCAACGCCATCCTGGAGTGGCCGAAGGACCTGACGCCGCTGCCGAACCGCTCACCGTGGTATCTTGGACTCATTCAGAGTCGCGGCCAGCATGTCCCGGTCATCGACCTGGCCCAGCTGGTCGTCCCGGAGCGGATCCGCGACCGGCGCGAACCGCCGAAGGAGAATCAGCGCCGGATCATCATCATCGGCGACGGCCTCTACGGCATCGCCTGCGACAGCGTGGAAGAGGTGATCACCCTGGAGCCCGACGCGGTGAAGTGGCGTTCCTCGCGGACCAAACGCAAGTGGCTGGCCGGTACCGTCAAGGACCAGATGTGCGCACTGCTGGATGCCGATGGCCTGGTCTACCTGCTGGCCAACGGTGAAGAGGAGCCGGCGGAGTAGCCTCGGGGTAGGCGGTTCCCGTCATTGCGATTACAATGAAACCATTCATGAATACGAGGTGGCGCCATGGAAACCATTGACGCTCAGGAACATGTCATCGACGACGTCAACGACCCCATGACCCAGTGGGTGACCTTCCATCTGGAAGAGGAGAAGTACGGGGTCCCGGTCGAACAGGTCAAGGAGGTCCTGCGCTACACCGAGATCACGCCGGTGCCCGGCGCGCCGGACTATGTGCTCGGCATCATCAATCTGCGCGGCAACGTCGTGACCATCCTCGACACCCGCAAGCGCTTCGCCCTGCCGGATCGCGAGCCCGACGAAGAGACCCGGTTCGTCATCCTCGAAGTGGCCGACCAGACCGTCGGGATCCTCGTGGACAGCGTCTCCGAAGTCATGCGCCTGCGCCAGAACGAGATCGAGCACGCCCCCAACGTCGGCAACGACGAATCCTCCAAGTACATTCAGGGTGTCGCCAGTCGCGAATCCAACCTGCTCATCCTTGTGGATCTGGACAAGCTCCTCTCCGACAGCGAATGGCAGGAAGTCGCCACCCTCTGAGACGCCCATGACCCTTTCCGCCATGACCAACGCCATCTGGCTCGCCCTGGGGCTGGCCGGCGTGGCCCTGGTGGTTGCGCTCTACGCCCTGATCGCCGCGCGCCGTGAGCGCCGGCACATGGAGCGAGAAGCGGAGAGCGTGCGCACCGACCTGCGTGGCCTCGTCTCCGCCGCCGTCGGGGTCGGCGAACGCGTCATGCGTCTGGAACGCCAGCTCTCCCTCCTGGCCGAGCGCCAGGACCAGCTCGACCTCAACGATCCCGCCCACCAGTCCTACCAGCAGGCCATTCGCATGGCCCGCCGCGGCGCCTCCATGGACGATCTCATGGAGGTCTGCGGCCTGACCCGCGGCGAAGCCGAACTCGTCGCCATGCTGCACCGGCTGGAGGAATAAAAGGGGACGGTCCCCTTTTACTCCGGTGCCGGCGGCTCCCTGTTCGAGACCAGATAGGCAAAGGCGATGACCTCCGCCACCGCCTGATAGAGGGCCGTGGGGATCTCCTGGCCCAGCTCCAGCTGCGCCAGCAGGGTGACCAGATCCGGATCCTCGTGGAGGGGGATGTCGTTCTCGGCCGCCAGGGCGAGGATGGCCTCGGCCGTGCGGCCGCTGCCCTTGGCGGTGATGCGCGGCGCGGTGCGATGGTCGTAGCGCAGGGCCACGGCGCGCGGCTGCTGCGGATCGGTCGGGTCGTGATCGTCGGTGGCCATGCTCTACTCCCGGTCTCGAGACCGCATTGATTCAGGCCTCTTCATCAAGCAGGCGGGTGGCGAGGTTTTCGGAAGCGGGGCTCGGTGGCTCGGCGGCCCCCTGACGGACCCCCACATGACCAACGGTGAGCCCGGCACTGACCATGGACTCGCGCAGGTGGTCCAGTTCCGCCTCGAACAGCGCCACCGTCTCCTCGTCCCGGGCCCAGAGTCCCACCGAGACGTGGCGCTCGCCCACCAGGGTGAGGCCGGCCCGGATGGGGCCGAGCTCGCTGAGTTCGAAGTGGAGGTTCACCGTCCACAGCGGCGCAATGGTGTCGCCGTCTCCCTCGCGTTCCCGGGTCAGGGCAATGGTGAGTGGGGTGACCTCGCCGCCCTGACCGCGCAGGGGGAGTTCCACATGCCACTGGGGGCGGGTCCCCTCGGTAATGGCGCCACTGGAGGCGATCTGGTTGAGCTGGATCCGCGACAGACCCGCCTCGAGCTGCTGGACGAGATCGGTGGCGCGCACCCCGGCGGCGGCCACCGAGGCGGCCCCGCCCTGGGCCGTCGCGCCGGACGACCCCGCCTGGCCGCTGGCGGTCTGCTGCGCGGAAGACGGATTCGCCAGAGGGGTCGAGGAGCCCGCGGCCTGAGCCGCCGTGGCCTGGGGCGACGACGCGACCTGGCCGGCGGCCGGCTGCCCCGCCGCTGGCGATTGTCCGCCGCCGCCCTGCGCCACCATCTGCCCGGTGGCCTGCAGCAGCGCCCCGCGACTCGGCGCCGGATAGGTCAGAAGCGGCATCTGTCCGCTGGTCTGGGCATTCCCGCCCCCCTGCGCGGCGGCGGGCCGCGCGCCGGCTTCGGCGGCCGCCGCCGGTCGCATCAGGCTCAGCAGGCGCAGCATGTTCGCCTTCAGGTCCTGGGAGAGCGGCGTGGCCGGCCCCCCACGCGCCTGCTGGCCCAGATGGTTCTCCAGAAAGAGGCCGGAATTGCTCACCGCCTGACGCACGCCCTCGGCGGTGGTCATGCGCCCCGCGTCCGGCAGGGCGCTCAGGACCTGGCGGGCGGCATTGGCCTGCTGGGTCGTCCCGGCGCCGCCGGCGATCTGGCGCAACTGGTCGGCGCCGCGCTGCAGGACCTGCTCCAGCGACGCCTGGCGCGGCAGCGCCTCGCGGGCCGCCTGGCGCGCCGCCTCCTGCGGCGAACCCCCGCCCTCGAGAACGCGCAGAACCGGCAGTTTCCCGGCCTCGACCACCTCCAGCCGCAGGCTCTGCCCCGACTTCGCCTGCAATCCCAGGGCCGACTGGTTCGACTGCAGCCGACTCCCGTCCACGTCCAGATTCACGTGGCCCTGCGGGGTGAAGGAGACCACCGTCGCGCGCAGCACCTGCCCCGCCTGCCAGTTGGCCCGTTCCCCGCCGGAGGCCGCCTGGCGCAGGGTCAGCAGCGGCCCCGAGCCGCCGCGTGCATCCGCGCGATTGATGTCGATTGCCATGGTCTCCCCGTCCTACCCCTTCACCCGGGCCTCCGCTTGCCATATTCTCGTCTATTGGCGGCCCCGAAACGGCGAATTCAAGTGGAGCGGGAAAAACCATGGCCGAGCAGGCAACGGAACACCACCATCACGACAATAAATGGTACCTGCGCGACGGCGAGGGCAACTCCGTCGGTCCCTTCACCACCGGTCAGATCCAGCGCTGGCTGCTGCTTGGAAGGCTGGAGCGGGACACCGCCGTCAGCCCGGATCACGAGGAATGGCTCACCATCGAGGAGTACGCCGACGAACTCGTCCCCGATGTGATGAACACGGACCTCTCCGATCCCTACAACCGCGATCGTCTGGAGGCCGCCCGCCGCTGGGCCGACGAACGGCAGAATGATGACGAAGGCGCCTTCATCATCGAGCGCCGCGCCGACCCGAAGCTGGAAGAGGTCGAGATGCGCCGGCTCCACCAGAAGGTCATGGCGGCGGCCGCCAATCGGCCGAAGGAGCATGCCTGGTGGCTGCTCGTGGTGCTGCTGCTGATCGGCATCACCATCTATTTCAGCTTCTTCCATGACTGGCCGGAGCGGGATCCGGTCACCTGTGACGCGCCGCCGGCCGCCGGGGTCAACTGGCGCGAGTGCGACCTGGCCGGCCGCGTCGCCCGCAATGCCGAGCTCAATGGCGCCACCCTGGAGAGGACCGTACTGACCCGCGCGATCCTGACGGGCGCCGATCTGAGCGGCGCCGATGCCCGGTATGCCCGACTGCACATGGCGACCCTCACCGGCGCCGATCTCGGCGACGCGGTCCTGCTGGGCGCCGATCTGCGCCGCGCCGACCTGCGCCGCGCCGACCTGCGCGACGCCGATCTCAGCTACGCCGATCTCACCGGCGCCACGATCGACCGGGCGAAACTGGAGGGCGTGAACCTCCACCGCGCCACCTGGGTCGACGGCGAACGCTGCGCCCCGGGCTCCGTGGGAGAATGCCGCCGCTGAGGTTTTTCGGTAGAATGGCCCCATGTCAGGAAACAGCTTCGGGCGGCTCTTCACCGTCACCACCTTCGGCGAAAGCCACGGCGCCGCCATCGGCTGCATCATCGACGGCTGCCCGCCGGGCCTGTCGCTGAGCGAGGCCGAGATCCAGACCGATCTGGACCGGCGCCGTCCCGGCACCTCGAAACACGTCACCCAGCGCCGCGAGCCGGATACCGTCCGGATCCTCTCGGGCCTCTTCGAGGGCGAGACCACCGGCACCCCCATCGCCCTTCTGATCGAGAACGAGGACGCGCGGTCGAAGGACTACGGTGACATCGCGCGCCAGTACCGCCCCGGCCACGCCGACTTCGCCTACGACCGCAAGTACGGCCGCCGCGACTACCGCGGCGGCGGGCGCTCGTCGGCGCGGGAGACCGCTGCCCGGGTCGCCGCCGGGGCCGTGGCGCGCAAGTACCTGGCCGAGCACTACGGCGTCGCCATCCTGGGCTACATGGCCCAGCTCGGCCCCATCCGCGCCGAGGCGTTCGACCGTGACGCCATCGGCCGCAACGCCTTCTTCTTCCCCGACGCCGCCAAGCTCGAGGAGCTGGAAGAGTACATGCGGGCGCTGCGCAAGTCGGGGGACTCCATCGGCGCGCGCATCAACGTCGTCGCCGAGGGGCTGCCGGCGGGGTGGGGCGAGCCGGTCTTCGATCGCCTGGACGCCGACATCGCCCACGCCCTGATGAGCATCAACGCGGTGAAGGGCGTGGAGATCGGCGCCGGCTTCGAGTCGGTGACCCAGCACGGCAGCGAGCACCGCGATCCCATCGCCGCCGACGGCTTCGCCAGCAACAACGCCGGCGGCGTGCTCGGCGGGATCAGCACCGGCCAGGCGCTGACCGCCTCCATGGCGCTGAAGCCCACCTCCAGCATCCTCATCCCGGGGGCGAGCATCGACGTGGACGGCCAGCCGGTGGAGGTGGTCACCAAGGGGCGCCACGATCCCTGTGTCGGCATCCGCGCCACCCCCATCGCCGAGGCCATGGTCGCCCTGGTGCTGATGGACCACGCCCTGCGCCAGCGCGCCCAGAACCCCGAGCGCAATCCCGAACAGCCCGCCCGCTAGCCGGGATGCCGTACACCCGGCTCTCCAGCTTCTACCTCTTCTACTTCGCCGTGCTCGGGGCGATGGTGCCCTACTGGCCGGTCTATCTGGACAGCCTCGACTTCACCTCGCGCGACATCGGCCTGTTCATGGCCGTGATCCTCGGCACCAAGATCATCGCCCCCAACCTCTGGGGCTGGCTCTCCGATCGCAGCGGCGTGCGCATGCCGTGGGTACGCGGTGGCAGCCTGCTGGGGGTCGCCGGCTTCGCCCTGGTGCCGTGGACGGACGGCTTCTGGCCCCTGCTGCTGCTGATGCTTGCCTACTCGTTCTTCTGGAACGCGGTGCTCTCCCAGTTCGAGGCCAACACCTTCAACCACCTGCGCGGCGAGCACGAGCGCTACAGCCTGATCCGGCTGTGGGGGTCGGTGGGGTTCATCATCGCCGCGGTCGGGCTCGGTCCGCTGCTGGAGCGGGCCGGGATCCACTGGTTGCCGTGGCTGGTGCTCGCCGGACTGGCGGCCATCTGGCTGGCGTCCATGGTCACCCCCGAAGGGCCGGGGCAGCACCTGGAAGGCCACGAGCACACGCCGCTGCGCCGGCTGTTGTCGAACCCGGCGGTGCTCGCCTTCCTGGGCGCCTGTCTGCTGATGCAGGCGAGCCACGGGCCGTACTACACCTTCTTCAGCCTCTACATGCGCGACATCGGCTATTCCGGGCTGACCACCGGGATCCTCTGGGGGCTCGGGGTCGGCGCCGAGGTCGTGCTGTTCCTGATCATGGCGTGGCTGATGCGGCGCTTCACCCTGCGGGTGCTGCTGGTGGCGAGCTTCGTTCTGGCGGCGCTGCGCTGGATCGTCATCGGCCTCTGGCCCGAGCAGCTCGGCCTGCTGCTGTTCGCCCAGCTGCTGCACGCGGCCAGCTTCGGCAGCTTCCACGCCGCCGCCATCGCCCTGGTGCACCGCGTCTTCAGCGGCCCGAATCAGGGCATCGGCCAGGCGCTCTACTCCAGCCTGACCTTCGGCGCCGGCGGGGCACTGGGCAGCCTGTCCAGCGGCCTGCTGTGGGACGGCTTCGGACCGACGGGGACCTATCTGGTGGCCGGGGGCGTGGCCGCCACCGGCGCGGCGCTGGCCGCCTGGGCCGTGGTGCGACTGCGGTGAAGGGAATCATCCTGACGGAAAAGGGGACAGTCCCCTCTTCCGTCTACTTCACGTAGCAGTTGAGCTTGGTCTCGATGTTGCGGGGGTTCTCGCCGTCGGCGATGGAGACCAGGCCGTCGATCATCATCTCGCGGTAGGTGGTCTGCTCCTCCACCAGACTCTTGATCTTGGCGGCGACCGGCAGGAAGAAGAGGTTGGCGGAGGCGATGCCGTAGATGGTCGCCACGAAGGCGGTGGCGATGCCGGAGCCCAGCGCGCTGGGATCGTCCAGTTTCTTCATGACCGCGATGAGCCCCATTACCGCGCCGATGATGCCGAGGGTCGGCGCATAGATCCCCATGGACTCCCAGACCTTGGCGCCGGCCAGATCGAAGTTCTCCTTGGTGCTCAGATCCACCTCGAGGATGTTGCGGATGGTCTCCGGCTCGGAGCCGTCCACCAGCAGTTGCAGCCCCTTCAGCGCGAAGTCGTCGGTCTCCTGTTCGGCGACGATCTCGAGGCCCAGCAGACCCTCCTTGCGGGCGATCTGGGACCAGTCGAGGATCCGGTTGATGGCGTCCTGGGTATCGACCTTCGGCGGCACCAGGAACCAGCGCAGCAGGCGCAGGGCGTGAAGGAAATTGGGCAGCCGGGTCTGGATGAAACCGGCGGCGATGGTACCCACGACCACGATGGTGAACGCCGCGATGTCCATCAGCGCGGCGATGCCGCTGCCCTTGGCGATGGCGCCGCCGAACACGGCCACGGCGGCCAGTGCCAGCCCCAGTATGCTGAGAATATCCATGGATCACCCGTCCATTGTCTGCCGCTGCAAGTTACCCC
>JBNJEU010000075.1:0-7434 GCA_051746205.1 Pseudomonadota bacterium
ATGGAACACGACCACCTCCAGTACCTGCGGCGGACCCACCCCGCGTGGCGGTTGCTGGTCTCCGACAACGCGCCGCTGATCCTCGGCTTCCTGCACCACGCCTTCATTCGCCCCAATCAGCGGGCGCTGGGGGAACAGGAACTGGCGGGCCTGCTGGACGACTACCTCTATCAACTCCACCAGCGCGAGGGGCAGACCCTCTACCCGAAGGCGGCGCGGGATTACCTGAATGACTGGGCCGCCGACGAGCGCGGCTGGCTGCGCCGGTATTACCCGCCGCAGGTGGACGAGCCCCACTTCGACCTGATGCCGGCCACCGAGCAGGTGATCCACTGGGTCGTCGGGCTCGACGAGCGGGCTCAGTTTGTCGGCGCCGAGTCGCGGCTGCGCACGGTCTTCGATCTGCTGCGCGAACTGGTCCACGGCGCGGAGACCGATCCCGAGGCGCAGATCCGGGAACTGGAGCGCCAGCGCGCGGAACTCGATGCCCGGATCCAGCGCTTGCGGGAAGGCGAGCTGGAGCGGCTCGACCCCACCCACCTGCGCGAGCGCTTCCTTCAGGCAGAGGGGACCGCCCGGGCGCTGCTGGCCGACTTCCGCCAGGTGGAACAGAATTTTCGCGAGCTCGACCGCCAGGTGCGCGAGCGCATCGCCACCTGGGAGGGTGGGCGTGGTGGTCTTCTGGAGGAGGTCTTCGGTGAGCAGGATGTCATCGCCGACTCCGATCAGGGGCGGAGTTTCCGTGCCTTCTGGGACTTCCTGATGTCGCCGGCGCGCCAGGAGGAACTCACCGAGCTGCTGGAACGCGCTCTCAGCCTGGAGCCGGTGGCGGCGCTGGAGCCCGATCCACGGGTCAAGCGCATCCATTACGACTGGCTGGAGGCGGGCGAGACCACCCAGCGCACGGTGGCCCGGCTCTCCCAGCAGCTGCGCCGTTTCCTCGACGATCAGGCGTGGCTGGAGAACCGCCGGATCATGGATCTCATTCGCGAGGTGGAACAGCACGCCCTGGCCCTGCGCGACGCACCCCCCGACGGCACGGTCATGGAGGTGGACGAGACGGCTCCGACCCTGAAACTACCCCTGGAACGGCCCCTGTACAGTCCGCCGCTGAAGCCGGATATCCGCGACCAGGTGCTGGTGGAGGGCGGCGAGGAGGTCGATCCCGGCGCCCTGTTCGAACAGGTCCATGTCGACCGTCAGCGTCTCCACACCCGCATCCGGCGCGCCCTGAACCGCCACGATCCGGTGAGTCTGGGGGCGGTGGTCGAGGCGTTCCCCCTGGAGCAGGGCCTGGCGGAACTGGTCACCTATCTGGCCGTGGCCACCGACGAGGAGCACGCCGTCATCGACGAGTCTCGCAGCGAGACCATCCACTGGCACGACGAGGAGGGCACGGAGCGGCGCGCCACCGTCCCCGCGATCCTCTTCAGCCGGCGAACCGAATCGGCTTAGCCTTCCCGCCTCTTGTTTCGTATGATGGGCGCCATGGAACACGGAGCCGTCCCCAACGCCACGAGTGACAGCACACCTCGACCCGAACAGGGGGAGCGGCTGTCGCTGGTGCTGGTCACGCTGTTTCGCGGCGTCCTCTTCCAGGAGGCCGCGCCGCGCGTATGGCAGGACCTGCTGGAGCTTCAGGCGCGGGTGCGCGACTACGTCGGGACCATCGGCCTGGAACTGATCCTCGACGAGGCCGAGGGCTACGCCTATCTTCAGCAGCGCCCCGCCGCCGAGAACGACACCGACCTCCCCCGGTTGGTGGCGCGTCGGCCCCTGAGCTATCCGGTGAGCCTGCTGCTCGCCCTGCTGCGCAAGAAGCTGGCCGAGCACGATGCCGGTGGCGGCGATACCCGGCTGGTGCTGACCCGTGACGAGATCGTCGACCTGATCCGCGTCTTCCAGCCGGAGACCGCCAACGACGCCCGGCAGAAGGACCGGGTGGAGGGCCATATCAACAAGGTGGTGGAGCTCGGCTTCCTGCGCCGGCTGCGCGGCGAGGAACAGCGCTACGAGGTCCAGCGGCTTCTCAAGGCCTTCATCGATGCCCAGTGGCTGGACGAGCTGGACGAGCGGTTGCGCGCCTACCGCGCTCACGCGGAGGAATGAAGACCCACAATGGAAGCGCAACCCCTGGACTTTGCCGCCGACGAGCAGCGCGCCGGTTTCCGCCTCCAGCGCATGGAGCTCTACAACTGGGGCACCTTCCACGACCGCGTCTGGGCCATCGAGCCCGGCGGCGACAACGCCCTGCTCACCGGCGACATCGGCTCCGGCAAGTCGACCCTGGTGGACGCCGTCACCACCCTGCTGGTGCCGGCCCAGCGCATCACCTACAACAAGGCCGCCGGCGCCGAGGCGAAGGAGCGCTCCCTGCGCTCCTATGTTCTCGGCTACTACAAGTCGGTGCGCGACGACGAGGGGGCGAGCGTCAAACCGGAGGCGTTGCGCGACCATAACAGCTATTCGGTAGTGCTGGCGCGTTTCCACAACGAGGGCTTCGATCACACCGTGACCCTGGCCCAGGTCTTCTGGATCAAGGACCAGGGCCAGCCGCAGCGCTTCTACGTGGTCGCCGACACGGCGCTGTCCATCGCCGAGGACTTCGCCGACTTCGGCAGCGACATCAACGCCCTGAAGAAGCGGCTGCGCGGCCGCGACGTGGTCGAGGTCCACGATACCTTCCCGCCGTATGGCGCCGCCTTCCGCCGCCGCTTCGGCATCGACTCGGACCAGGCGCTGGAGCTGTTCAGCCAGACCGTGTCGATGAAGTCGGTGGGCAACCTGACCGAGTTCGTGCGCAGTCACATGCTCGAGGCGGAGCCGGTGGACGAGAAGGTCGATGCCCTGATTGCCCACTTCGACGATCTCAACCGCGCTCATGACGCGGTGGTCGACGCTCGCGCCCGGATTGAGGCGCTGGAGCCGCTGGTGGCCGACGCCGAGGCACACGCCGTGCTGGCCGAGGAGGTGGCCGGCTGGCGCGCGGCGCGGGATGCCCTGGAGCCGTGGTACGCCGGGATCAAGGTGGACCGGCTGGGCGAGCGGCTGGCGAAGCTGGACGAGGAGCTGGCCCGCGCGCGGTCGAAGGTGGAGCGCCGGCGCGCGGAACAACGTGCGCTGCTCGACCGCCGCGACGAGCTCAAGCAGGCCATTGCCGAGCACGGCGGTGACCGGATCGAGGGCCTGGCTCGTCAGATCACCGAGCAGGCCGAGGAGCGCGATGCCCGGCGTCGCCGCGCCGAGCGCTACAATGAATTGGCCCGGCGGCTGGAGCTACCGGAGGTCGAGGATGCCGAGACCTTCCTGGCCAACCAGCGTGAACTCGAAGGCGCGGCCGAACGGGCCGAGGCGCGCCAGGCGGAGTTGCAGAACGCCCGCACCGAGGCCGAGGTCGCCTTCCGCGAACTCAAGGGGCGCCACGAGACGATCGACGCCGAACTGACCTCCCTGCGCGCCCGGCGCTCCAATATCCCCGAGCGTAGCCTGGAGCTGCGTCGGCGGCTGTGCGAGGAGACCGGCCTGGAGCCAGAGGCGCTGCCGTTCGTCGGCGAACTCATCCAGGTGCGCGAGGAAGCGCGCGACTGGGAGGGCGCCGCCGAGCGGCTGCTGCACAACTTCGGCCTCTCCCTGCTGGTGCCGGACGACCACTACGCCACCGTCGCCGACTGGGTGGAGCGCACTCATCTGCGTGGCCGGCTGGTCTACTACCGGGTACGCGACGGCGCGGAACGCGGTGGGCGCCCCGAGCTGCATCCCGACTCCCTGGTCCACAAGCTGGCCATCCACCCGGACACGCCGTTCCAGGAGTGGCTCGAGGGCGAACTGGCGCGGCGCTTCGACTACGCCTGCTGCGATGACCTGACCCGCTTGCGGCGCGAGAAGCGCGCCATCACCCGCGCCGGTCAGGTCAAGGCCGGTGGCGAGCGCCACGAGAAGGACGACCGCCACCGCATCGACGATCGCTCGCGCTTCATCCTCGGCTGGACCAACGCCGACAAGATCGCCGCCCTGGAGGAGCAGGCCGCCGATCTCGAGGCGCGGATGCGCGACCAGGGCGGCCGCATTACGGAGCTCCAGGCCGAGGAGACGAGCCTGCGCGAGCGGCGCGACGCCCTGAGCCAGATCCGCGTCTTCGCCGACTTCAACGAGCTGGATTGGCAGACCCCGGTGGCCGCCATTGGTCGCCTGGAGGAGGAGAAACAGCGGCTGGAGTCGGAATCGGACACCCTGCGCACGCTGCGCGGCCAGCTGGAGGAGCTGGAGACCGAGCGGGAGGGCCTGGACGAAGCGCTGAACACCGCCACCACGGCGGTCGCCCGACTGGAGGAGCGCCACGAGCGGGCCGAAGCGACGCGGGAGGAGGCCCGCGCCGTTCTGGAGGGCGCCGGGGTCGAGCAGCGCGAGCGCGACTTCCCCCGGCTGGCGGCGCTGTTCGACGAGGCGGTGGCGGCCAACGCCCTGGGGGCCGACGCGGTCACCGCGGAGAACGCCGAGCGCAACCAGTCGGAGCTGCGCCGCTGGCTCTCCAGCCGCATCGAGAACGAGGAGAAGCGGCTGAACCGGCTGGCCCAGAAGGTGGTCGCCGCCATGAGCGACTTCCGCCACCGCTGGCCGCTGGAGACCCGGGAGATGGACGCCGACCTCAACGCCGCCGGCGAGTACGCCGAACTGCTGGCGGGGCTGAAGAGCGACGACCTGCCGCGCTTCGAGGCGCGTTTCAAGGCGCTGCTCAACGAGAACACCATTCGCGAGGTGGCCAACTTCCAGGCCCACCTGCACCGCCAGCGGGAGGCCATCCGCGAGCGCATCGAGACCATCAACGGCTCCCTCCACGGCATCGACTTCAACCCCGGCCGCTACATCGCCCTGCTTGCCGACCCGGCCGTCGACGCCGACATCCGCGACTTCCAGCGCGACCTGCGCGGCTGCACCGAGGGGGTCACCGGGGCCGAGGCCACCGACCCCGGTGACGACTACGCCGAGACCAAGTTCCTCCAGGTGCGCACCATCATCGAGCGGCTGCGTGGCCGCGAGGGCACCGCCGAGGCCGACCGCCGCTGGCGGCGCAAGGTCACCGACGTGCGCAACTGGTTCACCTTCTCGGCGGAGGAGCGCTGGCGCGAGGACGACGCCGCCCACGAGCACTACACCGATTCCGGCGGCAAGTCGGGCGGCCAGAAGGAGAAGCTCGCCTACACCGTGCTCGCCGCCAGCCTCGCCTATCAGTTCGGCCTGGACGAGGCGGGCCGGGGCGGGCGCTCGTTCCGCTTCGTGGTCATCGACGAGGCCTTCGGTCGCGGCTCCGATGAATCGGCGCGCTTCGGCCTGGCGCTGTTCCAGCGGCTGAAGCTGCAACTGCTCATCGTCACCCCGCTGCAGAAGATCCACATCATCGAACCCTTCGTCGCCAGCGTCGGCTACGTCCACTCCCCCGATGGCGCCCGATCGATGGTGCGCAACCTCACCATCGAGGAGTACCACAGCGAGAAGGCGAATCGCCGGTCATCCGAGCCAGCCGCGCAGGGGGTCCCCTCCTCGGATTGACGGAACCACAGTTGTTGGCTATGTTGCCAACATGAAGGCGCGCCTGATTACTCGTTACAGGGATGTGACGCCGGAAGGGAATCTCATCGAGATGGTCATCTGGCGCGTTCCGCAACCGCTGTCGCCCTGTCGGCATGATTTCAAGTACCGGCTCGCCTGGGTCGTCGACGGTGTCTGCCGGATCCGTTTTGATAACGAGCGGGGCAAGGGCGATCACTGCCATGTCGACGGTACCGAGTGGACCTACCGATTTGTCGATGTGGCGACCGTGGTCGAGGATTTTATCGCGGAGGTGGAAAAATGGCGCAACGAACATTGACCATTACCGTCTCTCCGGACTGGCGGGGTGGACTGCGTGATGCCGCTCGCGTGGCCGATCGTGGCGAGGCGTACGCCGGGGAGCGGCTCAATTTCGAGAGTCCGGCACAGTTTTTTGGCCAGCTGACAGAGCGCCGCTGGGCCTTGATCCAGACGCTGCTGGGAGCGGATGTGCTCTCGGTGCGTGAACTGGCGCGGCGGGTCGGCCGCGACGTCAAGCGCGTCCATGAGGATGTGACCGTCCTGACG
The DNA here is from genome assembly GCA_051746205.1 of Pseudomonadota bacterium. Taxonomy (GTDB): domain Bacteria; phylum Pseudomonadota; class Gammaproteobacteria; order Thiohalospirales; family Thiohalospiraceae; genus Thiohalospira. Next base: position 6,115 of record JBNJEU010000075.1, read on the forward strand.
ACCCTCGGTCTGGTGGAGCGGACGGATGCCGGTGGCGTGGTCTGCCCCTACAGCGATGTGCACATCGATATGCATCTGCGTGAGGCGGTGTGATTCCGGCACGCCGTGGCTGACTGGTCCACCCCCCGGGACATCGAGGCGCAATTGCGCCGCCGGTGGGACCGGGGCGCGCTCCTGGCCGAGCGGCTGGAGCCGTCCGGACTCTTCCCGCTGGAATTGCGCCTGAAGCGCCCCGACGCGCGGGCGATTGCCGCCGATCTCGGGGCGGTGATGGACTGGGCCGAGGCGCTGCGTGCCGCCGAGCAGAAGGGGGCCGGCTTCGAACTGTGCTGGGAGACGGTGCGCAACCGCGTCCACGGCAGCAACGCCCTGCCGGTGGCGGCGGTCGTCCCCACCCTGGAAGACGCCCTGAGGCTACTGGGTCGGCAGCGGGACGCGGCGCGTTTCGACACCGTGGTCGAGGCCACGCGGGCAGGCTCCCCCGAGCTGATGGAGTGGCTGCGCGAGCGTTCCCTCACCGCCCTGGAGCACGCCGACGAGTGGCCCGGCCTGCTGGCCGTGGTCGACTGGTTCCGCCACCACCCGCGCCCCGGGATCCACCTGCGCCAGCTCGACATCCCCGGCGTCGACACCAAATTCATTGAGGCCCGTCGCCGCCTGCTCGGCGAGCTCCTGGAACGTGTCCTGCCGCCCGCAGCCATCGAGGCCGAGCACACCGGTGTACGCGGCTTCGAGGCCCGCTACGGGCTGAACACTCGCCCGACCCGGCTGCGGTTGCGCCTGCTCGACCCGCGCCTCGCCCTCCACGGCCTCACCGACATCACCGCCCCGGTGGCGGAACTGGCAACGTTCGACCTCACCGCCGTCGAACCGCCCCTGCGGCGCGTCTTCATCACCGAGAACGAGATCAACGGCCTCGCCTTCCCGGCGATGGCCGACAGCGCCGTGATCTTCGGCCTCGGTTACGCGGTGGAGCAGCTGGCGCGGCTGCCCTGGCTGCGCCGGGTGGCGGTCCACTACTGGGGTGACATTGACAGCCACGGACTGGCCATCCTCGACCGCCTGCTCGGCCATCTGCCCCATGCCGAACCGCTGCTGATGGACCGCGCGACTCTGGAGGCCCACCGCGAACTCTGGGGCGAGGAGCCTCGATCCCAGCGTTGCGAGCACCCGCTGGAGCGGCTGCCACCGGAGCAGGCCGCCCTCTATCAGGGTCTTCTGGACGATGCCTGGGCACCCTCGCTGCGCCTGGAGCAGGAACGGATCCGCTTCGGTTGGCTGGAAGAAGCCCTGAATGAACTGGAGGACTGAGGCGGACGG
>JBNJEU010000076.1:0-7419 GCA_051746205.1 Pseudomonadota bacterium
GGCGAGACCATTCACGGCTTTGCTGTGGCCCTGCTGGCCGGGGTCGTGGTCGGGACCTACTCCTCCATCTATGTTGCCGCCAACACGGCGCTGGCGCTGGGGGTGAGCAAGGCGGACCTGCAACCGGTGGAGAAGGAAGGGGCGGACCAGGAGGAGCACCCCGAGCCCTGATGTCCCGCCGGCCATCTCCCTCCGTGGCCGGCGTCTCCTCCGCGAGGTCGGTACCGACCGAACACGGCGGCCATCCCCCGGCCGCGCGCTCTCCCTACTTCATCAGTGCCGGCGTACGGTGCGGGTCGATGGTGTGGATCATCGACGGGAAGATCTTCGGGGTGGCGGCGACGAGGTTGCCGGTTGCCAGGTACTCCTCGCCGCCGTCGAAGTCGCTCACCAGACCGCCGGCCTCGCGGACCAGCAGGACCCCCGCGGCCATGTCCCACGGATTCAGACCGATCTCCCAGAAGCCGTCCAGCCGGCCGGCGGCGACGTAGGCCAGGTCCAGCGCGGCGGACCCGGGCCGGCGGATGCCGGCGGCCAGCGGGTGGAAGGCGCGGAACATCCCGAGGTAGGCGTCCAGGTGCTCCGGCTGCTTGAAGGGGAAGCCGGTGCCCAGCAGACTGCCCTCCAGCTGGCGACGGGGCGCCACGCGCAGGCGCTGGCCGTCGAGCTGCGCCCCGCTGCCACGGCTGGCGGTGTACATCTCTTCGCGCATGGGGTCGTAGACCACCGCCTGTTCCAGCCGGTTGCCGTGGCGCAGGGCGATGGAGACGGCGAACTGCGGAAAGCCGTGGAGGAAGTTGGTGGTGCCGTCGAGGGGATCGATGATCCACTGATAATCACTGGACCCGCTGTCGCCGCTCTCCTCGGCCATGAAACCGTGATCGGGGTAGGCCTTGTGGATGATGTCGATGATCGCCTCTTCCGCTGCGCGGTCCACCTCGGAGACGAAGTCGTTGTGGCCCTTGGCCTCGATGGTCAGGCGGTCGATGTCGCGGGCGCTGCGAACGATGATGCTGCCCGCGCGGCGGGCGGCGCGCACGGCAATGTTGAGCATCGGATGCATGGGGCGTGGTTCTCCGGGTGTTGAGATGGTGAGACTGCGTGGTGCCCCCATTCTACAACCCTCGTCGGCGACTTTCACGACGGGATGTCCCGGGGCGTTGTCATTCATCGCCAGGTTGGGGAAAATGACCCCGTGATCCAGTAGGAAATCCCATGACAGCAGAAGCCCCCCGAGTCGTACTGGTCGAGACCACCCATCCCGGCAACATCGGAGCGACGGCCCGCGCCATGAAGACCATGGGGCTGCGGGATCTGGCGCTGGTGAATCCGCGGGTGGCGGTGGATCACCCGGACGCGGTGGCGCGTGCTTCCGGGGCGGCCGACATCCTGGAGTCGGCCACGGTCTGCCCGGATCTCGATACCGCGCTGGCGTCGGCGACCTGGGTTCTGGCGACCACGGCGCGCGTGCGCGAGAGTCGCTGGCCGTCGGGGACGCCGCGTGAGGCGGCCGCCGGGGCGGCGGAGGAGATGGTCGGCGGCGGGCGCGTGGCGCTGATCTTCGGGCGCGAGAAGAGTGGACTGACCAACGAGGAGGTCCAGCGCGCCCACAGCCTGATCCACATCCCGACGGCGGCGGACTACAGCTCGCTGAACCTGGCCCAGGCGGTGCAGCTGGTCTGCTACGAGATGCACCTGGCGATGGCGGGGGCCGGTCTCTTCGCCGAGGCGGCCCTGGCGGCGCGCGGGGGTGACGGGGCCGCCGAACCGCCGGCGCCGGCGGCGGTGGTGGAGGGGCTCATCGGCCACTTCGAACAGACCGCGCTGGACCTCGAATTCATGGAGGTCGAGCGCTCCGCCCCGGTGCGCCGGCGACTGCGACGCTTCTGCAACCGCGCCCGGCCCACCGAGGAGGAGGTGAACCTGTTGCGCGGTCTTTTACGGGCGGCGCAGAAGGCCGCGGGAACCGCACGGCCGTCGCTGCGCCCCGGGGGGAGTAGGCGCTCCGGGGACGATCACGTTATCATGTCCGACCACCAAGGTGAGGAATGAGGGCATGCTGGAACGGATACGCGAAGACCTGCACTGCATCGCCGAGCGGGATCCCGCCGCGCGATCGGCGTGGGAGGTGGTCATCGCCTACCCCGGCTTTCACGCGGTCCTCCACCACCGTTTCGCCAACTGGCTCTGGCACCACCGTCTGCACTGGCCGGCGCGTCTCGTCTCGGCGGCGAGCCGTCTGCTCACCGGGATCGAGATCCATCCGGCGGCGACCATCGGGCGGCGCTTCTTCATCGACCACGGCATGGGTGTGGTGATCGGCGAGACCGCCGAGATCGGTGACGACGTGACCCTCTACCACGGGGTCACCCTCGGTGGTACCAGCTGGGACAAGGGCAAGCGCCACCCGACCCTGGGCGACGACGTGGTGGTCGGTGCCGGGGCCAAGGTCCTCGGGCCCATCAGCATCGGACCGGGCTGCCGGATCGGCTCCAATGCGGTGGTGGTCAAGGACATCCCGGACAACGCCACCGTGGTCGGCATCCCCGGTCGGGTGGTGAACCGGGGCAGCGACGAGGACCGCGAGTCGCGGCGCACCGCGATGGCCCGGAAGCTCGGTTTCGACGCCTACGGCACCACCCAGGACATGCCCGATCCGGTGGCCAACGCCATCAACTGCATCCTCGACCACCTCCAGGCCACCGATGGTCGCCTGGAGGAGATGTGCGGGGCCATCAAGCGCATGGGGGGCGAGCTCGACGAACACCGGATGCCCGATCTGCCCGAATGCGAACTGAATACTGGCGGTGGCGAAGAGACGAGGGAAGACGAATCGGTTCAGCGTGACGCGGCCAATACTTGACTTTTTTACTCAGTAATGCAGACTGTGCTCATAGAGACACAGACATCAACGGAGCGGAAGGACAGACGCCATGAGGCTGACAACGAAAGGGCGATACGCGGTAACGGCCATGCTCGATCTGGCTTTGCACTACGAACAGGGGCCGATCACGCTGGCTGATATTTCCCAGCGCCAGGAGATTTCGCTGTCCTACCTGGAACAGCTGTTCGCCAAGCTGCGTCGCCAGGGACTGGTGACCAGCGCCCGCGGACCGGGCGGAGGCTACCGCCTGAGCCGTCCCGCGACGGAGATCCCGGTGGTGGACGTGATCACCGCCGTGGACGAGAAGGTCGACGCCACTCGCTGCGGAGGGCAGGGCAACTGCCAGGGCAACGAGCGCTGTCTGACCCACGAACTCTGGATGGATCTCAGCCAGCAGATCCACGATTTCCTCGGCAGGATCGATCTCGGGCAACTGGTGGAACGTAAGGGAATCCGCGAGATCGCCAATCGCCAGGACAACGAGACCAGGACGGTCGTCCATACATGAATCGCCGGGCCCGGGCCTGGTAGCAGGAGGAGCAGAATGAGTCACCCCATCTACATGGACTATTCGGCCACGACACCGGTGGACCCCCGGGTGGCGAAGCTGATGTGTCAGTACCTGACGCCCGAGGACGGGCTCTACGGTAATCCCGCCTCCCGTTCCCACGCCTTCGGCTGGGACGCCGAGGAGGCCGTGGACCGGGCGCGCGGTCAGGTGGCCGATCTCATCGGCGCCTCGCCCAAGGAGATCGTCTGGACCTCCGGGGCAACCGAGTCGGACAATCTGGCCATCAAGGGTGCCGCCGAATTCCACGAGAAACAGGGTCGGCACATCGTTACCATGAAGACCGAGCACAAGGCCGTTCTCGACCCGTGCCGGGAACTGGAACGCAAGGGCTTCGAGGTGACCTATCTCGATCCGGAGCCCGACGGCCTGCTCGACCTCGACCGGTTTCGGGAGGCCCTGCGCGAGGACACCATCCTCGTCTCGATCATGCACGTGAACAACGAGATCGGCGTCATCCAGGACATCGCGGCCATCGGCGCCATCTGTCGCGAAAAGAAGATCCTTTTCCACGTGGACGCGGCCCAGAGTGCCGGCAAGGCCCCGGTGGATGTCGAGGCGATGAACGTCGACATGCTCTCACTCTCGGCCCACAAGTCGTACGGCCCCAAGGGGATCGGCGCCCTCTATGTGCGGCGCAAGCCGCGGGTGCGGATCAACGCCCAGATCCACGGCGGTGGCCACGAGCGCGGCATGCGTTCCGGGACCCTGCCGGTCCACCAGATCGTCGGCATGGGCGAGGCCTTCCGCCTCGCGAAGGAGGAGATGGCCACCGAGAACGAGCGCGTGCGCATGCTCCGTGACCGCCTGCTCGACGGTCTCTCCGACATCGAGGAGATCTACATCAACGGCGACCTGGAACAGCGGGTGCCGCACAACCTCAACATCAGCTTCAACTTCGTCGAGGGGGAATCCCTGATGATGGCGCTGAAGGGACTGGCGGTCTCCTCCGGCTCGGCCTGTACCTCGGCCAGTCTGGAGCCCTCCTACGTGCTGCGCGCCCTGGGCCGCAGCGACGAGCTGGCCCACAGTTCCATCCGGTTCTCCATCGGCCGCTTCACCACCGAGGAGGAGATCGACTACGCGGTGGACATCCTCCACCAGAAGATCGACAAGCTCCGCGCCCTGTCGCCGCTCTGGGAGATGTATCAGGACGGCATCGATCTTGATTCCGTGGAGTGGACAGCCCATTAATCATCGGCAGGACCGGCCATCGCCGGTCACCGTAATCAGCGAGGTGAGCAATCATGGCTTACAGTGACAAGGTCATCGACCACTACGAGAATCCCCGCAACGTCGGCGCCTTCGAGAAGGGCGACGACACCATCGGTACCGGCATGGTCGGCGCCCCGGCCTGCGGCGACGTGATGCGGCTGCAGATCAAGGTCAACGACGACGGCGTCATCGAGGACGCGAAGTTCAAGACCTACGGCTGCGGTTCGGCCATCGCCTCCAGCTCCCTGCTCACCGAGTGGGTGAAGGGCAAGACCCTGGAGGAGGCGCAGCAGATCAAGAACACCGAGATCGCCGAGGAACTGGCCCTGCCGCCGGTGAAGGTGCACTGTTCGGTGCTCGCCGAGGATGCCGTCAAGGCCGCCATTGCCGACTACCACGAGCATCGGGGCGGCGAGGTCTCGAGCTCCGCCGGCGAATCCGCCGAGGCGCGTAGCGCCTGAACACAACGGAGGCGGTATGTCGATCACGATGACCGATGCGGCCGCCGACCACGTGCGCCGTTATCTCGACTCCCGTGGTCAGGGAGTCGGCCTGCGCCTCGGGGTGCGGACCTCCGGCTGTTCCGGCATGGCCTACGTGCTGGAGTTCGCCGACGAGGTGGAGCCCGAGGATCAGGTCTTCGAGTCCAACGGCGTGAAGGTGGTGGTGGATCCCAAGAGTCTGATCTATCTGGACGGCACCGAGCTGGACTACGGTCGCGAGGGGTTGAACGAGGGGTTCTACTTCAACAACCCCAACGTGACGGACGAGTGCGGCTGCGGCGAGAGCTTCAATGTCTGAATCGGCACGGCCGAGCTACTTTGAACTCTTCGACCTGCCGGAGACCTTCGAGGTGGACCGGGACCGACTGGCCGAGCGCTATCGCGATCTGCAGCGCGAGGCCCATCCCGACCGCCACACCGACGGCTCCGACAGCGAGCGGCTGGCAGCGGTTCAGCACGCGGCATGGATCAACGAGGGCTACCGGGTCCTGAAGGATCCGGTGGCGCGTGCGCGTTATCTGCTGGAACGTCGTGGCGTCGCCCTCGACGACGAGCAGAACACGGCCATGGATCCGGCCTTCCTGATGGAGCAGATGGAGTTGCGCGAGAAGCTGGCCGGGATCCGCGACGAGGCGGACCCGTTCGGGGAACTGGAGCGGCTGCGCAGCGGGCTGGAGGAATCCCTCCGGAACGAGCAAACGGCCTTGAGTGACGCCTTCGAGGCGGGTGACGCGTCGGCCCTGGCGCGGGCCGCCGACGGTGTGCGCCGCCTGCAGTTCCTGAACAAGCTGGCCAGCGAGGTCGACGAGATGGAAGAGGCCCTGGACGACGCCCTCTGAAGGACGTCGTCGGGTCTGTCCGTTCCCCCGGTACCACAAGGCGGTTTCTCACACCATGGCATTACTGCAGATCAGCGAGCCGGGCCAGTCCCAGGCCCCCCATGAACATCGCCTGGCGGTGGGCATCGATCTGGGCACCACCAATTCCATGGTGGCCACCATCCGTTCCGGCGAGGCGGTGACTCTACCCGACGAACAGGGCCGCCATGCCCTGCCTTCCGTGGTGCGCTACCGCGCCGACGGCGCTCCGGAAGTCGGCCACGACGCCCTGGCCGCGGCTGCCGAGGACCCGGCCAACACCATTGTCTCGGTGAAGCGGTTCATGGGGCGCGGCCTGGCGGACATCCGCGCCAGTGGCCATCGCCTGCCCTATGTCTTCGACGAGGACGACCAGAGCGTGCCAAGGCTGCGTACTGCCGGGGGCGAGGTCTCCCCGGTGGAGGTTTCCGCCGCGATCCTGAAGACCCTGCGAACCCGCGCCGAAGCGAGCCTCGGCGGCGAACTGCACGGCGCGGTGATCACCGTTCCGGCCTATTTCGACGACGCCCAGCGTCAGGCCACCAAGGACGCGGCCCGGCTGGCCGGACTGGAGGTGCTGCGGCTGCTCAACGAGCCCACCGCCGCCGCGGTGGCCTACGGACTGGACGAGGGCGCCGAGGGGATCCACGTGGTCTACGATCTCGGCGGTGGCACCTTCGACATCTCCATCCTGCGTCTGACGCGCGGCGTCTTCGAGGTGCTGGCCACTGCCGGTGACTCCGCCCTGGGCGGGGACGACCTGGACCGGGTCGTGGCCGAATGGATCATCGAACAGGCCGGACTCGGCGACCCCGACGACATCCAGCTGATCGGCCGCCTCAAGCGTGATGCCCGCGCGGCCAAGGAGGTGCTGACCACTGCGGACAGCGCCGAGCTCGATGTCGACCTCGGCGACGGCCGCCGCTGGCGGGGGAGTCTGGACCGCGCAACCTTCGATGACCTCATCGAACCGCTCGTGCGCCGGACCCTGGCGCCGTGCCGGCGCGCCCTGCGCGACGCCGACATCGAGCGCGACGCGATCAACGAAGTGGTGATGGTCGGCGGCTCCACCCGCGTTCCGCAGGTGCGCGAGAAGGTCGCCGAGACCTTCGGCCGCGAGCCGCTGGTGAACATCGATCCCGATCGCGTCGTGGCCATCGGCGCCGCGCGCCAGGCCGACCGTCTGGCGGGCAATCGTCCCGACGACGACATGCTGCTGCTGGATGTCACACCGCTGTCCCTGGGGCTGGAGACCATGGGCGGCCTGACCGAGAAGGTGATCCCGCGCAACACCCCGATCCCGGTGGCGCGCGCCCAGGAGTTCACCACCTTCAAGGACGGTCAGACTGCCATGGGCATCCATGTGCTTCAGGGCGAACGCGAACTGGTGTC
>JBNJEU010000077.1:0-7293 GCA_051746205.1 Pseudomonadota bacterium
CCCGGGCCTGTAGCCAGGCATCGAGATCGAATCGCAGCAGAACGCCGTCGCCGCGCAGCTCCATGTGCCGCCCTTGCTGGATAAAGCAGAAGCCGGGGGTGTCGATATCGAACCGGTTGTCGTCGATGGTCAGTTCGAAGCACAGGGGAATGGCCTGGTCGTCGGCGCAGGCGAACAGGCCGGGCAGATCCTCCGGATCGACATCCCAGTGGGTGTAAATGGTGGTGGTGTTCAGTTCGTGGGGTGCAGTCATGGTCCTGATCTCCTCTGTTTTCGTCTCGGTAATGATAATCGTTCTCATTCGCGATTGTGTCAAGCCCCTCCGTATGGCTCACCGAAAAATGCGAACGGGACTGGACTTTTTTCGCCGGTTTGCGCTATGGTGACGATTCGGCTGCTACAACCTGTGGGAGAGGGTGACGGTTTCACGAGTCACCGCCGAAGGCGCAACAATCGCCCGTAATCGCTCAGGCAGAAGGACCACAGGTATTGAAAGCCGACTCTGGAGAGAGGCCGCGAATGCGGCCCACCGAAGGGGCTCAAGCTCTCAGGTGAAAGGACAGAGGGGCGATGGAACAACCGACCTGCTCGGGGCTTGTTCCATCGCCCGCTGACACTGTCCGATTCAACCGGGAGACCCCCATGGCCCAGAGCCCTGAACGATTCATCCCCGTTTTCGATCACTCCGCCGAGGCCAATGCCGGGCGCATGCCGTCCTGGATCCGTTTGAACCTCGATGGGGACCCGCGTTATGCCGAAACCGCCCGCCAGGTGCGCCGGCAGGGATTGAACACCGTCTGTACCGAAGCGCGCTGCCCCAATCGCGGCGAATGCTGGAATCGCGGTACTGCCACCTTCATGCTGCTGGGCGAGACCTGCACGCGTGCGTGCGGCTTCTGTTCGGTGCGGACCGGTCGGCCCGACTGGTTCGATGACGACGAGCCGCGTCGGGTCGCCGAGGCCGCCACGGGCATGGGCCTCGACTACGTGGTGCTGACCTCGGTGAACCGTGACGACATGGAGGATGGCGGTGCCGGGATCTTCGCCCGCAGCCTCACCGAGCTGCGCCGCCGCGTCCCGTCCATGGGCGTGGAGTTCCTGACCCCGGACTTCCGCCAGGACATGGACGGCGCCGTGGCTACCATTGCCGCCGCCGCTGCCGCCGACCCGCTGCCGGAGAGCGAGCCGGTGGATCTGGTCTGGGGCCACAACATCGAGACGGTGCCGCGCCTCTATCGTACCGCCCGCAAGGGTTCACGCTACGAGCGCTCGCTGGAGCTGCTGCGCCGCGCCGCCGAACTGCCCCGGGTGCACGCCAAGTCGGCGCTGATGCTCGGGCTCGGCGAGACCGCCGACGAGGTCACCGAGGTGCTGCGCGACCTGCGCGCCGTCGGCGTCCAGCGCATCGCCCTGGGCCAGTACCTGCGCCCCACCGCTCACCATCTGCCGGTGCGCGAATACGTGACCCCGGAACAGTTCGAAGTCCATGCCGAGAGCGCGCGCGAACTCGGTTTCGAATGGGTCAAGTCCGGGCCGCTGGTCCGTTCCTCATATCATGCCGAAGAGCGCCAGAATGCGGCTGCCATCGGCCAACCGAATCCGGAGGCCTCATGAGTCTCGACCGCACCCCCCTCCACGACCGCCATGTGGCCGCCGGCGCCAAGCTGGCCGACTTCTACGGCTGGGAACTGCCGGTCCACTACGGCTCCCAGGTGGAGGAACACCACCAGGTGCGCACCGATGTCGGGATCTTCGACGTCTGCCACATGAACATCGTCGACATCGAGGGGCCCGGCGCCGAGGCCTTCCTGCGCCATCTGCTGGCCAACGATGTGGCCAGGCTGAAGACGCCGGGTAAAGCGCTCTACAGCTGCATGTGCAACGAGGATGGCGGCGTGGTCGACGATCTCATTGTCTACCGGATGAACGACCGCTGGTTCCGGACCATCCTCAACGCCGCGACCCACGACAAGGATATGGACTGGCTGAGCCACCACATCGATGGCCACGACTGCCTGCTGCGCGAGCGCACCGATCTCGGCCTGCTGGCGGTTCAGGGTCCCCGGGGCCGGGAAGTGGCCCTGCGCGCCCTGGGTGAGCGTGGTGCCTTCGCTGCTGATCTCAAGCCGTTCGTCGCCGGAGTCGAGGGCGAGCTCTTCGTTGGCCGGACGGGCTACACTGGCGAGGACGGCTTCGAGATCGGCGCGCCCGTCGCCGAGATCCCGGCGCTGTGGGACCGCCTCGTGGAAGCGGGCGCCGAGCCGGTGGGCTACGGCGCGCGGGACACCCTCCGTCTGGAGGCGGCCATGGCCCTCTACGGTCACGAAATGGACGAAAACGTCAGCCCGCTGGAGGCCGGACTCGACTGGACCGTGGCGTGGGAACCGGATGACCGTGAATTCATCGGCCGTCCGGCCTTGGAGGGGCAGCGCGACGCAGGCGCGCCACGGGTCCAGATCGGCCTGGTCCTGGAAGGGCGCGGCGTGCTGCGCGAGGGTCAGACCGTCCACTGTGGCGAGTCCGAAGGTGTGATTACCTCCGGCACTTTCTCACCCACGCTGGGACGCGCCATCGCTCTGGCCCGGGTGCCCGCCGGCAGTAGCGAGGGGCCATGGGAGGTCGCCATCCGCAACCGCCGGATGCCGACTCGGGTGGTCAAGCCGCCTTTCGTGCGCAACGGGGAGATCCGGGTGGAACTGCCCGATTAGGTACAGGGGATTTATTCAAGCCACGGCTCGGGGCATCATGGCCCCGGCGTGGGCGTAACCGTATTCTTTATTCGAGCTGGGAGAAACGACATGAGTACCGCACCGACCGATCGCAAGTACACCAAGTCCCACGAGTGGGTGAAGCCCAATGACGATGGCACCATGACCGTCGGCATCACGGAGCATGCCCAGCAGCTTCTCGGCGACATGGTCTTCGTCGAGGTCCCCGAGGTGGGGACCCGATTCGATGTCGGCGAGGACTGCGCCGTGGTCGAATCGGTGAAGGCCGCTTCCGATGTCTACGCCCCCATCGCCGGTGAGGTGGTGGAGGCCAACGAGGGTCTCGCCGATACCCCGGAGACGGTCAATCAGGACGCCTTCGGTGAAGGCTGGCTGTTTCGCATGCAGCCGGACAGTGAGGCTCTCGGTGACCTGATGGATGCCGACGCCTATCAGGCCCTGGTGGACGAAGAGTCCGACTGAGACCCTCCCTATTTCCGACGAGCGAGGCCGTCATGCCCTTTATTCCGCATACCGAGAGTGAAGTCCGGGAGATGCTGGAGGCCATTGGAGTCTCCAGCATCGAGGACCTGTTCGACGAGATCCCGGCCGACCTGCGCGGCGATGGACTGGCCGGTGTGTCGTCGGGTCTCAACGAGATGGAGGTCGCCCGGATCATGCACGAGCGCGCGGCCGCCGATGGTCAGCCGCTGAACTTCATGGGCGCCGGGGCCTACGAGCACCACATCCCGGCGGCGGTCTGGGAGCTGACCACCCGGGGCGAGTTCTACTCCGCCTACACGCCGTATCAGGCGGAAGCGAGTCAGGGCACCTTGCAGGTGGTCTACGAGTTTCAGACCATGATGGCGCATCTCACCGGCCTCGACGCCTCCAATGCCTCCATGTACGACGGTGCGTCGGCACTGGCGGAGGCGGTGCTGATGGCCGTGCGGGCCAACCGCAAGTCGAAGTCGAAACGCGTTCTGGTGCCCGACACCGTGCCGCCGGTCTACCGGCGCGTGGTGGAGACCATCGTCGGCAACCAGGGGATCGTCCTGGAGAGCCTGCCGATGGAACCGAAGGGCGGGTTTCTGGACCCGGCCTCGCTCCCGGCGGAGCCGGGCGATTTCGCCGGGCTTGTGATCCCGCAGCCCAATTACTTCGGTGTGCTGGAAGAGGTGGACACCCTGACCGACTGGGCCCATGACAACGGCGGGCTGGCCATCGGTCTGGTCAATCCGATCGCGCTGGCGGTGCTCACCCCGCCGGGTGAATGGGGCCGCGACGGCGCCGACATCGCCTGCGGCGAAGGGCAGCCGCTGGGCGCCCCGCTTTCCTCCGGCGGCCCCTACTTCGGTTTCATGACCTGCAAGCAGGCGTATGTGCGCCAGTTGCCCGGCCGCATCGTCGGGCGCACCATCGATGCCGACGGCCGCGACGGCTTTACACTGACCCTGCAGGCGCGCGAACAGCACATCCGCCGCTCCAAGGCGACTTCCAATATCTGCACCAACCAGGGACTGCTGGCGACGGCCGCCACCATCTACATGAGCATCATGGGGCCGGACGGCCTGGAGCGGGTGGCGGCGTCGAGCCACGCCAACACCCGGTCGCTGATGGAAGCACTGACCCGCGTCGGCGACGTGGAGCCGGTCTTCCACCGACCCTTCTTCCACGAGGCGGTGATCCGCACCGATGTCCCGGCGAAGCGGCTGCTCGAGGCCCTCGCGGCGGAGGGGATCCTCGGCGGCGTGGCTCTGGGCGACGATTATCCGCAACTGGGCGAGGCGATCCTGGTTTGCGCCACCGAGACGCGGACCAGCGCCGATATCGAACGCTACAGCGAGGTGCTGGGTCGCATTCTGCCGACCCTGCGCGGCTGAGCAACGGGCATACGCCCCGTTGCCCCACGACAATGACAGGAGGAGCGCACCATGACCTGGAACAATCCGATGCGAACGACCAAGACCATGCGCCGTGGCCTGTTTGTCGCCGTTCTGGCGGGGGTTGCTCTGATGCTGGCCGCCTGCGGTGGAGCCGGCGAGCCCGAGCTGGAGAAGTCCTACGACATGACCGCCGAGGAAGTGGCGCCGAACGTGTACGCGGTTGTCAGCCCGAGCAAGGGTTTTCCCAACGAAGAGAACCGGGGCTGGAACTCCAACATGGCCTTCGTGGTGACGGATGACGGGGTGCTGGTTTTCGACACCGGGACCTCCGATGCCATCGGCGAGTCCCTCAAGGCGACCATTCGCGAGGTGACCGATGAGCCGATCCGCTGGATCGTGAACTCGCATGGTCACGGGGACCACTGGCTTGGCAACGCCACCCTCGCCGGGGACGAAACCGCCATTCTCGCTAGTGAAGAAGCCCGCGGGATCATCGAGGATGATGGCCAGACGTGGGTCGACCGCGTGGCGCAGATGACCGACGGCACCGCCGGTGAAACGACCGTTCTGCCACCGAACGAGACCGTGACCGAAAACGAGAGCCGGGAACTCGGCGGCGTGACCGTGGAATTCCGCCTGCTGGGTACCGCGCACAGTCCCGGCGACATGGCCCTGTGGCTGCCGGAGCAGGAGGTCCTGCTGGCCGCCGACGTGGCCTACGGCAACGCCGCCCCGGCCACCATGGATGCCGATGTCCGCCACTGGGTGGATACCCTCGAGGAACTGGAGGCCCTGGACCCGGCCGTCGTCATCCCCGGGCACGGGGAACTGGGCGATGCCCGCATCCTCGCCGACCTGCGTGGCTACCTGGATACCTTCTGGAATGAGGTGGAGAGCGGTTTCGATCGCGGCCAGCAGGACTTCCAGATGCGCGACGACGTCGAGGAGGCGCTGGCCGACTACGCCGAACGCTATCCCAATTTTGACGACCGTGTGGGCGAGTCCCTTTCTCACATCTATCTGCAGGTGGAACAGGCCGCCTTCGGCGGATGAAACCGAATTCGAACCAGACGAGGTCCGGACCCATGTTGATCTTCGAACGTGGCCGCGAAGGCCGCCGGAACGCCGCCCAGTCTCCCGCCGAGGGCAATCTGGACGGGATCCCGGAGAACCTGCGGCGTACGCGGCGCGCACTGCTGCCGGAAGTCTCCGAGCTCCAGGCGGTGCGCCACTACACCCGGCTGTCGCAGCAGAATTTCGCCATCGATACCCAGTTCTATCCGCTGGGATCGTGCACCATGAAGTACAACCCGCGCGGCTGTAACAGCCTGGCCATGCTCCCGGGCTTTCTCGGCCGGCACCCGAAGGCACCGACGGAGACCCATGGCCAGGGCGTTCTCGCCTGCCTCTGGGATCTTCAGGAGATGCTCAAGGACGTCACCGGGATGAAGGCCGTATCCCTGGCTCCGATGGCCGGTGCTCAGGGCGAGTTCACCGGCGTGGCCATGATCCGCGCCTACCACGATGCCCGGGGCGATGATCAGCGCACCGAGATCCTGGTTCCCGATGCGGCTCACGGCACCAACCCGGCGACGGCGGTGATGTGCGGCTACACGGTCCGCGAGATCCCCACCGATGCCAGTGGCGACGTGGACATGGCGGGGCTGGAAGCCGCCGTGGGTCCGCACACCGCCGGGATCATGCTCACCAATCCGTCGACCCTCGGGGTGTTCGAGCGCCGGATCACCGAGATCGCCACGCTGGTCCACGAGGCCGGTGGCCTGCTCTACTACGATGGCGCCAACCTCAACGCCATCCTTGGCAAGGTGAAGCCGGGGGACATGGGCTTCGATGTCATCCACATGAATCTGCACAAGACCTTCTCCACGCCTCATGGCGGTGGTGGCCCGGGGGCCGGCCCGGTGGGCGTCTCCGAACGGCTGGAGCCCTACCTGCCGGTGCCCATGGTGGCCGAGGAGAGCGGTCGCTATCGCTGGATCGAAGAGGCCGACCATCCCGGGACCATTGGTCCGCTGTCGGCCCACGGCGGCAATGTCGGCGTGCTGCTGCGCGCCTACATCTACGCCCGGATGCTGGGGGGCGAGGGCATGGAGCGGGTCGGCGAGTTTGCCACCCTCAATGCCAACTACTTGATGGTGAAGCTGCGCGAGGCCGGTTTCGAGATCGCCTACAGCAATCGTCGGGCGACCCACGAGTTCATCCTGACCCTGCGCAAGGAGGCGAAGGAGCTGGGCGTCAATGCCATGGATTTCGCCAAGCGGCTGCTGGATTACGGCCACCACGCGCCGACGACCTATTTCCCGCTGCTGGTGGCCGAATGCCTGCTGGTGGAGCCGACCGAGACGGAGGACAAGGCGACGCTGGATTCCTTCATCGAGGCGATGGTGGCCATCCGGGAAGAGGCGAAGACTCAGCCGGAACTGGTGAAAACGGCGCCTCATACGCTGCCGAATCGCCGGCTGGACGATGTGCGTGCGGCCAAGGAACTGGACCTGCGCTGGGACCCGGCCGAGGGCTGAACCACGTTCGAGGTAGCGGCCACCGCCGGCGCCGGGGTCTGCCCGACCCGGGGGTCGCCGTGAATACGTCCATGTAGGCTCGACGGCCGCATCCATGCGGCCGACGCCCCCGGGTCTGAATGAATTTAATCATGTACATATCCGAGCGGCACGTTACTA
>JBNJEU010000078.1:0-7273 GCA_051746205.1 Pseudomonadota bacterium
CCCAGCGCCTGGACCTCCTTTGGGCCCATGTGCTTCATCACCTCGGCGGCGTCCTGCTCACCGACGGAGAGCAGGAGGACCGCCGCGCGCTCCACCCCCGACATCGCCTTCTTGCGATTCGGCAGTTCGGTCTTGACGTCCTGCTGAACGGCCTCTTCACCCACGGCACACCTCCGGGATCACGGTTCTTCGGTTCCGATCCAGGTGCGGACCACCTGCGCGACCCGCTTCGGATCCTGGCGCGCCAGGGTCTTGGCGGTCTGCAGGTTGGTCTCGTAGTCGGCCACCTGGATCTCGCGTTCCAGCTCTTCCTGCATCTGCGCCTTCTGGCGCTCCAGCTCGGTGAGGGCCTCGTCCTCGTCCTCGTCCTCCATCTTCGGCGGCTGCGCCAGGTTGCGCAGGACCGGTCGCAGCACACCGAGGATCAGGAAGATGATCAGCAGCGCACCGAGAACCTGCTTGGCGATGTCCCAGACCTGCGGCTGCTTCCACCACGGGTCCTCGGGGAGCGGCTCATCAATGACGAAGGAGGTGCTGACCACGTTCACCGAGTCGCCGCGCTGCGGCTCGTAGCCCACCGCGTCCTCGACCAGTTCGGTCATGCGCTGGATCTCCTCCTCGGTGCGCGGGACCTTCACCTCTTCGCCGTCCTCGTTGGTGGTGCGCTCGTGGTCCACCACCACGGCCACCGACAACCGCTTCACGGCTCCGGGCGGAACCCGGTTGTGGGTAATGGTCCGATCGATCTCGTAATTGGTGACCGTCTCCTCGCGCAGCTGGCTCGTCTGCCCGGAGCCGCCGGAGCCGCCGGAGGGATCCACCAGCTCCGGCGCCTGGGCGGCTCCCGGCGGCTCGTTGGACAGGGATCCGGGGATACCGGACTCGCCGAGGCTGGTATCCTCCTCACGCAGGGTCTGTTCGGAACGGATCGCGGTGGTGTCCGGGTTGAAGCGCTCCTCGGTCTGCTCCATCTCGCTGAAATCGAGTTCAGCGGTCACCTGGGCGCGCACGCCGTCGGAGCCGACCATGGGCTGGAGGATGTTCTCGATGCGATTGCCCATCGCCCGTTCGATGCGCCGGGTCTGCTCGAACTGGCGGTCGCCGGCGGCGGCGCGCGGATCCCGTTCTTCGGAACTCAGCAGGTTACCGCTCTGATCCACGACCGAGACGTTGTCGGGCTCCAGATTGGGAATGGCGGAGGCCACCAGGTTGGTCACCGCAGTGACCTGCTCCTCGCCGAGGGTGCGGCGCGAATCGACGTTCAGGACCACGGAGGCCTTGGGCTCCTTGCGATCCCGGACAAAGACCGATTCCTCGGGCATCGCCAGATGGACCCGCGCCTGGCCCACCGCACCCATGGTCATGATGGAGCGCGCCAGTTCGCCCTCCAGCGCCTGCCGATAGCGGGCATTCTCCATGAATTGGCTGACGCCGAATCCCTGGCCCTCCTCGAGGATCTCGTAGCCGGACGCGCCGCCACTGGGGAGCCCCTGGGCCGCCAGCTCGAGACGGGTCTGATGGACACTGCTCGCGGGGACCTCGATGGAGCCGCTGTCCTGATTGACGCGATAGCGGACACCGTCCTGTTCCAGGGCCTGCAGGACCTCGCCGGCCTCGCGCTCCTCCAGTCCGCTGTAAAGGGTCTGGAAGGTCGGCTGCTGGGACCACAGGAGGACCAGCAGGATCAGGCCGATGATCGCGGCCGCACCGAGGATCAGACCAATCTGCCGGGTTCGCGGCAGATTGGTGAAGCCCTCGAGCTGGGCGCTGAGATTGGCGGACTTGGCAAGCTCCATGGATCGGGTCTGTTCCCCGCTACGATACCGTTGACATCAGGCCGTCAGGCGACGCGGGACGTGCCTCAGACCTGCATGTTCTGGATTTTCTGATAGGCCTCGAGGAGCTTGTTGCGCGCTTCCTTCATGGTGTCGAAGGCGAGTCCCGCCTTCTCCGAGGCGATCATCACGTCCGAGAGGGCCACATCGGGATCGCCGGCCTGGAAGGACGATTTCAGATCGCCGGAAGTCTTCTGCATGTCGTCGACCCGGTCGATGGACTGCTTGAGCAGTTCGGCAAAGCCGACACCCTCCTCGTCGCCACCGCCCTGGCCCACGGCCTGCGAGGCGGTGGAGTTGTCCACGCCGCCCGCCCTGGCCTGGCTGGCCAGCCGCTGCATCTCGGCCTGGATGGCGCTGCTGTCGATCCCGCTCATGACCTGTTTCCTCCCCGACGACACCGGGCCGTTGCACCCTCGCCGTGTTCGTTACACCCGCACACATCCCTATTAAACATCAATACCGTCGTCAAGACGACCCCCTGACGGAAAAATATGCAGATTCCGCGCCACCTCAGGCCGGCACCGCCTGCCCTTCCTCGCGCATCCGTGCCAGCTTGTAGCGCAGGGTCCGTTCACTGATCCCGAGTCGGGTGGCCGCCTCCTTGCGGCTCGGCGCCTCATCCAGGGCCCGGCGGATGGCGCTGTACTCGCGCTCGCGCAGATCGGCCTCGAGGCCACCGACTTCCTCGCCGACGGCCGCCGGTGCGTCGGGCGAGGCCGCTCCCTGCCCGGCGCCGGCGCCGGGATCGAAGAGGATGTCGCCGGCCCCGATGGCATCGCCGCCCTGGAGGATCAGCGCGCGCTGAATGACGTTTTCCAGTTCGCGCACGTTGCCGGGCCAGTCGTGGGCGCACAGCCGTTCGGCGGCGGCGCCGTCGAGGGTCGGGATCATCCGCCCGGCCCGGCGCGCGTGGCTGGCCAGCAGGTATTCGGCCAGCGGCACCACGTCGCCCGGGCGCTCGCGCAGCGGCGCCAGGTGCAGCGGGAAGACATTGAGCCGGTAGTAGAGATCCTCGCGGAAATGCCCGGCGGTAACCTCCGCCTTCATGTCCCGGTTGGACGTGGCCAGCACGCGCACATCCAGGTCGATGACCTGACGACCGCCGAGGCGCTCCACCTCCCGCTCCTGCAGCACGCGCAGCAGTTTCGCCTGCAGGCCCAGATCCATCTCCGAGATCTCGTCGAGCAGGATGGTGCCGCCCTGGGCCTGCTCGAACTTCCCCGGCGAGGCCTGATAGGCGCCGGTAAAGGCGCCCTTCTCGTAGCCGAACAGGGTCGCCTCGAGCATGTTCTCGGGGATGGCGGCACAGTTGACCGCCACGAAGGGGTTTTCCGCCCGGGGCGAATGGGCGTGGAGGTAGCGCGCCACCACTTCCTTGCCGCTGCCCGATTCACCCGTGACCAGGATGGTGGCGTCACTGCCGGCCACCCGCCGGGCCAGCTCCGCCAGCTCGTGGGTCTTCGGATCGTCGCCCACCAGTTCCACTACCTCCTGGACGTGACTGTAACTGCCGACATACCGGGAGACGGCGTTGGCCAGCACCTCCGCCTCGAAGGGCTTCACCAGGTAGTCGGCGGCACCGGCGTGCATCGCCGACACCGCCTTCTCGATGGTGCCGTAGGCAGTCATCATCAGCACCGGGACGTCGGGCTGGTCGGCCTTGATCCGGCGCAGCAGCTCCTCGCCGCCCATGGGCTTCATCTGGACGTCGGTGATGACCAGATCCATCGGTTCCTCGGCCAGCCGTTCCAGCGCGGCGCGGCCGTCGGTGGCGGTGAAGACGCGGTAGCCGGAGAGCATCAGGGTGTCCTCCAGCGCCTCCGACAGCGCCGGATCGTCCTCCACCACCAGGATCGCGGGTTCACTCATGGCGTGCGGTCCCCTTCATCGGTTCATTGTCGGCGCCGGCGCGGGGCAGGCGGATGCCGAAGCGGCTGCCGCCACCTTCCTCGCTCTCCACCCAGACATCGCCGTGATGGGCATGGGCCACGGCGCGCACCACGGCCAGACCGAGCCCGGTGCCATCGGTGCGGGTGGTGTAGAACGGCTCGAAAAGCCGCTCGCGTTGGTCTTCGGGGATCCCGGGGCCGGTATCGGCCACCTCCAGATCGATCCGCTCGGCATCGACCTCGCGCACCCGCAGGTGCAGCTCGCCGCCATTCTCCATCGCCTGAATGGCGTTGGTGGCCAGGTTCCGGGCGGCGCTCAGCAACAGGTCGCGGTTGCAGTGGACCGCCGGTTCGTCGTCCAGCGCGCCCTCCACGATGACCTCGACCCCGGCGGTCGCCGCCTCGGAGGCGACCGCCGCCTCCAGGGCATCCACCAGTTCGCGGCAGCGCACGCGCTCGGCCCCGCCGATCCCGCCCTTGGCGAAGATCAGCATGTCGTTGACCAGCTTCTCCAGCCGTTGCAGGCGGTCGGTGATCTTGCCGGCCACCATCTGCCGGCGCTGCTCGTCGAGATCGCCCCGGCGCAGATGGCCGGCGTAGAGCAGCGCCGAAGAGAGCGGCGTGCGCACCTGATGGGCGAGGCTGGCGGCCATCTCCCCCATGGATTCCAGCCGCTTCTGGTGGTGGCTGCGCTCCTGGTGGGCGCGCGCCTCGCTGACATCGGTCAGCAGCAGGATCTGGCCCGGTTCACTGCCCAGCGGGCAGGTCGAGAGACTCACCAGACGGCCGTCGTTGAGTCGCAGGTCGTAACCGGCGCCGGCCGGGTCGAAGGCGCGCTCGATGATCCCGGTCCACGGCATGCCCTCCAGCGGACTGCCGAGGAAGTCGTGAGCCACCGGATTGGCCTCCTGGACCCGTCCCTGGGCATCCAGCACCACCACACCGGCCGGCAGGGCCTGAACCAGACTCTCCAGCCGTCCCGCCAGCCGCTCCTTCTCCGCCAGCTCCTCGGAGTGGGCCGCACGGGAGCGCTGGAGTTCGGCGGTCAGCTCGGCAACCTGATTCTCCAGATCCTGGTAGGTGTCGGAGAGCTCCTCGGCGAGGCGGTTGAAGGCGCGAAAGGCCTCCTCCAGCCCCTCGGGGGTGGCGCCGTCGGCGGCGTTGAGTTGTTCGACCAGCGCCTGATTCATGCCGATTTCACCTTCTCGCCGCGGGCCTGCTCACGCTGGATCCCGTACTTGCGCAGCTTCTCCACCAGGGTGGTGCGGCGCAGGCCGAGGAGCTTGGCGGCCCGGGCCACCACACCGTCGCTGGCCTCGAGCGCCTGACGAATGAGCCCCGATTCCAGTTCGCCGAGATAATGCTTGAGGTCGAGCCCCTCGGCCGGCAGCTCCGCCGGACCGGGGCGACCGGGCTCGGCCGGGCTCGATGCCGGAGCGGTGGTGGTGGTCGCGGCAGTGCCGTCCGGATGGTCGTCCAGCAGCACCCAGCCCCCGCCCTCGGTGGTCGCCGGCAGCGCGGGCTGGTAGCGCTCCGGCAGATCGGTGACGTCGACATCGCCGTAGGGGTGCATGATCACCAGCCGCTCGAGCAGATTGGCGAGTTCGCGGATGTTGCCGGGCCACTCGTGGTCGGCCAGCGCCTCGTGGGCCGCTGGTGTCAGCCGGATCCAGCCGCGCTGCTCCCGCCCGATGCGGGCCAGCAGGGCTTCGATGATCAGCGGGATGTCCTCGCGCCGTTCACGCAGCGGCGGCATCTCGATGGGGAAGACGTTGAGACGATAGAAGAGATCCTCGCGGAAGTCGCCGCTGGCGATGAGGGATTCCAGATCGCGATGGGTGGCGGCCAGAACACGGGCGTCGGTGGTCCGGGTATGGTGGCTGCCGATCCGTTCGAAGGTCCGCTCCTGCAGCACCCGCAGCAACTTCACCTGCATCGCCAGCGACATGTCGCCGATCTCGTCGAGAAAGATGGTCCCGCCGGCGGCGAGTTCGAAGCGGCCCTGGCGCGCACCGATGGCGCCGGTGAAGGCGCCCTTCTCGTGGCCGAACAGCTCGGATTCCAGCAGATCGGCGGGTATGGCGCCGCAGTTCACCGGCACGAAGGGGGCCTGATCGCGCTCCGAGAGGTGGTGCAGGCTGCTGGCCACCAACTCCTTGCCGGTACCGGATTCACCGAGGATCAGCACCGTCGCGTCGGAGTCGGCCACCTGATGGATCATCTGGCGGACCTGACGGATACCGGGGCTCTGACCGACCAGATCGGCGAGCGGATCCGCGTCGCCGCCGTGCTCCAGGACGCCCGCACGGTTCAGCACCTCGTTGAGCTCCTCCTGCGCCACCGGATAGTGCACGACCAGACCATCCGCTTCGGCGTCCGGACCGTCGACCACATGGAGCAACGGCAGATCACTGCCGTTGACGAAGGTCTCGCTGGCCTCGGCCGGCGCGGCGGGACCGGCCAGACCGAATGCGACGGTCTCGGGCGCGGGCCAACGGCCCTCATGGCCATCCACCGGCTCCCAGCCCTGGAAACGCAGGATGGCGCACAACTCCCGCCGACGCTGGACGTCGGCCTCCATGACGATGACCCTGTTCGGCTCCATTCCCCTCCCCTGTGCCCTTTCGGGACGGTCGATCAATATCTTATGGGGAACTTTTAACATCCGATTTCAGGGTTGTCAAAAACCTGTCGGTCTACCGGGACGGATCCGTCTGATTTTTGGCTACTCGGCGCCGCGCTCGCGCCGCTGACTGGCAACTTCCCGACGGTGCTGCCGGAAGATGAACTTCACCATGAGGTCGCGAACTTCCGGATTCTCTTCACCAAAGCGCAGGGCCAGGTTCGTGTCGCCGTCCGCCGTCGGCGTGAGGGCGAGAATGCTGCCGGGAATGGTCAAGGGGAAAGGCTGGGCGGCATCCAGCTGGATCCGGACTGCGCACGGCTCACCAACGGCGCGATCCGCTGCCTCGGCGCTCGACAGCGTGACCTCCAGTCCGTGTTCGTAGAGGCGGACATCACGCAACGGCATGGGATCCTGCTGCTGATTCTGCCACCCCATGGCCGCCAGCAACAGATCGACCTTGGCCTCGAGGCGCTGCCGCGCGCGCACCTCGGCATCGTCCGACCAGGCGCTGCCGGTCTGTTCCTCGGCAGAGCTGAGCACCTTGAGCAGGCGCTCGTCGAAGAGGGCCGCCATGTCGGAGCCGATCATCGACACCGCCTCGGCGGGATCGTCCAGCAGGCGGAGCGGCAGGCGACTCCGCCAGCTCAGCCCCTCGAGAACGCATTCACTCACCGCCGGCCCCGTTGATTGTTCCGGTAGGCGCGAATGGCCCGGTCCGCCTCGGCGCCATACTGCATCTCCTCCAGGAAACGACCGCGAACCACCTCGCCCTTCTCCATGATCGCGGCGTCCTCATCCCGGATCCACTGGATGAGATCGCGTGCGGCCTCGGGGTCGGTGTCGGGGAACTCGCCCTCGAACAGGGCATACAGGTGGGGGCGCCGGCTCGCCTCGAGTTCGGCAACCTCGGTCCATTCGCC
>JBNJEU010000079.1:0-7062 GCA_051746205.1 Pseudomonadota bacterium
GGGACTCGACCAGTGGCCGGCCTGGTGTCGCCAGCAGCGCAGCGCGGCATGTGTACGGCCGACAGCGCCGTACCCCAGCGCGGTCACCCGAGCAGGCAGATAGCCCAGCAGGTCGTCGGTCCGAGCGGCGGCCCAGCCAAAACGCTGGTAGCGTGGGATCCGGTACCCCCACATGGCATCCAGGGTGTTGACCAGCCGAAAGAGCACCACCGCACCCGCCCCGCCGATCGCGAACCAGAACAGGGCCGCCACGACCGCGTCGTTGCCGTTCTCCAGAACCGACTCGGTGGAGGCGCGGGCGACCCCCTCCTCGTCCAGCGCCCCGGTATCGCGGCTCACCAGCAGGGACACGGCATCCCGCGCCGTCGTGAGGTCTCCCCGCAGCAGCGGCACGGCTACCGCCCGAGCGTGTTCGGCCAGGCTGCGCAGACCCACCGCCCAGTAGAGCACCACCACATTGACCAACCAGCCCAGCACCGGCCAGCGCGCCAGCCAGCCGGCCAGCAACGCCGGCGGCACCACCAGAACCACCAGCGCCAGCCCACCGCGCCAGCGACTGTCGCCATGGAGGGCGCGTTCCATCACCATGGCGGCGCGGCCGAAGAGCGCCAAAGGATGGTGGCGCGGCTCGCCGAGGAGGTGGTCCAGCAGCAGGGCCGGGAGTATGACCAGGGTCAGGGCAAACGGCATTGGCATTCCGGTTTCGGGGGGCTACATTCTAACCCTGTCAGGTACAATCCCGAACCATCGAGAAAGTTCGACCGGACGCGAACACAGAAGGAAACGCCCCATGAGAACCGACACCCCCCTCCAACGGATCCTGTTCGCCAGCGATCTCTCCGAACGCGCCGGCCAGGCGGCCGGGCGCGCGGCCCGACTGGCCTCAGAGGCCGGTGGTCAATGGGAGGCGCTCCACGTCATGCCCTACGTAATGCCACCGGTGGACAGCTACGTCGAGGTCGATCGAGCCGACCTGGAAGAGCGCATGCATCAACACGCCCGTGACGCGCTCCGGGAGCAGGTCGCCGCGACCGGCGAGGACCCGGACGCCATCGAGCTCACCGTTACCACCGGGACGGCCGCGGACGTGATCATCGCGCACATGGAGGAACGACAGTGCGATCTGCTGGTCATCGGCACCCACGGACGCACCACCATCGGGGATCGGTTTCTGGGCAGTACCGTCGACCGCGTCATCCGTCACGGCCATCGACCGACCCTGGTGGTGCGCGAGACGGCCTCCGCACCCTACGGACGCGTGGTGGTGGCAACCGATTTCTCGGAACTCGCGGCGGATGCCTTCAATCGCGCCATCACCTGGTTCGGGGCGCAGCGGATCCACCTGGTCCATGTCCTCGACACCGGGATCTACGACCAGCTCTCCGCCGCCGCCGCCGAGGAGGGGGCCCTGGAAAACCACTATCGGACGGAGCACGCCGCCCGCGTCGAGAGTCTGGCCGCCTTCTGTCGCACCAATGGCGTCGATCCCGAGGCCCTGGCCGGTTGCGAAGTGATCTCGGCCTACCCCGCCGAGGGCATCCTCGAAACCACCCATCGCGTGGAGGCCGATCTGATCATGCTCGGCACCCATGGACACAATCGGGTCGCGGAGATGCTGCTGGGCAGCGTCGCCATGCGGGTCCTGCATACCGCTCAGCGGGATGTTCTGCTAACCTGAAGGTAACGGGATCACACGCGATCGAACGGATCGCAGGAGGTCAGCATGAGCAATCCCATCGACGCAACGGCCAATGCGCGCCAGTATCTGCGTACCATGGAGCCGGGTTCGGAGCGCACCGCGCCGGGCTCGGCCAATCAGGAAGCCGCTGGCGAGTCGCTCGGCTCGGCTCCCATCCAGGCTCCCAACGAACAGGCGGTCCGCGACGGGGCCTCGGTCGATCCGGAGGCCGATCCCACCCGGACCACCACCGAGACCCAGCAGACGGAGCCGGGCGAGAACCGCATGGACGACAGCCAGCTGGGAAGTCGCTTCGACGCCCGCGCCTGACCCCTTCATACGGATCAAACCATGCCTGCGGACCCCGCCACCGAGGACCGGCACCTTCGGCCGCTGGAAGAACTGAATGACGCCGAATGGGAAGCCCTGTGCGACGGTTGCGGCCGCTGCTGCCTGATGAAGTGGGAGGACGCCACTGGTGAACGGGTGGCCTACACCGACCGACCCTGCCCGCAGCTGGACCTGGAAACCCTGCGCTGCCGCCACTATGCCGAGCGCACCCGGGTCCAGTCCGACTGTCTGGTCCTGACGCCAGCGCTGGTCCGGGCGGCACCCGAGTGGCTGCCACCGAGTTGCGCCTACCGGTGTGTGGCCGAGGGACGCGAACTGCCGGCATGGCATCCGCTGCGCAGTGGCGACCCGGGATCGGTGGTCGACGCCGGCTTCAGTATCCTCGGTGTGGCGGAACCGGACCGCGGCCAGCCGGCACAGATCATCGAATGGTGGGAGGAAGCATGAACACCCCGGGGACCATCCATCGCCCGCTCCTTGTCGCCGGCGCCATGACCCTGTTCGCCGCCGTGGCGCTGGGGGCCTTCGGGGCGCACGGCCTGGAGGGACACCTCACGGTGAAGGCCGAAGACTGGTGGGAAACCGCCGTGCGCTACCACCTCGCCCACGGACTCGGGATCCTGCTGGTGGCGACGATCGCGCACGCCCTGCCCCGACCCGGACTGGCGCGTCTGAGCGGATGGCTGATGCTGACGGGGGTGGTACTGTTCTGCGGCAGTCTCTACCTGATGGCTCTGGTAGATGTTCGCTGGCTGGCGCTGGCAACGCCGCTGGGGGGAATGCTGTGGTTGGCCGCCTGGGCCGCCCTCGCGGGCGCAGCCCTCAGGCCATCAGATCGATCTGGTTAGACTTGCGCTCGGCGGCCTCGGCCTGATTTTCGCTGACCTTTTCCAGCGCCTTGGCGCTCAGCTCCTCACGCTGGGAACGAGACACTTCGAGCTGCTGGCTGGCCTGCTCACGCACGCTGGACACCTGCTTCATCATCTGGATGGCCAGGGCATTGGCATCTGTACTACTTCCTGCTTGCATGGCGGCATGCTCCCAATGGGGTTCTCTGATCCAAAGAGTAGTGGCTTGAATCGATTTTTTCAACTTTTCCCGCCATACGCCGCTATGGGTGTACCCTGAGTCCATGCGCGAACAGCTCATCCTGCTCTGCCGGCCCGGCTACGAGGGCGATACCGCCGCCGAGGTCCAGGCCTCCACGGCCGCCCTCGGGGTCCACGGCTACTGCCGCGCCGTGGACGGCGACGCCGAGGTTCGTTTCCAGGCCGCCGGACCCGCGCCGGTCACGGACCTCCAGGGCCACTGGCGCCTCGAAGACCACATCTTCCCCCGGCAGGCCTTCCTCGGCGACGCCCCGGAACCGCTGCCGGAGCGGGACCGCGTCGGCGCCGTGCTGGAACGGCTGGGGGAACAGCCGGTGGCCGACGCGCTGGTCGAAAACCCGGACAACGAGGGCGGCCGCGCGTGGACGCGGCTGGCCAACGCCCTGGCGACACCGCTCCGGAAGGGTCTGGAGAGCCGGGGCCTCTGGCGGCCCGACGATCCAGCGGCCCCGCGTCTGCACCTGCTGCTCGCCGATCACGGTGCCACCGTCGGTCTGATGCCGCGCGACGCGGACGCCCCGTGGCCCGGCGGCATTCCGCGCCTGCGGCGACCCGCCGATGCCCCCAGCCGCTCGTTCCTGAAGCTCGACGAGGCGTGGCGAGTGCTGCTGACCCCCGAGGAGCGCGAGGCCGCGCTGCAACCGGGCCAGCAGGCGGTGGACCTCGGGGCCGCACCGGGCGGCTGGAGCTGGCTGCTCACCCGGCGCCACCTGCGGGTCATCGCGGTGGACAACGGCCCCATGGCCGAGACCGTCATGGAGACCGGTCTGGTGGAGCACGTCCGGGCCGACGGCTTCCACTACCGTCCGCCCCGCCCGGTGGACTGGATGGTCTGCGACATGGTGGAGCAGCCCCACCGCGTCGCCGCCCTGGCCGCCGACTGGCTGGCCGGGGGCCACTGCCGTCACGCGGTGGTGAACCTCAA
This sequence comes from Pseudomonadota bacterium, assembly GCA_051746205.1. Lineage (GTDB taxonomy): Bacteria > Pseudomonadota > Gammaproteobacteria > Thiohalospirales > Thiohalospiraceae > Thiohalospira. Next base: position 4,064 of record JBNJEU010000079.1, read on the forward strand.
GCTGCCCATGCGCCAGCGCTACGCCACCGTCCGCGAGTGCCTGGACGCCATGGCCGCCACCCTCGGCGATGGTTTCACCCTGCGCGCCCGCCACCTCTACCACGACCGCGACGAGATCACCGTCTACGCCGGGCGCGCCTGAGCGACCTCCTCCTCCGCCTCGCGGGCCAGTCCCCGGCTCACCATCTCGGTGACATCGGGGGACTCGACCGCACCGGCCAGGCGTTCCAGTTCCGCGTGCATCAGTCCGGCCCGCCCGGGCTCCATGCGCTCCCAGCGGGTCAGCGGCTTCACCAGCCGCGCCGCGATCTGCGGGTTGCGGCCGTCCAGCTCCGCGATCATCTCGCCGAGCAGGGCGTAGCCGGTGCCGTCGGCACGGTGGAACACGGCCGGGTTGCGCATGGCGAAGGCGCCGAGTACGGCACGGACCTTGTTCGGATTACCGAGATCGAAGGCGGGGTGCGCCATCAACTGCCGCACCCGTTCCACGCCCCCTTCCAGCGAGCTGCCCGCCTGGAGGGCGAACCACTTGTCCAGAACCAGCGGATCGTCGCGCCAGCGCGCCTCGAAATCGGCCAGCGCCGCCTCGCCCTCGGCGGTCCCGCTGGCAGCGAGGACCCGCAGCGCGGCCAGGCTGTCGGTCATGTTGTCGGCGCTGTCGTAGTGCGCGCGGCAGGCGGCCAGTGCCTCGGGATCGGGCGCTTCCCCCGCCGGCGCCGCCATCAGGTAGGCCAGGGCGATGCCCGCCAGAGAGCGCCGGGCCACCGCCTCCGGCTCGAACCGGTACGGCTCCCGGCGACGGGTGTGTTCATGGAGAGCCCACCACTGTGACCGCAACTCCCGGCCCAGCGCGACCCGCATCGCCTCGCGCGTCCGGTGGATGGCGTCCGGATCCAGCGGCTCCATCCACTCGCCGAGCTGCCCCTCGTCGGGCAGCGTCAGCAGTCGCGCGGCCAGGGCCGGATCGGCGGTGGCCGTTTCCAGGGACCGCGCGAACGCCTCGCGCACGACCTCCGGCAGGCGGGGCTCCTCGCCGGCGGCCGCCCGCCGAGCCTCGACCAGCAGGTGGTGGCGCGCCAGTCGCTGGCCCGCCTCCCAGCGGTTGAACGGGTCCTCGTCGTGGCTCATCAGGCGCGCCAGTTCGGCATCGGTGTAGTCGTAGTGGACCACCACCGGCGCCGAGAAGCCGCGCAGCAACGAAGGAACGGGCGCCGAGGGCACATCGATGAAGCGGAAACGCTCCTCCTCGTGGCGCAACAGCAGCACCCGCGAGGTCCCCGCCGCCTGATCCTCGCCGTCCAGACGCAGCGGTACGGGCTCGCCGTCGGCGGTCAGCAGCCCCATGGCCAGCGGGATCGGCAGCGGCTCCTTGTGCGACTGGCCCGGTGTCGCCGGCGTCCACTGATGGATCACCAGATCGGCGGTGCCGTGTTCGGCGTCATGGTGGCAGGTCACGCGCACATGCGGTGTCCCCGCCTGGCTGTACCAGAGACGGAAATGGCCGAGGTCGACCCCGTTGGCCTCCTCCATCGCCGCCAGAAAGTCCTCCACCGTGACCGCCTGCCCGTCGAAGCGTTCGAAATAACGGTCACTGCCATGACGGAAGCCCTCGGCCCCCAACCGCTGGTGGAGCATCCCGACCACCTCGGCCCCCTTTTCGTAGACCGTCGGGGTATAGAAGTTGTTGATCTCCATGTACTCGGATGGACGCACCGGATGCGCCGTCGGGCCCGCGTCCTCGGGGAACTGGGCCGCGCGCAACCGGTTCACGGAATCGATGCGGCGTACCGCCGCCGAACCGGTGGTGGCCACGAACTGCTGCTCGCGGAAGACAGTGAAGCCCTCCTTCAGTGAGAGCTGGAACCAGTCGCGGCAGGTGACCCGGTTGCCGCTCCAGTTGTGGAAGTACTCGTGGCCGATGATCGCCTCGATGCTCTCGTAATCGGCATCGGTGGCGGTATCGGGTCGGGCGAGCACGCACTGGGAGTTGAAGATGTTCAGCCCCTTGTTCTCCATCGCCCCCATGTTGAAGTCGTCCACGGCCACGACCATGTAGAGATCGAGATCGTATTCACGCCCGTAGGCCTGTTCGTCCCACGCCATCGCCTTCTTCAAGGCGGCCAGGGCGTGGTCGCAGCGATCGATGTTGTGCGCCTCGGTGTAGAGGTGCAGCGCCACGTCGCGACCGGAGACGGTGGTGAAGGTATCCGTGACCCGTTCCAGGTCACCGGCGACCAGGGCGAACAGGTAGCTTGGCTTGGGAAAGGGATCCCGCCAGCGCGCCCAGTGGCGACCGTCCTCGAACTCGCCGCCATCGACGCGATTGCCGTTGGCCAGCAGCACCGGATAGCGGGCGGCGTCGGCCACCAGGGTCACGTCGTAGCGCGCCAGCACATCCGGCCGGTCGATGAACCAGGTGATCCGCCGGAATCCCTCGGGCTCGCACTGGGTACACAGCTTGCCGCCGGAGGTGTACAGCCCCTCCAGCGCGGTATTCGCCTCGGGGCGAACGGTATTGACCACCCTCAGCTCGAACCGCTCCGGCACGCCGGGGATCAGCAACCGCTCCCCCTCCCGCGACCAGTCACCGTCGGCCAGTTCACGCCCCTCCACGCTCAGCGATTCCAGTGCCAGATCGTGACCATGCAGGACCAGCGGGGCCTCCGGGTCGGCATGGTCCTGCCGAATCACCCGCATGGTGGCGCACACCCGGGTGCACTGCGGGTCCAGATCGAAATGGAGATCGACGTGGTCGATGCGGTAATCGGGGGGGCGATAGTCCGTCAGGTGGATGGTCTGCGGCGTTCGAGTATCGGCCATGGCCGGGGCGACTCCCGTGGTAAGTTGGGTCTGCAATCAGAAGCTGGCTGAGCCGAAGCACGCGGGGCGCCGGAGGCGGCCTGCGGGGGAGGGGTCGCGACCCGAGGGCGTCGGCCGCAGGGATGCGGCCGTCGAGCCTACAGGGATGTATTCACGGCGTCCCTCGGGGCGCGAGCCCC
>JBNJEU010000080.1:0-6921 GCA_051746205.1 Pseudomonadota bacterium
TCAGCCGTCCACGCGGTCACTCATCAGCACCGCCAACCAGCGTGTCTGCGGATTCGACTCCAGCGCCAGCTTGGCGATCATGGTCAGCGGGATGGAGAGCAGCATCCCCACCGGACCGAAGACCCACCCCCAGGCCAGCAGAGAGAGCAACACCACCAGCGGCGACAGGCCCAGACTCCGGCCCATGAGGCGCGGCTCCAGCACGCTGCCGATGGCAACGTTCACCACCCCGAAAAGGACCGCCACCAGAACCGCCTCGACAACGCCAAGACCAAGCAGCGCGATGAGCACCGCCGGGATCGCCGCAATGATGGAGCCGATGGTCGGCACGAAGTTCAGCAACCCCGCCAGGATCCCCCACAGCAGCGGGAAATCGACACCGATGAGCCACAGCCCCGTGGCCACCAGCACCCCGGTGACGAAGCTGGCACCGGTCTTGATCACCAGGTAGCCGTAGACCGAGCTCAGGAAGCGCCGGGCCCGCTCGCGGGAGGCGCCCGGAAAGGCCGCCTCGAGTTTCGTGGCGATGGTGTGCTCCTCCACCAGCATGAACATGAAGAAGAGCAGCACCAGCAGGGTGCTGGCGGTGAACTGTCCAAGGCCGCTGGCGATCTCTCCGGCCAGGCCGGTCACCGTGGCCATCTCCGGCAACGGCACCTCCTCAGGCAGCATCTCCGGCGGCACGCCCCAGCCCACGAGCAGTGCCCGTGCACCGTCCACCAGTTCGGACAGGCGCTGCTGGTAGAACGGCGCCTCGGTGGCCAGGCTTTCCGCCGCCCCCTTCAGGGCCAGGAAGAGCAGGAAGAAGCCGAAACCGACCAGCAGGAAGAGCAACAGCACGGCCGCGAAACCGGGCACGCCGCGTTTCTTCATCCAGGCCAGGAGCGGTGCGCAGATGATGGCGAGGAAGGCCGCCAGCAGGAAGGGCGTGACGAGATGGTCCACCGCCCTGAGGCCGGTGAGCAGGATCACCAGCGCTGCGCCTCCCAGCAGCCAGTGCCAGGGGGATGTACCCTGCAGCGGGTTCGTGGATGGCGTATCCTCATTCATGGGTTCGAGCCTCCTCCGAGCGGTCCTCGCCACCCGCAATCACCACGCTGTCACTGGCGCGGATGATGCGGTCGCGACCGCTGCTCTTGGCGATATAGAGATACTGGTCGGCGGCGCGCACGAGTTCATCCGGCGTCGACACGTCATCGGTCAGGGCGACCAGCCCACCACTGACAGTGAAGGGTATCACGACCCCCTCGGCCTCGGCCCGCAAAGCGAGGATCCGCTCGCGCAAGCGGTGCACCGCACCAATGGCCGCCTCTTCGTCGGTATCCGGCATGATCAGCAGGAATTCCTCGCCGCCGAAGCGCGCGACCATATCCGCCTCCCTGACCTCTTCCCGCAGCGCCTCGGCCAGGGCTTTGAGTACCGCATCGCCGGCGGGGTGGCCGTGGGTATCATTCACCATCTTGAAATGGTCCACGTCGAACAGCAGCACCGCCAGCGATTGACCCGACCGCCGGGCCCGTTCCACCTCGCGATTGAGAGTCGCCTCGGCGTGACGGCGATTGTGCAGGCCGGTGAGCGGGTCGCGGATACTCGCTTCTTCCAGCCGCTGGTTGGCCTCGTCCAGGGCCGCCTGGGACACCGCCGTCTCGGTGACATCGAGAATGATGATGCCGACATACCCGGCATCGCCGGCCTCCCCTTCCAGGGGAAGAAAAGAGCAGTCCTGGCGCATGTAGTCGACACTACCGGTGACGGTTCGATTGTGCGCCATGGCGAAGAGATAGGGACGCTGGTGCCAGGAAGAGAAGGCCGGGGTACCGAGGATACGGACCGTGCGCAACTTGTGGGTCAGCCACTGGCGGGGTAGTTCCGGGAAGGTATCGAACAGCGGCCGCCCCACCACCTCCTCGGCGGAACGCCGGACGTGAGCGGCCATGAAACGATTCCAGTAGACCACTCGATCGTCGCTGTCGACCACCACCACGCCGACATTCATGTTCTCGACGATATGGGCGAATGATGGGGAGTCCAGCCCACCCGACATGGATCAGAAGTCCTCGAGAATGGTGTCGACAACCCCGCGCACTGCGGCGATGGACTCCTCCGGCATCAGCAGGACCACCAGGCAGTTGAAAGCGCTGTATTCGAGGGTGAAGTGGATGTCGATGATCAGTGCCTCGTCCCAGTCGCGGGTGCCGGAGCTCAGCAGATCGGGCACCGGCCGGTGCATGCCGAGCAGGCTCGGTGGCGCAAAGTCGAAGCGGGATTCCAGCTGTTCGCCAAGGCTGGACAGAATGGCACCGGAGACGATGTTGCTGGTATCCAGCAGCATCTCCGCCTCATCCTGCTCATCGTCGCCGAGCTGACGCTGGAGCCGCTCGGCCAGCTCCCGAGAGCCCTTCGCGCCGAACAGGACGATGGATTCACCGCGGATCGAGTGGAAGAAGGCCTGGGTAACCGCCGAGGCCTCTTCCGGCTCGTCCACCGTCTCGGCGACCAGGGTCGGGACTTCCGCGGCAGCGAGGATGTGGACGCGGGGTGAGTGGAGTTTGACGAACGCATCCAGCAGCCGCGACAGCGCCGCGCCAGCCTGGCCCATGGCGACGTTGACGATCTCGCCAAGGGCATCGGCCTGATCATCCGTGAGCCGCTGGCCGCTCATAACTCGCCGAGCTCCCCCAGCAGGGTGTGCAGTTCGGCCGCTTGTACGGGCTTCTGCAGGAAGCCCAGCGCGCCCAGCGCCTCGACCCGCTCGCGCGCGCCGGACTGGATATCGGCGGAGACCACCACCACCCGATAATCGGCGCCGGCATCGTGCAGGGACTGCAACACTTCGAAGCCGTCCATCTCCGGCATGGTCAGATCGAGGAAGACGAATTCGCCCCGACCGGCATGGAAGGCCTCCAGCGCCTCGATCCCGTTGGTGGCCTGGTGGACCTCCACGTCCCACTCCGCCGGCAGCGCCCGGATGATCTGCTTGCGCGCCAGCCCGGAATCGTCGGTGACCAGAATGGGTTTGGTCATGAGTTCAATCCAGATTATTGGTGATCGGCTCGATTATCCACGTCCCCCGCCCCCTGAACAACCTCGGACAAGCGCTGTGCAGAAAAAATTGACACACCTGTAACAGGGCAGGATATTCTCGATCCATGCCCGTCATCTCGAGTCCCTTTCGCCCGGCCTGGTGGCTCCCCGGGAGCCATGCCCAGACCCTCTATCCCTATTTCTTTCGCCGCCACCGTGATCTGCGCACCCGGGGCGAGCGGCTGGAGCTGAGTGACGGCGATTTCCTCGATCTCGCATGGGGTCCGGAGCCGACCACCGCCGAGCCGGGGCGGCCCTTGGTCCTGATCACCCATGGTCTGGAAGGCTCGGTCCAGTCGGGCTATGTGCGGGGTCTGCTGCACGGCCTCGCGAACCACGGTCTGCGCGGGGTGCTGATGCACTGGCGCGGCTGTAGTGGCGAGCCCAACCGGTTGCCGCGCAGCTACCACGCCGGCGAGACCGGGGATATCCAGCGGGTGGTCACCACCCTGCGCGAGCGTGAACCGGAGACCCCTCTGGCGGCGGTGGGCTATTCTCTGGGCGGCAGCGCTCTGCTCCATTGGCTTGCCGAGACGGGAGCCGACAATCCTCTGGTCCAGGCCGTCGCCGTCTCGGTGCCCTTCCGACTGGCCGACGCCGACCGGCGGCTGAGTCGGGGCTTCTCGCGCGTTTATCAGCACCGGCTGCTGGATCAGCTCGGGCGCAACCTGCGGCGCAAGGCGCACCGGCGCGGACTGGAACTGAATGTGGACCCGGACAGCCTCGATCGGTTTCGTGCCTTCGATGACGCCGTGACCGCCCCGCTCCACGGCTTCCGCGATGCCGAGGACTACTACCAGCGGTGCAGTCCTCGCCAGGTACTGACTCGGATCGTCACGCCGACGCGACTCATCCACGCCGCCGACGACCCATTCATGTTCCCGGACAGCATCCCCGATGCCGACGAACTCTCCGATGCGGTGACCCTGGAGCGGGCCGCGCGCGGAGGCCATGTCGGCTTCGTGGAGGGCCGCATCCCGCTGCGCCCGCGCCCCTACCTGGAAAGGCATGTGCCGAGGATACTACGCGAAGCCTTCCGATGGGGCGAAACGAAGTGAGGCGAGCCGGAACCCGCGAAAGTCGTGGCGTTGAAAGCCGGCCGTCCTTGCGGCAGCATGGCGCCTGACCAGCCGAGAGACCCACGATCCAGTCAGGAACGACGAGCCCATGATCCCAGAGCAGGCCGTAGCCGCCGATCCCGCCACTCTCTCGCGGGAAGCCCTCTTGCAGGCATATCGCCGCACGCGCCAGGCCACCGAGGCCATCTGCGCACCGCTGACCATCGAGGACCACGTGATCCAGACCGCGGCCGAGGCAAGCCCGGCCAAATGGCATCTGGCCCACACTACCTGGTTCTACGAGACCTTCCTGTTGTTGCCGCTGGAACCGGATTATACCGTCTTCGATCCGGCCTTCGATCATCTGTTCAATTCCTATTACCAGACCGTGGGCCAACCATGGCCGCGGCCGCGCCGCGGTTTTCTATCACGCCCCACGGTGGCCGATATCCGGTGCTATCGCGCCCATGTCGATGCGGCCATGGCGAACCTCATCGAGAATGGCGCAGAGGACCTGCTGGCGACCCTCGGCCAGCGGCTGACCCTCGGCCTGAATCACGAGGAGCAGCACCAGGAGCTTCTCTACACCGATCTGAAGTACAACTTCTCGTGGAACCCGCTGTACCCGGTCTACTCCGAGGCGCCGCCGCGTCCCGCCGGGCCGGCACCGGCACTGGGCTGGGTCGACGGCGTCGAGGGGCTTCACCCCGTGGGTCATGCCGGCGGGGGCTTCGCCTTCGACAACGAGACACCGCGCCACGACGAGCTTCTGCGTCCCCACCGGATGGCGAACCGGCCGGTAACCTGTGGCGAATATCGGGCCTTCATGGCGGACGGCGGCTACGACCGTGTGGAACTGTGGCTGGCCGATGGCTGGGCCACCATCCAGCGCGAGGGCTGGCGAGCCCCCTTGTACTGGGAGTGGCTCGACGGAGACTGGCACTACTACACTCTCAGTGGCCTGGAGCCAGTGGACGAGGACGCGCCGGTGACCCATGTGAGTTTCTACGAGGCGGACGCCTACGCCCGCTGGGCGGGCAAGCGGCTGCCCAGTGAACCGGAATGGGAAGTAGCGGCGGCTGCCCGGCCGGTGAGCGGTCACTTCCGTGAGGCCGGGCACTTGCAACCCGTGGCCATGGGAGGCGTCGCCCCACGCGTTTCCGGCGAGCGGCCGGCGGGCTCGCTGCACCAGCTCTACGGCGATGTCTGGGAGTGGACCGCGACCCCCTACGCCGCCTACCCCGGGTTCCGGCCGCTGGAAGGCTCCATGGGCGAGTACAACGGCAAGTTCATGTGCAACCAGATGGTCCTGCGTGGGGGATCCTGCGCGAGTCCGGCTCATCACCTGCGGCCGACCTACCGGAATTTCTTCTACCCGCACGAGCGCTGGCAGTTCACCGGGATCCGGCTGGCGGAGGACGCGCAATGACTCGAGCGGCTCTGGATTTCCATGACCTCGCCCCCACCGTGGAGGACGATTTCCGTGCCGCCGTGCGCGAGGGGCTTTCCGTCCGACCACGCGGGCTGTCACCGAAGTTCTTCTATGACGAGCGCGGTTCGGAGCTGTTCGACGCCATCTGCGAGCAGCCGGAGTACTACCCGACCCGCGCCGAGATGGCGATCCTGGAGGCCATCGGACCGGAGGTGGCGGGGCTGGCAGGCGCCGACAGCCTGCTGGTCGAGCTCGGCAGCGGCGCCTCGCGCAAGGTGCGGCTGATGCTCGAGGCCCTGCAACCGGCTGGCTACCTGGGCATGGACATCTCCCGGGAATTCCTCCTGACCTGCACCCAACGACTGGCCGAGGACTACCCATGGCTCCAGGTCAGCGCCGCCTGTGTCGACTATTCCGGGGAGTTCCAGCTCCCGCTGCACCCGGGACAGACCCCGCTGGCCTTCTTCCCCGGATCCAGCATCGGCAACTTCCACCCCGAGGAGGCGCTGGCCCTGCTGCAGCGGATCCACCGCGCCCTCGGACCCGGCGCCGGACTGCTCATCGGCGTCGACATCAAGAAGGACACGGCGATCCTCGACGCCGCCTACAACGATGCCGCCGGCGTCACCGCCTCCTTCAACCTCAACCTGCTGGAGCGCATGCGCCGCGAACTGGGCGCCCGCCTCGACCCCGACGGATTCGAGCACCACGCCTTCTACAACGCGGACCAGGGGCGGGTCGAGATGCACCTGCGCAGCCGGGGCCGTCAGGTCATCGAGGTGGACGGAGAGACGCATCGGTTCGAGGATGGCGAGACCATCCACACCGAGTGCTCGTACAAGTATGCCCCGGAGGAGTTTCGGGCGCTGGCGGCGGAGGCGGGTTATACGACCGAGCGGACCTGGCTCGACGACGACGAGCTGTTCAGTCTCCACTTCCTGCGGAGTGTCTGAGCGCTGTGATGGGGGCCAGGGCGAGCCGGGGCGTCTTGCTCCCTCCATCCCCGGTCCTTCGGAGAAAGGAGGTTGTTCCCTTTTCGGAATGGGATGGAGTAGCGTGAAGAGCCACGGAAGGTCGAGGGACGTGGCGGGGTGCCGGTGGCGCGGGGCGTCGGCCGCAGGGATGCGGCCGGCGAGCCTACAGGGAGGTATTCACGGCGTCCCCGCGCCACCGGCACCCGCCACGTCCCTGCCTCGAAAGCCAGCCAGGCAAAACTACTCGTCCTCGCCAACGGCCTTCATCGACAGACGGATGCGCCCCTGGTTGTCCACCTCCAGGACCTTCACCCGGACGATGTCGCCCTCGCTGAGCTTGTCGCTCACGTTCTGGACGCGCTCGTTGGAGATC
>JBNJEU010000081.1:0-6724 GCA_051746205.1 Pseudomonadota bacterium
CGGGGAGCAGATGGACATCCTGATCGCTCAGGCCGACGAGGCGATGTACTGCGCCAAACTGGTCTCCGGGAGCACCTTTCACTTCTACGCCGGGACCGAACTGGAAAGGAAGTGACCTGTGTGGAGGGAGACAGGCCACGGCATCGAGTTACTCCCGCAACACCTCGGCTATCATGGAGTCGGACCAGGCCAGAGCTTCCAGGTAGTGATCACGCACGGTGCTGGCCGGGAGGCCCGTCTCGAGGCCCTTCAGGGTTTCCCAGTCACCCTGCTCATAAGCCAGGGTTGCCTTCAGAACGGTGCCGGCCGTGCCTTCCTGGTCGACGATGGCTGCCGTGATCCCGGGTTGCAATGGTAACTCGGCCAGCACCTCCTCGATGGGTTGGTCAAGCAGGGCATCCAGGGTCGAAAAGAGCCCCACAGTGAAGTAGGCCCCCTTGCTGAGCCCGCCATCGATGTCCGGCCCGAGGTTCTCGCACATGCGCGCCCGGATGGACGCGGTGCGCACCAGCTCCAGCGGCTTGTCGTCCACCGAGGAGAGGGCCAGCAGGCTCGACCAGTTGCGCACGGCGTCGAGCCCGAGAAGCATCAGTGCCCGCTGCACCGATTCCACCTTGTTGTTCAGGTTGAAATAGGCGGAGTTGACCAGCCGCAGTAGCCGGTAGGAGAGGGTGACATCCTGGCTGATCAGCCTTTCCAGTTCCCTGGCATCGATGTCCTCGTCCTGCAGGGCGTTCATCAATTGCAGCATGGCCAACTGGTTGGCCGGCATCTGTTTGCGCTTGACGATATTCGGGCGGCAGAAGAAGTAGCCCTGATAGAGGTTGAAGCCCAGTGACTGGCAGTAGGCAAACTCCTCGTGGGTCTCCACTTTCTCGGCAAGCAGGAATTTCCCTGGTCGTTTCAAGTGCCGCACATGCTCGGCGAGTTGATCCTGATCCAGCAGGGTGATGTCGATCTTGATGATCTGGGCCAGTTCGACGAGGGGTTCCAGATGCGGGCTGTAGACGAAGTCGTCCAAAGCGATGGTATAGCCCTGGCGCTTGAGTTCACGGAGGGATTCCATGAGGGACTCGGAAGGCTGAATGTCTTCGAGGATCTCCAGGACCAGATTGCCGGGGCTCGCCGGCAGCGGGTATTCGCCAAGCAGAAAGGGCAGAGTGAGGTTCACGAAGGCCTTGTTTTTGCCAACGATCGTGTCGACGCCGATCTCGACGAAGGTGTTGTACAGGACGCGGGCCGTGGCCTGGTCCCCGTTGGTAACGGCAGCCCGGTTGACGGCATCATCCCGGAACAGCAATTCATAGGCTCGAACAACCATCCGACTGTCGTAGATCGGCTGCCGCCCAACCATTACCTCGTGAGTCATTCCGCGCCTCCCTTGCGTGAGCTGAAAACTCCTGCGTGCAGTATAGGAGGAACAGTGGGTCTCGATACCTGTGGAAACCTGATTGGGCGATGTTTATCCGACTACGGCGGCTTGCCGCAGTACTTCGAGGCCCTCGGGGAACAGGAACTCCACGATCTCCATCGGCTGGTCGTTGAGGCGTCGTTCGTCCACTGTTCACTGTGGTGCTGGCTCAGACGCAGGGTAACCAGGCCCGACCGCTTAAATCCTGGGCATCACGCGTGCCACCGCTGCGCAAGCGTCTGCAGCGCTATGGCCAACTCCAGGCCAACCTCGAAACGAGCAACTGTCTGTTGTCCACAGAACCTGTGGACAACCCTGTGGAAAGGATGCGGGAGAGGAGGGTAACTAGCTGACTCGTCTTGGGGTGTCTCAGATTGGTCATCGATTTGCCACTGACCATAATCCATTGTTTTCATTCATTGTTTTGTAAGCAATTGATTGTCCGTCGGGACGCCTCCCCGGTTGGATGTCAAGTCCGGGACGCGACGGGCAGGGTGTTGACAACTCATCCGCTACGCGTTGAAGCGAGTCTCCGTTGACGATGCTTGAGCGACCTCGACCCGATTGCGACCCCCTTCCTTGGCGGCGTAGAGGGCATTGTCCACCCGCATGGCCAACTCGGTGAAGGACTCTTCAGCGTGCAGCTGAGCCACTCCCAGGCTGATGGTTACCCGTTCAACCTCGGGGAAGTCCATTCTCTCTATTGCCTGGCGCAGGGACTCGGCCATTTGCAGTGCGCCTGCCAGATCGGTTTCCGGCAGCAGCACCATGAACTCCTCCCCGCCCCAACGGCACAGCATGTCCGATGCCCGCAGGCGCTCCCGGACGCGTTGGGCAAGTGTCTCCAGTACCCGGTCTCCGGTCTGGTGGCCATGGGTGTCATTGATGGTCTTGAAATGGTCGATATCGATCATCACCAGGCCGGAAGGCTCGCCGTAGCGCTCTACGCGGTTCTGCTCGGTCTCCAGATATTGCTCGAAGGCCAGCCGATTCACCGCCCCGGTCAGTCGGTCGTAGGTGGCGCGGAACTCCAGATCCGCCTGGGCGGCGCGCTTTTCGCGGATGTCGGTGGCCACGCCGATGAAGTGCAGGGGGGAACCGTCGTCGGCACGTACCGCGGAGACGATCAGGTCCACCCAGATCGGCGAGCCGTCCTTGGCCAGGTAGCGTTTCTCCAGGCGGTAGTGGTCGCGGAGCGACTCCAGGAGCTCCAGGAACCGCTCCTCCTCATGGGGCAGATCCTCCGGATGGGTGATCTCCATGAAACTGAAACGCTCCAGCTCGCTGGGAGCGTAGCCGAGCAGATCGGAGAAGGCCTGGTTCGCCAGCAGGATGCGGCCGGCTTCGTCGCCAAAGGCCATGCCATTGGCCGAGCTCTCGAAGATGGTGCGAAAACGCGCCTCGCTCCGGCGCAGGGCCGCCTCGGCCCGCTCGCGTCCGGCCGCCTCCTCCAGCCGGTCGGCGTACCAGGAATAGGCTATCAGCCACAACAGGAGCAGGGCCCACACCATTCCGCCCAGGAGCAGCAGGGCCATGGTGCCCGCCTGTAACAGGCCGGAGGCCATGAAGTGCTCGCTGGAAGGGGGGAAGGCCAGGGTGCCGATGCCGCGCAGCCACAGCACCACGCCCATGCCACCGAAGGCCACGGCCGCCAGCAGGTGCAGGCCCCACTGCCCGGCCAGGCGGCTGCGCATGAAGGTCACGGCGGTGGCCATCAGGAAGCCACCGCTGATGGCCGATAACAGAACGATACGCGCTACCAGATCGGGCTGGAGTAAGGTCCAGTAGGCCAGCGCCACCGTTTCGGCGGCGATTACCGCCGCACTGAGACGAATGGGCGAGGGGCGACCGACGAACAGGCACGCTCCGTGCAGCAGCAAAAAGGCGGCGATGTGCAGGGTGAGATTGGCGACCACGATGGACAGCCAGACGGGCAGCACGTCGCGCAGGGCCGTGAGCAGGAAGCCGGTGGCTGTCAATGCGTAGAATGTGGCCCACACCAGGGCGGGCCGGCCACCGGCCCCCTGACGCCATAATCCGAAGAAAACGGCCGCCACCAGGGCCCCGACACCCGCCAGCAGGATGGCCAGCGTGCGGATGTCCAGAGCGAAGATGGTTTCGGTCATGGGCCGGCCCTCCGGAGGGATGAGGGCAGAAGGGACTCACCCGTGAACTCGGAATGCGGTGAATCCCGGCATTGTACTCGAGCAGGTACGTTTGACGTCAATGACTTCTGCTTTGTGGGGGGCCATGAAGTCGTAAGAAGGGGTCGCTTGATGAACCATAGAACCTTCGGGGCACTCCGTGATCTCAAGGATCGAGTGCAAACAGCCTGGAGCCAGAGTTCAAACGCAATCACCAAGCCCATGGGCAGAGCGGGTCGTGTCTGAGAACGCCGCCAGCTCTTCACCGGCACACCCGCCCCTCCTCTCGAATCGCCGCTTCCGGATGTTCAGTGAGTACCGCTCAATAGCGGCTCAGAAAACTGAACAGCTCCTCCCGGGGCAGGGGGTGGCTCAGCCAGTAGCCCTGTAGTTCGTCGCACGTCAGGGTCCGTAGAAAGTCCGCCTCGGCTTTTTCCTCGACTCCCTCGGCGATGGCCTTCAACCCGAGGCTGTGGGCCATCTGGACGATGGCCTGGACGATGGCCTGCTGTTCCGGATCCCGGTGTACTGCGCTGACGAAGGAGCGATCCACTTTCAGCTTGTCCAGCGGGAAGCGGGTCAGGTAGGCGAGGCTGGAGTAGCCCGTGCCGAAGTCGTCGATGGAGAGCATGATCTCGAGGTGCTTGAGCCGATGGAGGGTGGTGAGGACCGAACCGGTCTCGGCAATCAGCAGACGCTCGGTCAGTTCGAGTTCGAGGTATTGCCCCTCCAGACCGGACGCATTCAGGGCCTGTTCCACGGTCTCGTAGAGGTCGGATCGGCTGAACTGGGCGGCGGAGAGATTCACCGCAATCGGCAGCCCGGTTCCATTCCGGTCCAGCCATTCGCGGGCGGTTCGGCAGGCCTCGTGTATCACCCAGTCACCGATCGAGACGATGAGGCCGCTCTCCTCGGCCATCGGGATGAAGTGATCGGGGGGGATGAATCCCTTTGTCGGGTGTCTCCAGCGGATCAGGGCTTCGAGCCCGATGATGCGACCGCTGGCCAGATCACTCTGAGGCTGATACCAGAGTTCGAGGTGCCCCTGCTCCAGGGCAGAGCGCAGGTCCCGCTCCATCTGCAGGCGCCTGGTGGGGTATTGACTCAGTTCCTGATCATAACGCCGATGCTGTTCTCTCCCCGCATCCTTGGCGGCATACATCGCGGTCTCGGCATTCTGGAGAAGTTCTCCGTAGTCCGTGCCATCCTCCGGGTAAAGGGCGATGCCGATGCTGGTCGTGACATGAAGGGTGTGACCATCGATCTCGAGAGGTCGACTGAACTGGTCGTGGATCTTCGCCGCGATCCGGTCCGCCTCGTAGGGGGTCTCCACGTCCGGGCGCAGGATGATGAACTCGTCCCCGCCCTGGCGGCTCAGGGTGTCGGACTCTCGCAGACACTCGCCCAGTCGGTGGCCGGCGACATGGAGGAGTTCGTCACCCTGTTCGTGGCCCAGCGATTCATTGACGAGTTTGAAACGATCCAGATCGACATAGAGCAGGGCCACCATGTCGTGTTCCTGCTGCGCCCGTGCTATCGCCACGTTGACCCGATCCGCGAGCAATTTGTAATTGGGAAGTCCGGTCAGACGGTCATGGTGGGTCAGATATTCCACCTGCTGTTCGGCGGATCGGCGCGAGACTTCCTCGTGCAGGTAACGGGCGTTCTGGAATGCATGCTGCCGGGCAATCCAGAGTCGGGTCGCGCCTCCGGCTGCTGCGATCAGCAACACGGTGAGCAGCAGCTCGAGCCAGAGAAAGCGATCGAGGACGGCTAGCGCCTCGTCCCTGTCGAACTGGGCCACCAGATGCCAGTCGGTCCCTGGTACGGGGGCGGCGGCCGCCAGCACTTTCTCACCACGATGGTCGCGAGCGGTGAACAGCCTCGTTTCATCGCGCAGCCTGAACGCTCCGTCCCGTTCCATCTCGCTGCGATGCATGCGCATTGTTTTGCTCTCATCGTCGGTCAGACCGGGCGGGGGGGAGAGAAACACCACGGCATCGCCATCGCAGCGCATCAGAAAGGCCCCGCCGGAATTCGCCGAACGGGGCCATTGTGCCACCAGCGGGTAGAGCGACTCTTCCGGGTTCAGCCGCAACAGCAGAGCCCCGACGGCCTTGTCGGCGGAATCGATTGGGATGAGCGGGGCCGCCATCGCATATCGAGACCCGGTCTCGCCCGCCTCATCCTCTCCACGACAGGGACCCGCCTCGGTCGGGTCGCCGGTTTCCACAGACTCTACCGCCAGATCTGTGTTCCACTCCTCTTCGGCCCGGATTTCCCCCACCGATATACGGGGCCGGCCCTCGGCGTCGTACACCACCGCTCCGTGGTAGTGCCTGGAATCGACCAGCATCCGCAGGCGGTCGGCCAATCGGGCCTCGTTCTCCGCCGCCGAGTTCGCCGTCTCTTGTTCGATCCAGCGCGCATAGGCTCGGGCGAAGTGGGAGTTCGTGGCCAGAGTCTGCAGCTCGGATCGGCGCTCCTCGCGCCACGCGGTCACCTGGTCGATCTTCAGCCCCAGGAACTTTTCGAGATTGTGGTGTTTATCTTCAAGGACCATTGTTCGCAGGCCGCTGAAGGCCAGCAGGGCGATCAGCAACAACGCCAGGACCAGCGAGAAGAAGATGGCATAGGGAACCCAGACCGAACCGGGTCTGTCCGGAGTCTGGTTCGAACCTATGGGGTGAAGCCGGTGCAGCAGGAGGGACAGCAGTGCGCCGGTGACGGCGACGTAGAAGAGCCCCTTGTAGGTCTGCCAGAGGTGGAGGAGGGCGGCATTGTCGGTGAACAGGGCGATCAGCGTGTCGGAACCGATGATCCAGAGACCACCGAGGAGCAGGTAGCCAATGACGATCCACAGAGGGCCGTGGTCCTGTAACCATGCTGTAACCCGATGCGGAGTGTGTCTTCGGTTGGCGTTGCTCGGTAGACTTCCCATTGCTGCAGCGTAGTAGCTGGGACCGGGCAGGGACAAATGGTTCGGATGGCAGCGCAAGGCTCCGTCCAGCGCGATCTCAGCCATGAAACTCGACGTGAAACTCCGGTGAGGAGCATCGCATTGTCCGGAGTGTTTTCGGTGGAGTGACAATGAGGGGATGGCTGTTCAGGTGCCCTTTTTTTGTGCCGTTCTCTCGTTTCGGGCCCCGATGTGGTGCGTATGCATTTT
>JBNJEU010000082.1:0-6675 GCA_051746205.1 Pseudomonadota bacterium
GGGACCGGGGGGACGCCGTGAATACGTCCGTGTAGGCTCGACGGCCGCATCCATGCGGCCGACGCCCCCCGGTCCCGACCCCACGACAACGGCCGAGCGTCCTGGGGCGAACGGGGCTCAGTACTGCGCGTTCGAGGAGGGGAATTCGCTCCCGGGAGGGAAGGGAATGAGTTCGCAGGTGGTGTCGTCGCAGCGGATGTAGCCGCCGTTCTGGTGCCACTGGGGGAGGACGAAGCGCCGCGCGGGGGCGCCGTCGATGGTGAGTTCGTGGACCGCCGGGCGGTGGGTGTGGCCGTGGATCATGCGGCGGACGCCGTGGTCGCGGAAGGCTTCGGCCACGGCGTCGGCGTTGACGTCCATGATGGCGTCGGACTTGGCGCTCTGGCTGGCGCGGCTCTGTTCACGCGCCTGGCGCGCCTGTTCCGCGCGTTCGGCCACCGACAGGGCCAGGAAGCCGGCCTGCCACTGGGGGTCGAGGACCATGGCGCGGAAGGCCTGATGCTCGGTGTCGTCGGTGCACAGGGCGTCGCCGTGGAGCAGCAGGGTGGGCTCGCCGGCGAGGTCGACGACGGCGGTCTCCGGCAGCAGTTCGGCGCCGAGGCGGTCGGCCAGGTCGCGGCCCATGAGGAAGTCGCGGTTGCCGTGCTGGAGGTGGAGATCGGCGTCAATGGCGGCGAGCGCGTCGAGCAGGGGTTCGTAGGCGGGGTGAATGGCGTCGTCGCCGAACCAGACCTCGAAGAGATCGCCGAGCAGGTAGAGGGCGTCGGCTTCACGCACCGGACCGCGCAGGAAGGCCTGAAAGAGCTCGATGGTCTCCGGGCGCGCCGGGTCCAGGTGCATGTCCGAGGCGAACAGGGTGGTGGCCATGGCTCAGCCCTCGCTGTTCTCGCCGTGGATGGTGACCTCCTGGAGGACCACCGGCTCGGCGGGGACATCGGCGTGGCCGGCGACGCTGGTGGTGGTCAGCCCCTGGATGGCGTCGGCGACCTCCATTCCGGAGACCACCTCGGCGAAGACGCAGTAGCCGTAGCCGTCCGGTGTCGGCTCGCGATGGTCCAGGAAGTCGTTGTCGGCGACGTTGACGAAGAACTGGTCGGTGGCCGAATGGGGGTCGCGGGTGCGCGCCATGGCGACGGTGCCGCGTTTGTTCTTCAGGCCGTTGGCCGCCTCGTTGGCGATGGGCTCGCCGGTCTCGCGGCGGCGCATGCGCTGGTCGAAGCCACCGCCCTGGATCACGAAGCCCTCGATGACCCGGTGGAAGAGGGTGTCCTCGTAGTGGCGGTCACGGGCGTAGCCGAGGAAGTTCGCGACGGTGTTCGGCGCCTCTTCGTCCTTCAGTTCCCAGACCATGTCGCCGTGGCTGGTTCGCAGGGTAACCCGG
This sequence comes from Pseudomonadota bacterium, assembly GCA_051746205.1. Lineage (GTDB taxonomy): Bacteria > Pseudomonadota > Gammaproteobacteria > Thiohalospirales > Thiohalospiraceae > Thiohalospira. The sequence goes on from JBNJEU010000082.1 coordinate 1,382, forward strand.
GTCATGCGTCGTTCTCCTCTTCCGGTTCGGTTTCGATGGTGTCGCCGCTGTGGCGCTCCACTCGCTTGATGACCACCGGGGTCAGCGGAGCGTCGTCGGGGAACGGGCCGACGGCGCCGGTGGCGACGCCGCCGATGGTGTCGACCACCGCCATGCCGTCGATGACCTCGCCGAAGACGGCGTAGCCCCAACCGCGCGGATCGGGTCGGCGATGGTTCAGAAAGTCGTTGTTCACCAGGTTGATGAAGAACTGACTGGTGGCCGAGTGCGGGTCCTGGGTGCGCGCCATGGCAAGGGTGCCGCGCTCGTTTTTCAGGCCGTTGTCGGCCTCGTTGCGGATCGGAGCGCGAGTCTCCACCTCCTCGTAGTCCTGATCGAATCCGCCGCCCTGGATCATGAAACCGTCGATGACGCGATGGAAGACCGTGCCGTCGTAGGTGCCGTCGTCGGCGTAGGCGAGGACGTTCTCCACGGTCTCCGGTGCGGCCTCGGGATCGAGCTCCACGAGGATGGCGCCGTGGCTGGTCTCGATGAGCAGGCGCGGGTCGTCGGCCAGCAGCGGCATGGAAAGCAGAAGCCCGATGACCAGGGCGACCGGGCGAGCGGGGAGGCGGTGTGCGATTGGTCTGTTCATCCGCCTATGCTAGCGCCTTTGGGGGCGGTTCGGCTACCATGGCGCGCCATGCAGACCGATCACGTCGTTACCCGCTTCGCCCCGAGTCCCACCGGCCGGCTCCATCTGGGCAACGCCCGCACCGCGCTGTTCAATGCGCTGCTGGCGCGCGCCGCCGGTGGTCGTTTCCTGCTGCGGCTGGAGGATACCGACACCGAGCGCAGCGAGGCGGCCCACGAACACGCCCTGCTGGACGACCTGCGCTGGCTCGGGCTGACGTGGGACGGGGGGCCCGATGGCGAGGCCGGGGCCGGACCCTGGCGCCAGTCGGAGCGCGAGGCGAAGTACGCGGAACTCTTCGCGCGTCTGGAGGCCTCGGGCCACGCCTATCCGTGCTATTGCAGCGAGGCGGAGCTGGCGGCGGAGCGCGACGAGCAGCGCCGCGCCGGGCGGCCACCGCGTTACGCCGGCCGCTGCCGCCACCTGGATGCCGAGCGCCGCGCCGAACGGGCCGCCGAGGGGCGCCGGCCGGTGCTGCGCTTCCGGGTCCCGGACAGCGGCGCGGTCGTCTTCGACGATCGGTTGCGCGGCGAGCAGCGCACCGAGGCGGCGAGCCTGGGGGATTTTGTCATCCGTCGCGCCGACGGCAGCCCCGGTTTCCTCTTCGCCAACGCGGTGGACGACGCGCTGATGGGGGTGACCCATGTGCTGCGCGGCGAGGACCATCTGAGCAACACCCCCCGACAGATCCTGATCCTCGAGGCACTGGGGCTTGCGGCGCCGCGCTACGGCCATCTCGGCCTGATCGTCGAGAGCGATGGCAGCCCGCTGTCCAAGCGGCGCGGCGGGCGTTCCCTGGGGGACCTGCGCGAGGCCGGATTTCTGCCGGAGGCGGTGGTCAACGCCCTGGCGCGGCTGGGCCACTCCGGCGGCCGGGACGAGCTGCTGGCGCTGGACGAACTCGCCGCCGGATTCGAACCGGCGCGCCTCGGTCGCGGCCCGGCCCGCTTCGATTTCGACCAGTTGCTCCACTGGCAGCGCGCGGCGGTGGCGGCGGCCGACAACGCGACCCTCTGGGCGTGGCTCGACGCCGGGATCCACGAGCGGATCGGCGCGGCGGCGATCGACGGCGAGGCGTTCGTCGCCGCCATCCGCGAGAACATCCGTCTGCCGGAGGAGGCGGTCCACTGGGCGGCGGTGGTGGCCGATGAGGTCCCGACCCTCGACGAGGAGGCCCGCACGGTCATCGACGACGCCGGGGGCGACTTCTTCATGGCGGCGCTGGAGGCCCTGGCCCTGCACGGAACCGAGTTCGGTGCGCTGGCGAAGGAGGTCGGCCGGCGCACCGGCACCCGTGGCCGCGCCCTCTATCAGCCCCTGCGTGCGGCGCTTACCGGCCGGATCAACGGCCCGGAACTGGGCCCGCTGCTCGCCCTGATGGGCGCGGATCGGGCCCGGCGCCGCTTGCAGATCCACGTCAGTGAACGGTGACCCCCATGCTCCGGATCCATAACAGCCTCACCCGCGCGAAGGCCCCCTTCGAGCCCATCGATCCCGAACGGGTGCGCCTCTACGTCTGCGGCATGACCGTCTACGACTACTGCCATGTGGGCCACGCCCGGGTGCTGGTGGTCTTCGACACCGTCTATCGCTGGCTGTGCCACCGCTACGGCGACGACCACGTGGTCTACGTGCGCAACATCACCGACGTCGACGACAAGATCATCGACCGCGCCCGCGAGGCCGGCGAAGAGATGGCGAGCCTCACCGAGCGCTTCATCGGCGCCATGCACGAGGATGCCGCCGCCCTCGGGGTGCTGCCGCCGGACGAGGAGCCGCGCGCCACCGGCCACATCGACGGCATCCTCGCCATGATCCGGGGGCTGGTGGACAGCGGCCACGCCTACGCCGCCGACAACGGCGATGTCTACTATGACGTCAGTCGCTTCGAGTCCTACGGTCGCCTCTCCGGCAAGCGCCTGGCGGATCTGCGCGCCGGCAGCCGGGTGGAGGTGGACGAGGCCAAGGACGACCCGCTGGACTTCGTGCTCTGGAAGGCGGCCAAGCCGGATGAGCCGAGCTGGGATTCGCCGTGGGGGCCGGGGCGTCCGGGCTGGCACATCGAGTGCTCGGCGATGTCCACCGAGTGCCTGGGCCACCACTTCGACATCCACGGCGGCGGTCTGGATCTCCAGTTCCCCCACCACGAGAACGAGATCGCCCAGAGCGAGGCCGCCACCGGCGAGACCTTCGTCAACGTCTGGATGCACAACGGCTTCGTGCGCATCAACGAGGAGAAGATGTCCAAGTCGCTGGGCAACTTCTTCACCGTGCGCGACGTGCTGACCCACCACCATCCCGAGACCCTGCGCTACCTCATCGTCGCCAGCCACTACCGCAGCCCGCTGAATTACGACGACCAGCGCCTGGCCGAGGCGCGTCAGGCGCTCACCGGCCTCTATACCGCCCTGCGCGGCGTCGAGCCCGCGACCACGAGGCCGGCCGAGGGTCCGGCGACGGAGGCGGTGGCCCGTTTCGAGGCGGCGATGGATGATGACTTCAATACCCCAGAGGCGCTGGCCGTGCTGTTCGACCTCTCCCACGAGCTCAACCGCGCCCGCGAGGCCGGGAACGCCGCCGAGGCGGCGGGTCTGGCCGCGACCCTCAAGGGGCTGGGCGGGTATCTCGGTCTGCTGCAGCGGGCGCCGGACGACTATCTGCAGGCGGCCACGGGGCGGGCCGAGGGCGGGCCGAGTGCCGAGGAGGTGGAGGCGCGCATCGCCGAACGGCGCCAGGCGCGGGCGGAGCGGGACTTCGCCCGGGCGGACGCGATCCGCGACGAGCTGGCGGCACAGGGGATCACGCTGGAGGACGGGCCGGAGGGGACGACCTGGCGGCGCGAGTAGCCCTGTCCGTTTCGGACGCCGGGGCCGGGGGGCACCCTTCGCCCCCGGGGTACGCCGTGAATACATCCCTGTAGGCTCGACGGCCGCATCCCTGCGGCCGACGCCCCCGGGTTCGAAGGGTGCCCCCCGGCCCCGGCGTCCGGAACGGAAAGGGCGTGGCTCAGTCGTTGTGCAGGAGTTCGGCGGCCAGCACGGTGTTGTGCAGCAGGGTGGCCACGGTCATCGGGCCGACGCCGCCGGGTACGGGGGTGATCCAGGCGGCGCGTTCGGCTGCGGCGTCGAACTCCACGTCGCCGACCAGTTCGCCGTCCTCGAGCCGGTTCATGCCGACGTCGATGACGATGGCATCGTCACGGATCCACTCCCCCTTCACCAGCCCCGGCCTGCCGGCGGCGGCGACCACCAGATCGGCGCGACGGACCTGGGCCTCCAGATCCCGGGTGAAGCGGTGGCAGACGGTGGCGGTGGCGCCGGCCATCAGCAGTTCCAGGGCCATCGGTCGGCCGACGATGTTGGAGGCGCCGACGATGACCGCGTCGCGGCCCTTGATCTCTTCCCCGGTGCTCTCCAGCAGGGTCATGACGCCACGCGGTGTGCAGGGGCGCAGGACCGGGGTGCGCTGGGCCAGACGGCCGATGTTGTAGGGGTGGAAACCGTCGACGTCCTTGTTGGGGTCGATGTGCTCGATCACCGTGGAGGCGTGGATGTGCAGCGGCAGGGGCAGCTGCACGAGGATCCCGTCCACCTCCGGATCGGCGTTGAGTTCCTCGATGCGGTCGAGCAGTTGCTGCTGGGTGGTGTCGACGTCCAGATCCTCGGCGAACGAGCGTACACCGACCTCGTCACAGGCGCGGCGTTTGTGGCGGACGTAGATCTGCGAGGCCGGATCGGAGCCCACCAGCAACACGGCCAGACCGGGGGGGCGCTTGCCCGTCGCGCGGCGTTCGGCGACACGGCCGGCGACGTCGGCGCGGACGCCGGCCGCGATCTGTTTTCCATCAATGAGCTGTGCCGCCATGAGGGCCCTCCCGAGTAAAGGCGGCATTCTCGCACGCCCGGCAATGCGGGGCCAAGCCTTGCGTTGACGCCCTCGGGGGCGACCAGTATGATGCCCGCTTTCCGGTCGCCGGAGCGCGTTTCCGCCCCGAGGGCGACGCGCGCGGCGGCTCGAACGGCGCCTTACGCGGGCGGACGTTCATGCTACACTATCCGGCCTGACAGGCGCCTGTAGCTCATCTGGATAGAGCATCGGCCTTCTAAGCCGAGGGTAGCAGGTTCGAGTCCTGCCAGGCGCGCCAGGTGATGCCCGGTCACGGGTGATGTAGCGAAGTTCCATGGTGGGCGTAGCTCAGCTGGTAGAGCGCAGGATTGTGACTCCTGTGGTCGTGGGTTCAAGTCCCATCGTCCACCCCATATTGCGAAGCAGCGGCCCGGCTCCATGGAGTCGGGCCGTTGCTGTTTGCGGGGCCCGGGTTTCGAGTCCCCGGGTTCGCGTTTCAGGGTTCGCGTTCCCGGGCCTCTGGCCGGGCCGGGATTCGATGCCGTCCGTGCCGGTCGGGGGACGCCGTGAATACCTCCCTGTAGGCTCTCAGCGGCCATCCATGGCCGCTGAAGCCTCCGACCGGCACGGACGGCACCGAATCCCGGCGAGGCGGTTCGGGGTTCGAGGCTTCGACAACGAGCCCCCGACAAGGGCGATCCCGACAGAAAGGGACTGCCCCCTTTCGTGTGAAACGGCTCGATCCGAGGTTTCGAGTGTGTGATTTGGCGCGGTT
>JBNJEU010000083.1:0-6473 GCA_051746205.1 Pseudomonadota bacterium
TTGCCTTTACAACCCATGAAACGGAGCGTGTCACCATGTTTCTGAAAAAGAGTCTTCTCGGTCTGGCCACGGCCGGAGCGCTGCTGGCCTCGGCCACCAGCCTTGCCGTCGATTCCGAACTCGAGCCCTATGAGCGGGCCAGCGGGATCTCCGGCAACCTGACCAGCATCGGTTCCGATACCCTGAACAATCTGATGACCCTGTGGGCCGAGGATTTCCAGGGGGTCTATCCCAACATCAACATCCAGATCCAGGGGGCCGGGAGTTCCACCGCGCCGCCGGCCATGGCCGAGGGAACGGCCAACTTCGGCCCCATGAGCCGGATGCCCAAGGACAGCGAGCAGGCCGCCTTCGAGGAGGCGCACGGCTACTCGATGACGGCGGTGCCGGTGGCCATCGACACCCTGGCGGTCTACGTCAACAAGGACAATCCCATCGAGGGGCTGACCCTGCCGCAGGTCGACGCCATCTACTCCGAGACCCGTCGCTGCGGCCACTCGGAAGACCTCACCCGCTGGGGCCAGCTGGGTCTCTCCGGGGACTGGGAGAATCGCGACATCACCCTCTACGGCCGCAACTCGGTCTCCGGCACCTACGGCTACTTCCGCAAGAACGCCCTGTGCGACGGTGACTACAAGGCCTCCGTCAACGAGCAGCCGGGTTCCGCCTCGGTGGTCCAGGGGGTCAGCGAGTCCCTGAACGGCATCGGCTATTCGGGCATCGGCTACAAGACCTCCGGGGTCCGCGCCGTTCCGCTCGCCGAAGAAGAGGGCGGGGAGTTCATCGAGGTCAGCCCCGAGAACGCCGCCAACGGCACCTATCCGCTGGCCCGGTTCCTCTACATCATGGTGAACAAGCGCCCGGGTCAGGACCTGGCGCCGCGCGAGGCCGAGTTCCTGAAGATGGTGCTCTCGCGCGACGGCCAGGAGACCGTGGAGCGGGACGGTTACGTGCCGCTGCCGGCCGCCGTGGTCGAGAAGCAATGGGAAGAGCTCGGCCTCGAATAGGTCGTCGGGCGAGTCCGCCCCGCGGGGTTCTCCTCCCTTCCCCGCGGGGGCTTTGCCGAGCCTCTCGACACGCCCGTCGGGAGGTTCGGCAAAGCTGACACAAAACTGTCATCCGCGCGTCATATCATCTCCGCCAGCTTCCGACTGATGCCAGCAGAGCGAAAGGGAAACCAGCCCATGTCTCGATCGAATCCGGAGTCCACCGGCAACGATGCCATCCTGCCCTCGGGGGATGCGCGGGCGCGCCTGCGTCTCTGGCGGCACATCAAGGATGTCGCCGCGCGGTATACCATCGGTGGCTTCGGCATGGCCGTCATCATCGCGCTGGCCCTGATCTTTCTGTACCTCTTCAGCGAGGTGCTGCCGATGCTGCGGCCGGCCGGTCTCGAGTCCAGTGTCCAGTACGAAGCCCCCGGCGGGGCCGACCGCGAGACGCTGCATCTGGCGGTGAATCGTCACCAGGAGATCGGCGTGCGCCTGACCGATCGGCACGAGGCGGTGTTCTTCGACCCGCGCGACGGCGAAACGGTCGGGCGCCAGTCGTTGCCGATCCCGGAGGACGCCCGCGTGGTCAGCATCAGCCAGGCGGAGCCCCGGGCGCGCACGGTGGCCCTCGGGCTCGACAACGGCCAGGCCCTGGTCGTGGGGTACGAGTACAACGAGCGCTTCGTGGACGGCGAACGGCGCTACGAGCCGAGCCTGAACTATCCGCTGGGGGACGAGACGGAGTCCCTGTTCACCGTCGATGGCGAGGGCGATCCGATCACGGCCATCGGCGTCCAGAGCGGCGAATCCGGGACCAGCCTCGCCGCTCGCACGGAGGAGGGGCGGATGATGCTGGTCCGGTTCGAGGAGGAGACCTCGATGATGACCGGCGAGGTGGAGGTGACCCGCAGCCGGGACGAGCTGCCGCCGCTGCCGGAGGGCGCGGAAGCCACCCGGATCCTGCTGGATACCACGATGCGGAACGTGATCGTGGGTGACGATCGGGGCCGCCTGCACTACTACGATGTCAGCAGCCCGGCTCGGGCGGAGCTGATGGACAGCCGCCGCGCCATCGAGGGCGACGGGCCGGAGGTCACCGGTCTGGAATACCTGCTCGGCACGGTCTCGTTCATCGTCGGAGGCAGCGACGGCAGCGTGACGCAGTACATGCTGGTCCGGGACGAGGACAACATCAAGCGGATTACCCGGATACGGGACTATCCCGACCATACGGACAGCGTGACCGACATCGTCCCGGAGTACATCCGCAAGGGCTTCGCGACCGCCGACGCCGAGGGCCACGTCAAGATTCACTACTCCACCTCGCACCGCACCGTGCTCGAGGAGCGCGTGGCCGAACGACCGTTGCGACAGGTCTACATCGCGCCGCGCAATGGCGGCCTGATCACCGTCGACGCGACGGAGACGTGGGGGTACCACAGGCTGCGCAACCCGCACCCGGAGGTCTCGCTCCACGCCCTGTGGCAGAAGGTCTGGTACGAGGGGCGCTCGGGTCCGGAATACGTCTGGCAGTCCTCCTCGGCAACCGATGAATACGAGCCGAAGTACTCGCTGGTCCCGCTGACCCTCGGGACCGTGAAGGCGGCCTTCTACGCCATGCTCTTCGCGACGCCGCTGGCGGTGATGGGCGCCATCTACAGCGCCTATTTCATGTCCGGACCGATGCGCCGGATCACCAAACCCGCCATCGAACTGATGGAGGCGCTGCCGACGGTCATCCTCGGCTTTATCGCGGGGTTGTGGCTGGCACCGTTCATCGAGACGAATCTACCGGCCGTATTCAGTATCCTGGTCGTCCTGCCGCTGGCGATGCTGGCCATGGCCTATCTCTGGACGCGCGTGCTGCCGAGGGACTGGCGTCGGCGCATCCCCGGGGGCTGGGAAGCGGCCATCCTGATCCCGGTGATCCTGCTGGTGGGCTGGCTGGCGGTCTCCAGCAGTCCGGTCATCGAGGTCCTGTTCTTCAACGGCGACATGCGCCAGTGGCTGACCAATCACGGCTACACCTACGACCAGCGCAACGCCCTGGTCATCGGCATCGCCATGGGTTTCGCGGTCATCCCGACCATTTATTCCATCTCCGAGGACGCGATCTTCAATGTGCCGAAGCACCTGACCCAGGGGTCCCTGGCGCTGGGCGCGACGGCGTGGCAGACGATGACGCGGGTGGTCCTGCTCACGGCCAGTCCGGGGATCTTCTCGGCGGTGATGATCGGTCTCGGCCGAGCCGTCGGCGAGACCATGATCGTGCTGATGGCCACCGGCAACTCCCCGGTGATGAATTTCAATCTGTTCGAGGGCATGCGCACGCTCTCCGCCAACATCGCGGTGGAGATCCCGGAGGCGGCCGTGGGCAGCACCCACTTCCGGATCCTCTTCCTGGCGGCACTGGTGCTGTTCCTGATGACGTTCGTGCTCAACACCATGGCCGAGATCGTCCGCCAGCGGCTGCGCCGCAAGTACAGCTCCCTGTAACCAACCCGAACGGGCACCCCGAGGTCGCGAGAAATGAAAGAATGGTTCAAATCGGGCACTCCGTGGATCTGGCTCAACGGCGGCGCCGTGGCCGTCAGCCTGGTCATGGTGGCGGGCCTGCTGCTGATGATCGCGGTCAACGGGCTGGCCCACTTCTGGCCGAGCGCCGTGGTGGAGTTCGATTACCAGACCCCCGATCAGACCGAACCCGCGACCGTTCTCGGCGAATGGGACCGGACCGAGATCATGACCGCCGAGGCCATGCGCAGTGCCGGGTATACGGTCCCCGAGGAGCAGGAGATCGTCGAGCGCCGCCTCATCAAACGGGGCAACCGGGATATCGACCGGGGGGATTTCAGCTGGTATCTGGAGGACTTTGTCTCCGACTGGCATCGGCCCGAGGACGCCATGGTTCTGGAGCGGACCGAATGGGGCAACTTCTACGGCTATCTGCAGAGCTATCGCGTCGGTGGCGTGGCGGTGGCCACGGGCGAGGAGGCGCGCGCGCAGTTCAGCGAGCAGCTGAAGGTGACCCGGGACATCGTCCACGAGATCGAGCAGATCGAGCGCTACGACATCGGCGACGTGAATTACCAGCTGGAGCAGATCCGGCTGACCGAGCGGGGGCTGAACCGGGATACCGGGCTGAGCGAGGAGGATCGCGCCGCCCGCCAGGCCGAACTGGACGAGCGGCGTGAGTCGCTGAACGCGGAGTACGCCATACTCGAGGAGCGGCGCTCCGAACTCATCGAACGGCTCGAACGGTTCAGCATCCAGGTGGCCACCGCCGGCGGGGTGGAGAAGGTCATCCCGATGGCGGACATCGTCAACGCCTGGTGGCCCAACGACATGGGCGTGGTGGGCAAGCTCGGTCACTACGTGCATACCTTCTGGGAATTCATCAGCGGTTATCCGCGCGAGGCCAACACCGAGGGCGGGATCCTGCCGGCCATCTTCGGCACGGTGCTGATGGTCATGCTGATGTCCATCGTGGTGACGCCGTTCGGCGTGCTGGCGGCCATCTATCTGCGCGAATACGCCAAGCAGGGGCCGCTGGTGCGGACCATCCGCATCGCCGTGAACAACCTGGCCGGGGTGCCGTCCATCGTCTTCGGGGTCTTCGGTCTCGGCTTCTTCGTCTACTTCATCGGCGGCGGCATCGACCAGATGTTCTACCGCGATGCCCTGCCCTCGCCGACCTTCGGCTCCCCCGGGATCCTGTGGGCATCGCTGACGCTGGCACTGCTGACCCTGCCCGTGGTCATCGTCTCCACCGAGGAAGGCCTGTCGCGCATCCCCAGTACCATCCGGGACGGCTCCCTGGCGCTGGGCGCGACCAAGGCGGAGACGCTGTGGCGCGTGGTGGTGCCACTGTCGGCGCCGGCGATGATGACCGGTCTGATCCTGGCCGTGGCCCGGGCCGCCGGCGAAGTGGCGCCGCTGATGCTGGTCGGCGTGGTCAAGCTGGCGCCGAACCTGCCGCTGGACGGCAACTTCCCGTTCCTCCACCTGGAGCGCGCCTTCATGCACCTGGGCTTCCACGTCTACGATGTCGGCTTCCAGAGCCCCAACGTCGAGGCCGGGCGGCCCCTGGTCTACGCCACCTCCCTGGTGCTGGTGGGGATCATCATCGTGCTCAACCTGACCGCCATCGGTATCCGCAATCATCTACGCGAAAAGTACCGCACCGAGAGTGATTGAGACCCATGAACAGTGACAACGAACCATCCCAGTCCGAAGCGACGCAGACAGCCGGGAGTGACGGCATGACCGAGACCAGCGAGGGGCAGACCCACGGCATGAACATGTCGACCCTGCCGAAGCGCGAGGGCCAGGCTCTGGATCTCGCCAACGAGGACATCTGCATGGAAGTGGAGAACCTCGAACTCTACTACGGGGAGGAGCGGGCCCTGAAGGGGATCGACATGGCGATCCCGCGTGGACGGATCACGGCCTTCATCGGCCCGTCCGGCTGCGGCAAGTCGACCCTGCTGCGCTGCTTCAATCGCATGAACGACCTCATCGACACCTGTCGCATCAACGGCCGGATCCGACTCGACGGCGCGGACATCTATGCGCCCGATGTCGATGTCCCGGAGTTGCGCCGCCGGGTCGGCATGGTGTTCCAGAAGCCGAATCCGTTCCCGAAGACCATCTACGAGAACGTCGCCTACGGCCTGCGGTTGCAGGGAGTCAAGGAGCGCCGCAAGCTCGACGAGGTGGTGGAGAAGTCCCTGCGCCGCGCCGCGCTCTGGGACGAGGTCAAGGATCGGCTGCACGAGAACGCCTTCGGGCTCTCCGGGGGGCAGCAGCAGCGGCTGGTCATCGCCCGCTCCATCGCCATCGAGCCGGAGGTGCTGCTGCTCGACGAGCCGGCCTCGGCCCTCGATCCGCTGGCAACGCTCAAGATCGAGGAGTTGATGTTCGAACTCAAGGACCACTACACCATCGTCGTGGTCACCCACAACATGCAGCAGGCGGCCCGGGTCTCGGACTACACCGCCTACATGTATCTGGGCGAGCTGGTGGAGTACGCCGACACCGAGACGCTCTTCACCACGCCGGCGAAAAAACAGACCGAAGACTACATTACCGGCCGTTTCGGCTGAGGCCGCTACGGAAAGACAGAGACACCACCGCCAGACGGGTGAACACCATGGACACGAGTTTCTTCAAGCAGCACATCTCCCACCAGTTCAACGAGGAACTGGAGGGCATCATCAAACAGGTCATGGTCATGGGCGGGCTGGTCGAACAGCAGCTGGCCGACGCCACCGTCGCCCTGGTGGAAGGGGACAGCGACAAGGCGGAGAAGGTCATCACCAGCGACTATCAGGTCAACGCCATGGAGGTGGCGCTGGACGAGGAGTGCACCCACATCCTGGCCCGGCGTCAGCCCACCGCCTCCGACCTGCGCCTGGTGATGGCGGTGATCAAGACCATCGCCGACCTCGAGCGCATGGGCGACGAGGCCGAGCGCATCGG
>JBNJEU010000084.1:0-6317 GCA_051746205.1 Pseudomonadota bacterium
AGGAAGAGGCCCGGCGCGAGGCCGAGGAACAGGCCCGCCGCGAAGCGGAGGAGCAGGCCCGGCGCGAGGCCGAGGAACAGGCCCGGCGCGAAGCGGAGGAGCAGGCCCGCCGCGAGGCCGAGGAACAGGCCCGGCGCGAGGCGGAGGAACAGGCCCGGCGCGAGGCGGAGGAACAGGCCCGGCGCGAGGCCGAGGAACAGGCCCGCCGCGAGGCGGAGGAAGAGGCCCGCCGCGAGGCGGAGGAAGAGGCTCGGCGCGAGGCGGAAGAGGCGCTGCGCCGCGAGATGGAGGCCGAGGCGGAACGGCTGGCCGAGCAGCAGGCGGCCCGGGATGCCCGGACCCGTGATCGGTACGTGGCGCGGATCCGCAGCCGCGTGCAGAACAACTGGCGCATTCCGTCCACCGATGTGGCCGATCCGCAAGCGGCGGTGCGGGTGCGCTTGAGCCCCGACGGTCGCGTTCTCACCGTGGAGGTCGTCGAATCCTCCGGCGACGAACAGTTCGATCAGTCACTGGAGCGGGCGGTCCTCCGGGCCTCGCCGCTTCCGGTTCCGGAAGAGAGGGACTTGTTCGACACCTACTTCCGGGAGTTCAATATCGTCTTCAGACCCTGACTCGGGATGACCATGCAAAAGTCGTTACTCCTCATCGCCGCGCTGTTTCTCTGGCCGCTCCAGGGCCTGGCCTCGACCCTGACCATCGAGGTGAGCGAGGGCGTCAGCGGGGCTCACCCGGTGGCCGTGGTGCCCTTCGAACGGGCCGGCGGCATCGAGCTGGACGGCGCCGGGCCCGACGACGTCGTGGCCACCAACCTGACCCGCAGCGGGCGCTTTTCGCTGATGGAGAGCGACCGCATGCCGGAGCACCCCCATAGTGGTAGCGAGATCGATTTCGACCGCTGGCGCGATGTCGGCATGGACCACGTGGTGGTGGGGCGCATCAGCGACGCCGGCAACGGTCTGCGGGTGCGCTTCCAGGTGTACGACCCGTACCAGGAGGAGCAGGTCGTCGGCTACAGCTTCCGGGTGCCGCGCAACCAGGTGCGGCGGCTCGGCCACCGCATCGCGGACCTGATCTACGAGGAACTTCTCGGACGGCCCGGCGCTTTCGGCACCAGCCTCGCCTATGTGCGCACCAGGGAGGACGAGGACGACGAGCGGCGCCACGTGCTCGCGGTGGCCGACGCCGACGGCCACAACGAGCAGATCATCCTCGACTCCGGCGAGCCGCTGATGTCGCCGGCCTGGGATCCGAACGGCAAGCGGCTGGCCTATGTCTCCTTCGAGCGAGGTCGGCCGCAGATCTTCCTGCAGACCATCGCCAGTGGCTGGCGCGAACGGCTCGGCGGGGATCGGGAATCCAGCAGTGCGCCGGCCTTTTCCCCCGACGGCGAGCGACTCGCCTATGTGTCCTCGCGGGACGGTGGGCGCGACATCTACATCATGGACCTGGAGCGCGGTGGCGACCCCATCCGCGTGACCTCGCACTACGCCATCGATACCGAACCGGCCTGGCTGCCCGACGGCCGTGAATTGATCTTTACCTCGGATCGCAGCGGTCGGCCCCAGCTCTATCGGGTTGCGCTGGATCAGCGAGGGCGCCCGGAAGGCTCGCCGCGGCGGATCACCTTCGAGGGGGACTACAATGCCAGTGCCAGCGTCTCCCAGGACGGTCGCCATGTGGCCATGGTCCAGGGTGAGCAGGGTCGTTTCCGCATCGCCGTGCTGGACATGGAGCGCGGTGCCAGCGAGACCATCGCCGATGTTCGCCAGGGTGAATCGCCGAGCTACGCCCCCAATGGGGACATGCTCATCTATGCCACCGAGGCCGACGGACGCGGCGTGCTGGAATCGGTTTCCAGCGAGGGACGGGCGCGCCAGCGTCTCGGCCTCGATGTCGGCAACGTCCGTGAGCCGGCGTGGTCCCCCTTTGACGCCCTGAGACCCTGAACAGAGAGTACTGAACATGGAAAGCGGAATGACACCTCGTATCACTGCCATCGGGCTTGTACTGGCCATCGCCCTGCTGCTGGCCGCCTGTGCCACCACGGAGGACCAGCGCCGCCCCGACGGGACTTCGGCAACGGAGTCCGACGAGCCGGCGGAGGTCGAAGAGAGCGCGGAAGCGGAAGCGGAAGACGAAGAGGAGGACGTGCGCACCGTCGGCGTGGCCGAGCGCTACGGCTTCGACGGCCAGAGCTTCGAGGAGGCGCTGGAGGACGAGGAGAGCCTGGTGGGCACTCGCACCATCTACTTCGAGTTCGACAGCGACACGATCCGCGAGGAGTTCGAGGAGGTGCTCAAGGCCCACGCCGCCTTCCTCGGTGAGCACCCGGAGGCCGAGTTGATCCTCGAGGGCCACACCGACGAGCGCGGCAGCCGTGAATACAACCTCGGGCTCGGCGAGCGCCGCGCCCGGGCGGTTCTGGAGGTGCTGGAGTTCAACGGCGCCGACAGCAGCCGCATCGACGTGGTCAGCTTCGGTGAGGAGCGTCCGGCCGCGCGCGGCAGTGGCGAGGAGGTCTGGAGCCTGAACCGCCGCGTTGAACTGCTGTACATGGGAGTGGATCGATGAAAACGAGTTGTATCCGCGGAATCGTCCTGCTGGGTCTGCTGTTCACCGTCTCGGTGCAGGCCCAGGAAGAGCCCCGGGAACCCGACAGCCCCGAGGCCCCCGAACGGCCCGAGCTGGAACGGGGGATCGAGGAACGGCTGGAGCGCGTGGAGCGGATCGTGGAGAGCCGCGCGCTGCGCCGGATGAGCAGCCAGATCGACGACCTGCGGCGCGAGGTGCAGGAGCTGCGCGGCACTACCGAGGAACTGGAGAACCGTCTGGAGCGTCAGTCCGGACGCATGAGCGATCTCTACAATGACCTGGACCGGCGGATGGTCGACGTCGAGCGGCGCAGCCGCCGCGCGGCCCCGGAGACCTCCGATGTGCCGTTGGTGGAGACCGGCGACGGCGGCGAGCGCGAGGCCTATCGCGAGGCCTTCGAACTCCTGCGCGAACTGCGCTACGAAGACGCCGTGGACGCCTTCAAGGAGTTCCTGGATGAGCATCCCGATGGGCGTTACGCCCACACCGCCCGCTACTGGCTGGCCGAGGGCGAGTACGCGCAGCGTCACTTCGAACGCGCCATCGAGCACTACGAGGCGGTGCTGGAGCACCATCCGGACAGTCCCCGCGCGGCCGAGGCCTATCTGAAGATCGCCTACAGCCACGACGAACTCGGCAATCGCGACGAGGCCCGCCGGGTCGCCGAGGAGCTGATCTCCGCCTATCCCGATACCACCGAGGCCAACCAGGCCGAACGGCTGCTGCGTGCCATCCGCGAGGCCGAGCAGACGGAAGAAGCGGGGGACGAGGACGACGAGGCGGGCGACGCGGACGCATGACCCCGGCTCAACCTCTGCGCCGGGCCGGTTCGGTAACGGAGCCCCGGCCCCTGCGGATCACCGAGGTCTTCTGCTCCCTGCAGGGGGAAGGGCTCAGCGTCGGCCGACCCACGGTCTTCGTGCGCCTGACCGGTTGCCCGCTGCGCTGCCGGTACTGTGATACCGCCTACGCCTTTACCGGCGGCACCGTGTGGCAGCCGGACGAGCTGATGGCGGCGGTGGCCGGCTACGGCGTGGCCCATGTCACCGTGACCGGCGGTGAACCTCTGGCGCAGCCGGGCTGCTCGGCGCTGGTGGAGCACCTGTGCGACGCCGGCTACCGCGTCTCCGTGGAGACCAGCGGCGCCCTGGACATCGGCGGCATCGACCGGCGCGCCAGCCGGGTGGTGGACTTCAAAACGCCGTCTTCCGGCGAGTTCGGGCGCAACCACTGGGAGAACGTGGCCCATCTCGGCGAGAACGACCAGGTGAAGTTCGTCGTCGGCGATCGCGCCGATTACGAGTGGGCGCGCGACTGGATGCTGGAACAGGGTCTTCCCGGGCGCTGCGAGGTGCTCTTTTCCCCGGTCCACGAGACCCTGGCGCCGCGAACCCTGGCCGACTGGATGGTGGCCGACCGGTTGCCGGCGCGCTTCCAGATCCAGCTGCACAAGCTCCTCTGGGGCGAGGAGCCGGGGCGGTGAGCGCGCCGCGCGCCGTGGTCCTCCTCTCCGGGGGGCTCGATTCGGCCACCGCCCTGGCCATGGCCCGGGACGAGGGATTCGACTGCTACGCCCTCTCCTTCGACTACGGTCAGCGCCACCGCTGCGAGCTCGAGGCGGCAGCGAGCCTGGCGCGCCAGATCGGAGCGGTCGAACACCGAACCCTGAGGCTCGATCTCGGTCAGCTGGGTGGTTCGGCCCTGACCGATCCCGCCATCGACGTGCCCGAGGGCGGGGGGACGGGGATCCCGACCACCTATGTCCCGGCGCGCAACACCGTCTTCCTCTCCATGGCGCTGGCCTGGGCCGAGGTCCTGGGCGCGTGGGACCTGGTCATCGGCGCCAACGCCGTGGACTACTCCGGCTATCCCGACTGCCGCCCCGCCTTCATCGAGGCCTTCGAGGCGATGGCCAATCAGGCGCTCAAGGCGACGGTGGAAGGGTCGGGCCGGATCCGGGTCCGGGCGCCGCTGATGGCGTTGAGCAAGGGGGCCATCATTGCCGAGGGGAGCCGGCTCGGGGTGGATTACAGGCTGACCGTCTCCTGCTACGACCCGGACGAACGAGGGCGGGCCTGCGGTCGCTGCGACAGCTGCCGACTGCGGGCCCGGGGCTTCGTCGAGGCCGGCGTGGCCGATCCCACCATCTACCGACCGGAATAGCCGGCGGTGGCGGCTTCCGGGGGCGGTGCGTATAATCGCGTGCGGTGCTCGCGACGCAGCGCGCCGACGATTACAGAAGGGGAGCCGTATCCCGGCGCCGGGACATCGGATCGGGCTACCCCACGACATCCGAGCGGTGGAGGATTACAACATGCTGTTTGAAAGCTTTGCTTCCGCCGCGGCGACCATTCTCTGGGTGACGTTCGTCCTCGCCCTGATCATGGGAGCCGTGGCCAACAAGACGAATTTCTGCACCATGGGGGCCGTTTCCGACTGGGTCAACATGGGTGACACGAGTCGCATGCGTGCCTGGTTGCTGGCCATCGCCGTGGCGATGCTCGGTGTGGTCATCTTCGAGTTTTCCGGGACCCTGTCGGCGGAGAGTTCCTTCCCGCCGTACCGCATGGGCAACTTCAACTGGCTCGGCCACGTTCTGGGCGGCTTCCTGTTCGGCATCGGCATGACCTGGGCCTCCGGCTGCGGCAACAAGACGCTGGTGCGCATCGGCGGCGGCAACATCAAGTCGCTCATGGTGTTCGTGATCATCGGCTTCATCGCATACTGGCTCACCAGCCCGCAGCCGGTCTTCGGCACCGAGCTGACCGCCAACCAGATCTTCCTGAGCTGGACCAACAATGTCGCCATCGGCTTCGAAAACGGCCAGGACCTCGGTTCCATCGTCGCCGGCGCCGAGGGGGCGAACACCGCCCGGCTGATCATCGGCCTGGTCCTCGGCCTCGGTCTGCTGGCCTTCATCTTCAAGGCCGCCGACTTCCGCGCCGGTTTCGACAACATCCTTGGTGGCCTGGTGATCGGTGCCGCAGTGGTCGGTGCCTGGTGGATCACGAGCACGGTTCAGATCGAGGACATGGGTTCCACCTACGAGCCGACCGAGTACCTGGCCGAGTGGGACTTCCTGGGTGAACCGGGCGAACCGCGTCCGGCCGACGAGATGCGCTACTGGAACAACCAGTCGTTCACCTTCATCTCGCCGATGGGTCAGAGCTACGGCTATGCCACCAACGGGTTCGACCGCACCATGGTCTACTTCGGCGTCATGGCCGTGGCCGGTGTGGTCCTGGGCTCCCTGCTGTGGGCGCTGATCTCGCGCAACTTCCGCATCGAGTGGTTCTCGTCCTGGTCGGATTTCAGGAATCACTTCTTCGGCGCGATCCTCATGGGGGTCGGAGGCGTCTGGGCCATGGGCTGCACCATCGGCCAGGGCATCACCGGGATCTCCACCCTGGCGCTGGGCGGCTTCGTGACCTTCGCCTTCATCGTCTTCGGCGCGGCGCTGACCATGAAGATGCAGTACTACAGGCTGCTGTACGAAGAGGAGGCCACCTTCCAGGCCGCACTGGTGACCAGCCTGGTGGACATGCGCCTGCTGCCGAGCGGCATGCGCAAGCTCGAAGCCCTGTAGGACGGCTTCGCGCGAGCCGATGGCCCGGGTGGTCATCGGCCTTGCCTTTCCCGCAGAGGGCGCTATCATGGGCGCCCTTTCCGTATCGGGCCGTTAGCTCAGTTGGTAGAGCAGTGGACTTTTAATCCATTGGTCG
>JBNJEU010000085.1:0-6228 GCA_051746205.1 Pseudomonadota bacterium
GCATCATGTAGTAGTCGTTGGAGTTCACCGGGATGTTGGTGTGGACGTTGCCGTCGCCGGCGTGCATGTGGGTGGCGACGAACAGCCGGCTGGTGCTGAGGTCGGCGTGGATGGCGTCGATCCGGCGGCGCACCGGCGCCAGGTCCTGGCCGCCGAAGATCTCGCGCAGCGGCTTCTCCACCTCGTCGCGGAAGGAGATCCGCTCGTCGCGGCGCTGCATCACGCGGAACAGGGTGTCGCCGGGCTCCAGGGCGTCGCGGGCGGCGTCGGTCAGCAGGCCGGTGTGGCTCTCCGCCGGGTCGTCCAGGCAGTTGATCAGCTCGCCCCAGCGGTGCTTCACCGCCGCCAGCATCTCCCGGGCGGTGGCACGCTTGCCGTCGAGGATCGCCGTGGCCTCCTCGGAGGGCTCGTAGTCCTTCGCCTGGCGCACCTCCGGCATGTCGGAATCGAGGTACTCCAGCAGCGCATCGATGGTGCGGATCTTGTTGCTGGTGGAGAGCTCGATGTTGATGCGCTCGATGCCGTCGTTGTAGTCGCCCAGCCGGTCCAGCGGGATGACCACGTCCTCGTTGATCTTGAAGGCGTTGGTGTGGGCGGCGATGGCGGCGGTGCGCGCCCGATCCAGCCAGAAGCGGTTGCGCGCCTCGCGGCTCACCGCGATGAAGCCCTCGCCGTCGCGGGCGTTGGCCAGCCGCACCACCTCCGAGGCGGCGGCGGCCACCGCGTCGTCGTCGTCGCCGGCCAGGTCGATGAGCAGCACCATCTTCGGCAGATCGCGGCGCGGCGCCTTGGTGGAGTAGCCCACCGCGCGGATGTAGCGCTCGTCCAGATGCTCCATGCCGGCCAGCGCCACCCGGTCGAGGCCGTCGATGTAGTCCTTGGTCTCGACGATGGCCGGCACCGCCCGGCGCAGGTCGGCGCCGAAGAATTCCAGACAGACGGTGCGCTGGAACTGCGGCATGCGGTGGACCACGAAGCGCCCGGAGGTGATCAGGCCGTCGCAGCCCTCCTTCTGGATCCCCGGCAGGCCGCCGAGGAACTTGTTGGTCACGTCCTTGCCGAGCCCGATCTTGCGCAGCTCCGGGCCGGGGATGGTCAGCGTCTCCGGTTCACCGCGCGGCGTGCTGCCGTCGGGCTCGAAGTACTGCAGGCGGAAGCTCGCCTCCGGCACGTCGTGGATCTTGCCGAGGTTGTGGTCGAGCCGCGTCACCTCCAGCCAGAGGCCGTCGGGGGTGACCATGCGCCAGTCGATCAGGTTGTCCAGGGTGGTGCCCCAGAGCACCGCCTTCTTGCCGCCGGCGTTCATGGCGATGTTGCCGCCGATGCAGGAGGCGTCCTGGGAGGTCGGATCGACGGCGAAGACGTAGCCGGCCTCGCCGGCGCGCTCGGAGACCCGCTTGGTGACCACCCCGGCGCCGGCGCGAATGGTCGGCACCGGCTCGTCGACGCCGGGGATCGTGGCCATCTCCACCCCGGAGAGGTCCTCGAGCTTCTCGGTGTTGATCACCGCCGTGTAACGGTGCAACGGCACGGCGCCGCCGGTGTACCCGGTACCGCCGCCGCGCGGGATGATCACCAGCTCCAGGTCGATGCACGCCTGGACCAGCGCCGCCATCTCCGCCTCGGAGTCGGGGGTCAGCACCACGAAAGGGTATTCCACCCGCCAGTCGGAGGCGTCGGTGACGTGGGAGACCCGCGCCAGGCCGCCGAAATCGACGTTGTCGCGCCGGGTCACCCTGTTGAAGCGGCGCAGCGCCTGCTTGCGCAACCCCCCCTCCTCGGCCAGCCAGACCTCGAAACGCTGCACCGCCTCGCGGGCGCGCTCGGCGAGGTTGAGCACGATCTCGCGGCCATCGGCGCGGGCGACGATCTGGTCCAGCCGGTGGTGCATGGCGTCGATGAGCGACCGGCGCCGCTTGCGGTGCTCCAGCAGGTCGTCCTGGATGTAGGGATTGCGGGTCACCGCCCAGAGGTCGCCGAGGACTTCCAGCAGCATCCGCGCCGAGATCCCGGTGACCCGCTCGCCGCGCAGGGTCTGGATCACCTGCCACATGTCCTCGCCGAGGAAGCGAATGACGATCTCGCGGTCGGAAAACGAGGTGTAGTTGTACGGGATCTCGCGAATGCGGGCGCTGTCCGGCGACGTCATGGAGTCGGGACCTCTCGTCTGCGGGGAAGAACGGCCATTCTAACACGCCCGGACCACCGCTTCAGACCCGCGCGCGGCGCGGTATTCCACCCCGGCGGGGAGCCCCGGCCCGCGCGCGTCAGCCGCCGAGCACCCCGTGGGCGTGGAGCGTCGCGACCAGGGCGAAGAGGGCGTAGACCACGCTGAAATAGACGGTATCGATCATGTTCCGGCGCACCGACTTCGGCTTCACCTCGAGGCGCCGTGGTTCATGGAATCCACTGAAACGCGGGAAGAAGAACGGCGTCTCGCGCCGATACGCCTCGAACGCCTCGCCGTGCGCCTCGGCCAGCAGCCGCTGCTCGCGCAGCATCACGCCGGGGTAGTAGAGGGCGAAGGCCAGCAGCATCAGGCCGAGCACGTAGAGATTCTGCCCGCCCAGCCCGATGCCGATCCCGCCGATGAGGCTGAACAGGTAGAGCGGGTTGCGCGTGAGGCTGTAGGGGCCGTCGGTGACCAGCCCGCTCAGCTTGCGCCCGGCGATGTGGACGGCGCAGTAGCCCCGACCGACGATGCCGATCACCGTCAGCACCACGCCGACCAGCGCGAGCACGCGCCCGGTCAGGGTGCCGGTGAGCCAGGGGTCCGGATGGGCGATCAGCACGTACAGCGCGAACAGGGAGACCAGCCAGAAGGTGGCCAGCCGCATGCGGGTTCCGAAAAAGGTTTTCTTGACGATGGCACTCATGGTTCTTCCCGACCGTTCGAACGCCCCGCCGGCTCGGGCGTCGGGGCTGGTGCGGGGAGTATACAGCGGGCGGGAAACGGCGTCGATTCGCTCGCGAGGAGTCCGTCCGGGTGGCCGGGGCCCTCCCGCACCTCCCTTCTCAGAAGGCCATGCGCAGGCTCAGGCCGGCGCCGTCGGCCCCGAGCACGGGGGCAACCTCGACCCCCTCGTGACGCGTGGTGAACAGGTGCGTCATGCCGATGGCCAGCGCCGCCCCGGCGACCACGTCCCGCGTGTAGTGGGCGCGGGAATGGACCCGCGAATAGCCGACGAAACCGGCCAGGGCGTAGGCGGGCGCCCCCCAGCCCCAGCCGTAGCGGTACTGGATGAACGAGGCGCCGGAGAAGGCCGCCGAGGTATGGCCGCTGGGGAAGCTGTTGGTGGCGCTGCTGCGCGGGCGCTCGGCATGGACGGTCAGCTTCAGCGCGTGGGTCGCGAGAAAGGTGGCCCCGAAGGCGCGGTAGAGCTGGCCCCGCCCCTCGGCGTCATCGCGGGCGTGGGTCAGCCCCCAGGCGCCGACGGGCACCAGCACCTGGAGCCAGTCACCCGCGCGCTCCGTATCGCTTGTGGCCGTGGCGGCGCCCGGCCCCATCAGCATCAGCGCCGCGAGGCCGAGCAGGACCCGTCTGCCGCGCCCGGGGCCCCGCCCCACGAAGCCCACCGGTCTCCCGTTCAGAACGAGTAGGACAGGCCGACGCTGAAGGCGCGCTGCCGATAATCCCCCGCCGCGTCATCCTCGAAGCGGCTGCGGCGATAGCCGGTGAACAGGCGGCCCTGCTCCGAGACCCGGTGCACGAACCCCACGGCATAGTAGAGCGCCCCGGCCTCGTCGCCGTTGTGATACTCCATCGCCTGGCCGCCGAGCTGGAGGACGAAGACGTTCGGCTCGAAATCGAACTGGTAGCCGAGGAACCAGGCGCTGCCGTCCTGATCGCCCTTGTAGACCTCCGCCATGGCCGCGTCGGTGCCGCGTTCCTCCGACTGGAACGCCTCGGCCTGGAGGCTCCAGGTGTGGTTGCCACCGATGTAGCGGCCACCGATCTTGTGGGTCCGCAGGCGGCGCAGGCTCTCCTCGTTGGTGCCGTCGTCGTCGCGGTCCCGGACCACCGTCGCGCGCCGCTGGATGGCGGTGGCGGCGAACAGCTCCCAGTCGGCGCCGAAGGTCTTCACCGAGGCGGCGAAATCGCCCTGTTCGCCGTCGTCCAGCCGGTCCTCGTCCTCGTGCTCCGCGTAGTCGTCGAGACCGCGATCGTCGCTGTCATAGCTGGTCGCGACCCGGAACTCGACCCGGTCGCCGCGCGCCCGGTAGCCCAGCGCGCGGCGGATGCCGGCATGGTGGGCCGAGTCGGCCCGGTCGCTGGAGAGCAACGGCCCGCCGTTGCCGGACATGGCGCCGTTGGAACTCGCTTCCAGGGTGGTGTCGGCGAAGGCGTCGTAGCTCACCCCGCCGGTATACCGGTACGGCGACGGCAGGTGGCCGCCGGTGATGGTGCCGAAGCCCCCCTCGATGCCGACCAGCGCCTCGCGGCCCGGGTTGTTCTGCTCCAGCCGGCCACTGGCGGTGTTGGCGCGGAAGAGGTAGCGGGCGAACAGGGACCGGCCAAAGCCCAGGTCCTCCCGCGCCTCGATGCCGAGGCGACCACTGAAGCCGTCGGTGAGGACGTAATCGTCGACCGTGGGGTCGGGCTGGGTATCGCGGTACTCCACCCCCTCGATCTGGGCGTGGCCGATGATCTCGACCTCCGTGCTGGCGGTCGCGGTGGTGGCGAGGAGCGCCAGGGCGGCGGTGCCGATGGCGGCGGCGGCTTGGGCGGTGCGGGCCGGGGTACGGTTCTGCATGGGTTGTCTGGTTCCGTCGGTTTACCTGGGTGGGGGCATTATGCGGTTTTGGTGGGGGTGAGGGAAGGGTGATGATCGGTGTCTCGTGGTGCTTTGAGTCGGTGTCGGGGGGCGTTGAGGGTGGGGGTGGCGGCCTCGGCATCCATGTCGGTGAGGCTGGTGGCCAGCCAGGACTTGACACCTGAACATCCCGCCTGGCGCACTCAACAGCCTGCTAATTTCGTTGCTCAATTCTGTAGAGAGATTCGGCATTTTCGTATGCCAGCTTGCGCGCCAACGGCAGAGGAAGTTGTTCCAGCATTTCATTCAGGTTCTGTATTGACTGGCTGGAGCCTCGCACAATCCCCCTACCCGGATAATAGAAGGCATCGCTGTGTACCGTGAAACGATCCGGGAATTCCATGAACAATTTTCTCCAGTCAGGCTTCAGCGTTCCGTCTGGTTTTAAAGCAAACACCGGTGCCGGTTTTTTGAATGCAAGACGTATCCCCCCGTACAGATTGGGATGTCGCTCAAGCAATGACCTGATCAAAGAAGGTTCGCGGGTAAAAGCCGGGTCGGACCCCATATGGGCCCAACTGATTTTTGCATCACGATTATGTGCCAGAAGCCGCTCAAAGGCCTGGAGATTTTCATTAAGGACTTTGGGGTTGCGTGATGACTGTAAACGCCGGGGTGTATCCATTGTCCGGGGGAAAATTTCGAAGTGAAGATCAACTGGAACATCATATTCCGCAGCCAGATCAGCCAAAAGCAATAGCAGTGGGTGATCGGGAACTGTTCCTGAATAGCGATGCTCCTCCCCCATCTGGGCCGGGACCGACAAATGGCTCGCGGTCACCTCACCAAACCCGAGTGCTCCCGCCTCGATAATAGCGGCAGCACGCTCCTTGAATCGTTGTTTGATATCTTCGGTGACTTTATCCGGTGGCGTACTGAGTATCATTGGACTGAGTGAGCCGCCACCGGCCAAAAACCCGAAACGGTCGCGATGGCCTTTGATCGCCGGCAATATCTCCTCGAAGTCATACTTGTTCTTCACATCTTCCGGAAACGGGGGCGGTACAATCAGGGTCATGGCAACACCGTTGTCGTCCATATAACGGATAACTTCTTCAGTACCCCCGGGAAAGGCATCACTGCTCGCCTTGGGATCAAACTGAGCCTGGGTATCGATGATATTAAAATCATCCGCGAATGTGGCGGACGGCAGCGTCAACAAGAAAAAAAACACTATCACGGCTTTTCTTATCATTGTACTTATCCCTTTATTACGAGACACGAGAACGGGACTCAATAAGATTGATAATCAATAATAGCATCTCGTCTGAAGTGGTCCAGTAGTAACGGACACCCCAGCCGAAACAGGGCTCCCGCCCCTCGGACGGCGCCAGGAAATCGGGGAAGAAGTGCTCCAGCGCCTCTTTCCAGGGGCTGTCGTGATCCGTGGCGGGATTGTCGTCCATGGTGTACT
>JBNJEU010000086.1:0-6137 GCA_051746205.1 Pseudomonadota bacterium
CACCCACTCCGTCGCCGCCGCCGCGTCCTCCGCGCTCAGATTGCTGTCCTGAAAAAACGAACCGTGGCCCGCGATGCCCTCGCTGCCCGTGGTGTTGGGATCGTGTTCCGCCATGTCGCACCTCCACCGGTCTGGAATTTCGGGGCCCGATGCCCCCACCCCGTGCGGGGTTAATTTCCGAGTGATTTACTCGACTTTAGGCGCGCCATCAGGCGCTGTCAACCAGAAGGAAAGAGGGGAATTCATGCAGCTCCTGCCGTGTTTCCGGGGGAACGGGACACACTGCAACAGGGCCGAAGGTTGTCAGGTGGGCGCCGCCACCTCGCGCAGCCCCAACCGCAGGCAGTAACGCAGCCAGTCCTCCAGGAAGCGATTCACCTGGCGCTTCTCGTCCGGAAGACGCATGGCCGCGTTGGGATAGCTGTAGCGCGGCTCGAGTCGTCCGCCGCCCTGGTAGTCGATCACCTCGGCCACCCGCGCATCGTGATAGGCGCGCACCGTGAGGACCACGTCGGTCAGGCAGGAGCTCCCGCTCCCCAGACCGTGCTCCAGACGGACCGTGGAGGTGTACGGGGAGCGCTCGAGGACGACCACGCGCAGCTCGCCACCGCCCTCGCCGGTCACGGCGGTGGCCCCGGCCCGCGCGGGGAAAGTCCCGAGCAGTCGCATGAGCATGCGGTAATTGGCGGCGTGGACCCGCATGGTGGCGGGGACGGCCTGTTCTCCCAGGGTATTCATCCGGCCTCGTGGTCGTGGTTGCCTGTAGCCATTCGCGGTATGGTAACGCACCGCGGCCCTCGGCACAGCCGAACATCCCGGAGACAACGACGCAATGACCACCGAAACCGAACAACTCACCGTGCTCCTGGCCCACGCCGACACCCTGGCGGGCACCGAGCCGTTCCTGAACCGTCTGCAGAAGGAGCGGGGGCCGCTGCTGCTGGTGACCCCCGACGGACGTGGTCCGGCGGGTTTCACCACGCGCCGGCCGCCGTGGCTCGGACGCGGGCGCTGGCTGGCCCGTCTGAAAGCAGCGCTGTTCATCCGCGTCGGCGACGCACCACGCTGGCCGTTGCCCGACTCCGCCCCGCACGTCTGGATCAATGCCCCCTCGGGGGCCGACACCGCCGGGATGGCCGCGGTCTTCCGGGCCGACGACGGCGACCCCCTGCTCGCCCTGCCGCCGGTTCCGCCCCTGCCGGAGGCCAACCCGCTCTGCGAACGCTTCGCGGAACTGCGCGAGGCGGGACGCTGGATCCTCTATTTCCCGGCCACGGTCGAGGACGAGGAACCCATGGCCTATGGCGTTTTCTTCGAGCTGCTGCGCCGACGCAAGGGGTTCATGGCCCTGGCGCCCGCAGACGCCGAACGCTACGAACCGGTCTATCGCGAGGCCCTGAAATACCGCCTGCCCACCAATCGCCACAACCGCCTCTCCACCTCCTGGATCCCGAAGAAGAGCCGGGTCTACTACGTGGAAGATCGCGAGACCCTGGACGGCCTCCACGACTGCGCCGATGTGGTGGTCCCCGGCGGCACCCTGGTGGGTGATGCGCGACGGCCCGATCTGTTCACGCCGCTGGCCCGCGGGGTTGCCGTGGTGGTCGGACCGGCCCGCCGTGACGATCCGGTGGTCGCCGCCGCCCTGGCGGCCGGTGCGGTGCGGCCGGCCGCTGACGAGAACGATCTGGTGGAAGTTCTGCTGCCGCTGCTCGGCGATGCCGAAACGTGCCGCCAGCAGGCGTCCCGGGGGCGGGAATGGCTGGAATGTCACGGCGGCGCGGCTGAACGGATCCTGCGGGAACTGCCGCAGAAGGCGGCGCGCTAACGACCCTCCTCCCCCCCGTCGACCAAGGAGGTGGCAATGTTGCGTTCCATGGACACCACTCGCCAATCGCCCCCACGCGATTCCACAGCCCGCTGCCAGTCATCGATCCGCCGCAGATAAGCCCACGCCTGCGCCGAACCACCGCGCCAGAGGCTCGAGTTGATGGCGACGAAGTCGTACTCGCTCAGTTCACTCGGGAGGCCACGCGGATCCGTTCCGCGCAGATCGGAGAAGAGGATGACGAGACGCCGACCGAAGCGCGGATGTTCCAGAAAGTGGAGCCCCCGACTCACGGACTGGACCAGCCCCGAGGCCAGCGCATCCCCGGAGCCCCGTGGTTTCTCCGCCAGGGTCGCCAGTTGCCGGGAAAGGGCACGGATCTGGGTCACCGCGCGCGAGGGCCGGCCATCCAGATGCATCCCCTCGCGTGCACCCAGATCCGGACGGTCCAACGCCAGGGCATCACCCGGACGCGCCGCCGACAGGAGTTCGGTCACGACCTCTTCGACCTCTTCCACCGCCGCGTCACCCTCGGGGGGCACGGCGATCAGATAGACCCCGCGGGTGGCATCTTCCGTATTCACGCATCCTGTCAACAGCAGCGCGAAGACCAGCAGCGACAGCAGCCTCAGTCCGTGGTGTTCCGCCATGCGGTAATGCGCGCCTCCAGCCACAGGGGGATGAATATGACCAGGTCGTAGAGCCGAACCCCCACCTCCATGGCGGCCCGAACCAGGCGAGCCAAAATGCGCATGAGGAAGGTGAGCAGTGCCAGCACCAGTTCCACCAAATCCCCCAGCACCACCTGAAGGTTCTGGAGCAGAGTCTGCAGGGGGATGGCCGTGAAGGCCAGCAGAAGCGGCAGCACAAAGCCGAGCAGAGTATGACTGACCACGGCGACCCCATGCGGTTCACTGGCCGCCGCCATGCCCGCCAGTTCGGCGGAAAGCGTCGAGACCTCCAGTAGAACGGCCTGGTGGAGATACCCCAGGCCGGCCCCGAGACTGGCGACCACCAGTAGCAACCCCCCTGCAACGGCGGTAATCAGATAGCGCAGCCGCTGGTCCAGGACCGCCAGAGGCGGCATCAGCCGGGTCAACCCGACGCTGTCGGACATCACCAGTCCCGCCAGCAACGCCAGTCCTCCCATGAGCACCGCGGCGACATCGGCGGTATGCCACGGCCCCAGGAAACTGTAGGCGCCGACGAACTCGCGCATGGGATAGCTGAGAAGGCCGGTATTGACCACCGCCACCATGCCCAGGATGACGAGCACACCGGCTGCTACCAGGAAGCGCACCAGGTAGGGGGGGCGCAGGCGATGAGTTTCCGAGGCGCGCTGAGTGGTCAGTGCCTCGTAGTGCTCCAGTAATTGTTCGAGGTGCTGGCTGCGCGTCTGCAACCCGCTGACATGGCCGTCCACGCTTGCCAGCAGACTCTGGACCTTCTTCCAGTGGGGCAGCATCCGCTGCAGACGACGGTGGCGCCAACGCGTTTCCATCTGATGGACGCGGAAGGCGCGGGCCTGGGCGCGGCGCAGGGCGCTCCCGATCCCGCCGAGCAGAGTGGCCGTGGTCCCCTCGTGGCGCTCACGGAGCCCGGTGACGGCCGTGGTGGCCTCACCCCACTCCGTTGGCAGCGGCGGCACCGCAACACTGTCGCGGTACTCTTCCTCCATGCACGCGATGAGCTCATTGAGTTCCCGCCGCTTCTCCGGGAAAACCTCCAGCTCACGCGCCATGGTCTGGTCCATGGCCCCGAACTCGCGACGCAACTGCGTCTCGAAACCCGCCATGCTGACCTCGACCCGCCTCGCCTCGTTGCGTGTACGCACATGGCGTCGAGCAGCCTCGAACCACGCGGCCAGCAGCCGCAGGTTGCCGCTGAGGAAGCGGGCCAGGGCACGGAGCAATCGGTGGACGGTCGGACGCCCCATATAGAGAAGCAAAAGCCCCAGCACCACCGCTAGGGCGATGGCGATGTTCGGATGCTGCTGAATCCAGGCCATCAGGGCGTTTCCCTCGGCGGCCCCCATGGCGTCAGACCCCTTCCGGCTGACGGATGACACCGGTTACGATACCGAGGATCTCCACCTCCTCGTTACGCAGATGGATCGGTGCCATCTCCGGATTGGCCGGCTGCAGGCGAAGACCATCGGCCTCGATATAGAAGCGTTTGAGGGTCACCCGTTCGCCGTTGATCATCGCCACTACCGACTGGCCATTCTCGGCGGTTTCGCGCTTATCGACGATGATGATGTCGCCGTCCTGGATCCCGTCGTCGACCATGGAGTGGCCTCGCACCCGCAGGGCATAGGCGTTCTTGCGCACCATGTTGGCGGGGACGCGGACCGATTCCGACTGCTCTACCACATCCAGCGGATGGCCGGCGGCAATGTGGCCCAGCAGCGGGACCGTGGCCATCTCGGCCTCTTCCACCTCCAAGCCCTCGACACCGGGCACCCATTCCGGGCGGCGACGTTTCGGCAGTATCAGCGCGACGTTATCCATGTTCTTCTCTCCCACAGCAGCATGGCTTGTTATTCGGTAGAACGGTAACCGTGGTCATGGTATAAATCAATGTTTTAGACGCCTGCACAACAAGAGGTACCATGCGACGACTGCTTCCGATCCTCACCCTTGTCGCCCTGGCCGCCGTGACGGCGGCCTGGTTCACGGACCGTCTGACCAGCGGTCCCGATCACGGCGGCGGCGAGCTCTCGCCCGGCACGGAGCTGGAACGGCCCGTGGAATCCTTCGAGCTCCGCTTCGGTAACGGCGAGCCCTTTACACGCGCAGACCTCGAGGGAGACTGGGATCTGGTCTTTTTCGGCTACACCTACTGTCCCGATGTCTGCCCCACGACCCTGCAGCAGATCGAACGCACCCTGGAGCAGCTGGAAAAAGAGGACCGTCCGGCGCCTCGGGTCACCTACATCTCGGTCGACCCGGATCGTGACAAGCTCGAGCGCCTCGACGAATATGTCGGCTTCTTCCATGAAGATATCCGCGCCGCC
The DNA here is from genome assembly GCA_051746205.1 of Pseudomonadota bacterium. GTDB lineage: Bacteria > Pseudomonadota > Gammaproteobacteria > Thiohalospirales > Thiohalospiraceae > Thiohalospira. Next base: position 4,845 of record JBNJEU010000086.1, read on the forward strand.
ACCGGCGCCCGCGAGGAACTGGACGCCATGGTGGACAACTTCGGCGTCGTCTATCGGCTCAATCTGGACGAGGGCGAAAACTATACCGTGGACCACAGCGCCGCCATCCTCGTCGTCGGTCCCGATGCCGTGATCCGCGCCGCCCTGGCACCGCCACACGACCCCGAACGGGTCATTGCACGGCTGGAAGAACTCGGGGCGCTGGACTGATGGCCGGCAACGGCCCCCTCGACGCCCTCAAGGTCGCCCTGCAGTACCCGCTGCCCCAGCACGCCCTGTCACGGGCGTTCGGCCGAGTGGCCCGCTGCCGCTGGCGCTGGTTCCGGCACTGGGCCATCCGCCGCTTCGTTGCCCTGTTCCGGGTCGACCTGGCGGAGGCGGCGGAACCGAGTCCGGAAAGCTACTGCCACTTCGATGCCTTCTTCACTCGCGCCCTGAAGCCGGGAGCCCGCCCCCTGCCGCAGTCCCCGGATCAGCTGGCCTCGCCGGTGGACGGCACGGTCTCCCAGGCCGGCACTGTCGACGGCGGCCGCGTCGTCCAGGCCAAGGGGCGCGACTACAGCGTCGAGGAACTCCTCGGCGGCGATCCGGAACGGGCCGCGCCGTTCCAGGGCGGCCGCTTCACCACCCTCTACCTCTCGCCGCGCGACTACCACCGGATCCACTTGCCGCTGGACGGGACCCTGCGCAGCAGCGTCTACGTCCCGGGCCGACTCTTCTCGGTGAACCCCGCCACCACCGCGCGGGTCCCGCGCCTGTTCGCCCGCAACGAGCGGCTGGCCGCGATCTTCGAGACCCCGGCCGGGCCGATGGCGGTGGTGATGGTCGGGGCGCTGCTGGTGGCCGGTATCGAGACGGTCTGGAGCGGCTGGGAGACCCCGCCGCGCGGCCGCCGAGTGCGGCGGCGCGAACACGAGGGCCCGCACTTCGGGCGCGGGGACGAGATCGGCCGTTTCCACATGGGCTCGACCGTGATCCTGCTGCTGCCGCCGGAGGCCGACGCGACATGGGAGCCGGGCCTGGTATCGGGAACACCGGTGCGCATGGGGCAGCCGCTGGCGCGCCTGGGCGGGCTTTCCGGCTGAACCTCCCGGATTCCCGGAGGGGTCTGGTTTCGGAGGGTGTGCCGGGACCGGGCGGGGGGGGCGCTCGCCCGGGGGGCGTCAGCGGCCATGGATGGCCGCTGTCGAGCCTACACGGAAGTATTCATGGCGTCCCCCCGGGCGAGCGCCCCCCCCCGCCCGGTCCCGGCACACCCTCCGAAACCAGACCTCGCACTTCCCCCCCCTCCCC
>JBNJEU010000087.1:0-5817 GCA_051746205.1 Pseudomonadota bacterium
GGCGCCGGCGTCAATCGTCTGGCGGATCGCTCCGGTGCCTGGGAGGACCGCGACGAACTCGGCGCCGCCTACCTGCGTCGCATGGGCCACGCCTACGGCGCCGAGGAGTCCGGCACCCCCGCCCACGACGCCTTCGAATCGCGGGTGAACCACGTCGGCCGTACTTATCTCGGTCGCGCCTCCCACCTCTACGGCCTGCTCGACAACGACGACGGCTTCGATTTCCAGGGCGGTCTATCCACCGCGGTCGAGAAGCTCAGCGGCAACACCCCGGACAACCGCGTCCTGCACCACGCCGACTCGGACAATCCCCGGGTGGAGGGGCTGGAACGCGCGCTGATGCGCGAACTCCAGGGCCAGAAGCTCAACCCCCAGTGGATCGAACCGCTGATGGATCACGGCTACGCCGGCGCGCGAACCCTCACCGCCGACTTCGTCGACAACCTCTGGGGCTGGCAGGTCACCAATCCCGAGGTCGTTCGTTCCTCGGTCTGGGACGCGGTCCACGACACCTACCTCCAGGACACGCACGATCTCGGTGTCGACGAGTTCCTCGCCGAGGGCCACAACGTCCATGTCAAGACGCACCTGCAGGCGACGCTGCTGGTGGCCGCCAACCGGGGATTCTGGGACGCCGAACCGGCGGTCGTCGACGCCCTCGCCCGGGAATTCGCCGAACTGGTGGCCGAGAACGGTCTGCCGGGCAGCGGCCATACCCGCCCGGATCATCCGATGCTCGACGAGGTCGCCGAACGGCTGGATGATACCCAGCTGACGGACGCCTTCCAGGCGGTACGTGAAGCGGCCCGGATCGAGCGCGAGCCCCGGGAGACCGACCCCAGTCGCGTCACGGAAGTCCAGCAGGCCACCGACAGGACCGAGGCGCGCGAGCGTGACGATACGGAAGGCAAAGCCGCCGGCGGTGCCACCTGGCTGCCCTGGCTGGTGGCGACCATCGCCGTGCTGCTGCTGGCAGGCGGTATCCGGGCCGGCCGCCGGGCATAAGCCCGTCGCCCCCTTTGACCGACACTGCAAGGGAGAGAATCGATGTCTTCATCCTTCGCCATGAGCCTGATGGATATTGTGGTCGGCTGGCTACTGCAGCCGGTCATCGCCATCCTGCTCTTCCTGCTCGGCCTGGCCCTCTGGGAGCTCGGTCAGGCCGTGGGTGAACGGGGCGGTGGCATCCGGCGTCTGGAACAGGCCGGGGCCGCCGAGCGACTGGCCACCCTCGCCCGCCGCCGCATCGACCGCGCCGACCTGCTCGCCCGCATCGGCCCGATGCTCGGACTGATGGGCACACTGATCCCGCTGGGTCCGGGGCTGGCGGCCATGGGGCGCGGTGAACTGGACCAGCTGGCCCAGGCGGTGACGGTGGCCTTCAACACCACCGTGATCGGTCTGCTCATCGGCATCCTCGGCTTCCTGCTGGGGCGGCTGCGGCGGCGCTGGTACGATGCGGCCATGGAACGACTGGAGGCCGCATGAGGGTCCCCGACTACCGGGCCAGCCGCTTCGACGCCCCCGACGAGGAGCCCATGGGACCGCTGGCCAACCTCGCCGACATCATGCTGGTCTTTGCCGTCGGTCTGATGGTGGCCCTGGCCGCCGCCGAGGGTGGCCAACAGGAAGCCAGCGGCGGCATGGCGATCGAGACCGGTCGCGAGATCCCCGATCCACCGGACGGTGCCGGCGAAGCCGGGTCCGGCTTTGAACCCATGGGCCGGGTCTACCGGGATCCGGAGACCGGCCGCCTGCTCCTCATCGACGACTGAAGGGAACCCATGAGCCACGACACCGACCGCGACACCCGTTACGCCGAACGCATGGCGCGCAAGAAGGCGGTCATCGACCAGCGCATCGCCGATGCCCGGGAGGATCGCGGGGTGCTGCTGGTGCTCACCGGCACCGGCAAGGGCAAGAGCTCCTCCGGCTTCGGCATGCTCGCCCGCGCCCTCGGCCACGATCTGCGCTGCGGGGTGGTGCAGTTCATCAAGGGGAAGTTCACCACCGGCGAGGAGGCGTTCTTCCGCCGCCAGCCGGAGGTCCAGTATCACGTCATGGGCGAGGGCTTCACCTGGGAGACCCAGGACCGCGCCCGCGACGCCGAGGCGGCCCGCCACGCCTGGGACCACGCCCGCGACCTGCTCGCCGATCCGGCGGTGGACTTCGTGCTGCTGGACGAGCTGCACATCGCCCTGAAGCACGGCCATCTGGAGCTGGAGACGGTGCTCGCCGACATCACCGCGCGGCCGGCGCACCAGCACGTCATCACCACCGGGCGCGGGGCACCCGACGCGCTGGTGGAGGCCGCCGACACGGTGACCGAGGTGAAGCTGGTGAAGCACGCCTTCCAGAACGGGGTGAAGGCGCAGCGGGGCGTGGAACTGTGAGCGCCCACTGTCCGGCGGCCTTCATCGCCGCGCCGGCCTCGGGCCAGGGCAAGACCACCATCACCGCCGCGCTGGCGCGCTACCACCGCAACCGGGGACGGCGGGTGCGGGTGTTCAAGACCGGGCCCGACTTCCTCGACCCGATGATCCTGGAGCGGGCCTCCGGCCACCCGGTGGAGCCGCTGCACCTGTGGATGGTCGGTGAAGAGGCGTGTCGCGCGCGCCTGCACGCGGCGGCGCGGGAGGCCGATCTCGTGCTGGTGGAGGGCTCCATGGGGCTGTTCGACGGCGACCCGTCGGGGGCGGATCTGGCGGAGGCCTTCGGCCTGCCGGTGCTCGCCCTGATCGACGCCGGCGGCATGGCCCAGACCTTCGGCGCCGTGGTCCACGGCCTGGCCAGCTGGCGGCCGGGGCTGGCCTTCGCCGGGGTCATCGCCAATCGCGTCGGCAGCGCCGGGCACGGCCGCATGCTGGCGGCGGCGACGCCGGAGTCGGTGCCGTTCTTCGGCGCCATCCCGCGCGACGACGCCCTGAGCGTGCCGGACCGCCACCTGGGACTGGTCCAGGCCGGCGAGGTCGCCGATCTCGATGCGCGTCTCGAGGCGGCCGCCGCCGCGCTGGAGGCCGCCGGGGTCACCGCCCTGCCGGAGCCGGTGGCGTTCGCCCCGGAGCCATGGCCGGCACCCGAACCGCTGCTGCGGGGGGTGCGCATCGCCATCGCCCGGGATGCCGCCTTCGCCTTCATCTACCCCGGCAACCCGGCGCTGCTGGAGGCGATGGGGGCGGAACTGCACTATTTCTCGCCCCTGGCCGGGGAGCGGCTGCCGGAGGTCGAGGCCGTCTGGCTGCCCGGCGGCTACCCGGAGCTGCACCTCGACGCCCTGGCCGCCAACAGTGGTCTGAAGGCGGACCTGCGAGACCACCACGCCGCCGGCCGACCGGTGCTGGCCGAGTGCGGCGGCTTCCTCTACCTGCTGGAGGAACTGGCCGATGCCGACGGCCGTGCCGCGCCCATGGCCGGGCTGCTACCGGGCCACGCCCATCTGGAGGGCAAGCTGCAGGGGCTGGGACTCCAGACCGCACCGTTGCCCGAGGGCGAGCTGCGCGGCCACACCTTCCACCATACCCGCTCCGAGGTCGGCCTGGCGCCGCTGACCCACTGTACCCGCGCCCGGAACACCGGGTCTTCCGGCGAGGCGGTCCACCGCGACGGCCGCCTCACCGCCACCTATCTGCACGCCTGGTTCCCGTCCAACCCCGGGGCCACCGCCGCGCTGTTCTCGCCCTGAGTCAGGGGCGACAGGCCATCCCGCCCATCACCGCACGGGTCAAGCCGACCCGATCCCTTTCCTCCTCATCTGCGTTACGATGAAAGTGGAAGAACAGCCGGAGGTCACGCATGGGAACTGCTGAGCGCGCCGAAATGGACGCCGCCGCCTTTCTGGAATGGGAGTCGAAACAAGCCGGAAAGCACGAGTACCGGGCCGGGGAGATCTTCGCCATGGGCGGGGCCTCCGATCGGCATGTCACCATTGCCGGGAACGTGTTCGCCGTGCTGCGCGAGCAGCTTCGTGGCGGCCCCTGTCGTACCTACATTGCCGACATGAAGTTGCGCATCGATTCGGCGGATGCCTTCTACTATCCGGACGTCATGGTCACATGTGATCCCGACGACCATGAACGGGCACAGTACAAGACTGCCCCGACGCTGGTGGTCGAAATCCTGTCACCAAGTACCGAGGCCTTCGACCGCGGGGCGAAATTCGCCGATTACCGGCGGCTTCCCACATTACGGGAATACCTTCTCATCGACCCGGTGCGCGGAGGAATGGAGCTGTTCCGCCGCGATGACCAGGACCACTGGGTGCTCCACTCCTCCGGCCCGGAGGAAACGATGTTGCTGGAGAGCGTCGGAATCCGGCTGACGGGCGAACGGGTTTTCGAAGACGCCCCGCCCGGACCGGAAACCGCGCCCGAGAACGACTGACTCCGGCTTCAACGAACAGGAGGACGCCTTGGCCACCAACCGCCAGAAGAAGAAATCCGTGTCCCGGCGGACGCTCTACTCCGAACCGCGGACGCCGCGTGTCTATGCCCCGGACTGGATCCTCGTGGGACTGGCGCTGGCTGGTCTCCTCGCCGCCCTGATCGGACTGTTCGCCTCCGGCACGCCCCTCTGTCCGGAGGACAGCGGCTGCCAACGATTCCGCGAAAGCCACTGGGCCAGCGCCTTCGGCCTGCCGGTGCTCGTCTGGGCCGTGTTCCTCCATCTCCTGACGATCCTGATCGCCTGGCAGACGCCTCCTATCCTCAAGCGCTGGCGACGGCTGACCAGCCTGGCGCTCATCGGCATGGCGGTCACCATCTACCTCGCCGTGGCGGGTATCACGACGCTCGGGGCGGTCTGCCCCTGGTGCCTGGGGACCTTTCTGCTCAGCGCCGTGATCCTGGTCGTCCTGCTCACGAGCCACCGCCACCCGAACTCCGCACCGGGCATGCCGTGGCGCCACTGGATTGCCCAGAGCGTGGGAGTGCTCGTGGTGACCATGTTCATTCTCCATCTCCAGAACGTCCCGCAGATGCGCAGTGAACCGCATTCCCGTCTGGAGGCCCTCGCCATCCACCTGGAGGAGACCGGCGCCCGCTATTATGGGGCCCACTGGTGCCCCGCCTGCCAGGAGCAGAATGAACTGTTCGGGGATGCGGCGGACGCCCTCCCCTTCGTCGAATGCAGTACCGGGGATCGGGGAAGCCCCATGACCCTGAAATGCGCCCAGCGCGACATCCGGAGCTATCCGACCTGGATCATCGACGGCAAGCGCTATGAGGAGGTACTGAAACCCGAGGAACTGGCGGACCATTCCGGGTTCGACTGGGACGACTCGTAGAGCGCGGTGATCGCTGCCATGTCGAGATGGGCCTCGACGTGGTCGGCCAGCCGCTCGATGGCATCGGCGCGGCGTCCGGCATGGTCGGAGTCGGCCTCCCCATGCCAGCCGGCCCAGGCGAGCAGCGCGCGGCGCGCCGATTCGTCATCGAACGGACCGTGGAGGTAGGCACCGCGGACCTGGTCGTCTTCCGAGCGAGCCCCATCATCACGATCCGGCAAACGAACCAGCGGCCGCTCCCGATCGGGGCCCTCGCTGCGCCCCTGGTGGATCTCGTAGCCGCTCACAGCGGCCCCGTCCGGAAGCAGCGTGCCGTGGACCCGGTACAGCGCCTTGTCCGCCGCCAGCCGGGTGGTGATCCGCAGCCAGCCGAGACCGGGCTCGCTTCCCGGCTCACCCTCGCAGCCGTCGGGGTCGTCGATGGTCTCGCCGAGCATCTGATAGCCGCCACAGATCCCGAGCAGCCGGCCACCGTAGCGCAGATGGCGGGCGAGGTAGTCATCCCAGCCGTGCTCCCGCAGCCAGCGCCGGTCGGC
>JBNJEU010000088.1:0-5422 GCA_051746205.1 Pseudomonadota bacterium
AGCAACCGCTTCGGAGCCACCCGTCCGTCATCCAGGATGTGGCCGATTCCGATGAAGGTGGATTCACCCTCGAACAACCGGACCATCCCCTCGATCGGCGCCCCGGGGACCTGAACCGGCTGGCCCTGGCGGACATAGAAGGCCCCGGTGCTGCTCAGCTGCACCCGGGGCCAGTCCTCGAGGCCGGTCTCGGCCGGCATCAGCAGCGCGTCCAGCGCCGCCGTTCCCTCCTCGGCCACCTCCCGCAGCCGCTCGAGCGTCACCGCCCGCGTCATGTCGAAGGGGCCCGCCCGGGTGCGCGCCAGGGCGCTGAGGTGGCCGCCGCAGCCCAGACCCTCGCCGATCTCCTCGGCCAGGGTGCGGATGTAGGTCCCCTTGCTGCAGTGGACCTCGATGTCGATGCGGTCCTCGCCGATGCGGGTCGATTGCAGCTCGTGGATGGTCACCGGACGCGGCTTGCGCTCGACCTCCCGGCCCTCGCGGGCCAGCTTGTAGAGCGGCTGACCGCCCTGCTTCACCGCCGAATACATCGGCGGCAGCTGCTCGATCGGACCGCGAAAGCGGGCCAGCACCTCCTCCACCCGGGCCTCGTCCAGGGCCGGGACGGGACGCGTCTCGATGACCTCGCCTTCGGCGTCGCCGGTGTCGGTGGTCACCCCGAGCCGGATGGTGCCGTGGTAGCCCTTGTCGGCGTCCAGCAGGAAGGCCGAGACCTTGGTCGCCTCCCCCAGACAGATGGGCAGGACACCGGTGGCCATGGGGTCGAGGTTGCCGGTATGGCCCGCCTTGCGGGCGTTGAAGAGTCGCCGCACCGTCTGCAGGGCCTGGTTGGAACTGTAGCCCCGGGGCTTGTCCAGGACCAGGATACCGCTGACGTCACGGCCGTTCTTGCGCCGACGTGCCACGTGGTTTGCCTCCGAAAGGGATTCAGCTGGATGGGGTGTCGTCGTCGTCCCCGCCCTCGGGCGTGGAGTCGGACGCATGGGCGCGGTCCTCGGCGACCGCGTCGTCGATGAGTTTCGAAAGATGGGCGCCGCGATCGAAGGAGGTGTCCTCCAGGAAACGCAGCTCCGGGATCGTGCGCAGCCGGATCCGTCGAGCGAGCTCCCGGCGCAGGAAACCGGCGGCCCCGCGCAGGGCGGTCACCGCCTCCGCCACCGCCTCGGGATCGCCCCCGAGGCGGGTGACGTAGATCCGGGCCGAGGAGAGGTCGCCGGCCACGTTCACCTCGCTGACCGTGACCCGCTCCACACGCGGGTCCTTGACCTCGGTACGCAGGAGATCGGCGAGCTCGCGCTGCATCTGCTCGCCGATTCGGCGGGTCCGACTGAATTCCCGGGCCATGCGTCAGATGGTTCGCTGCACTTCGTACCGCTGGAAGACCTCGATCTGGTCCCCCACCTTGACGTCATTGTAGTTCTTGACGCCGATGCCGCACTCCATGCCGTTGCGCACTTCGTTGGCATCCTCTTTGTAGCGGCGCAGGGATTCCAGCTCACCCTCGTAGATGACCACATTGTCTCGCAGCACGCGGATCGGCGCATTGCGCTTGACCACGCCCTCGGTGACCATGCAGCCGGCGATGGAGCCGAACTTCGGCGAGCGGAAGACATCGCGAACCTCGGCGATACCGATGATCTCCTCCTTGATCTCGGGGGAGAGCATGCCGCTCATGGCCTTCTTCACCTCGTCCACCAGGTCGTAGATGACGCTGTAGTAGTGAACGTCGACGCCCTCCTCCTGGATCATCCGCTTGGCGGCGCCGTTGGGCCGGACGTTGAAGCCGAGGATGATGGCGCTGGAGGCCAGTGCCAGGTTGACGTCGGACTCGGTGATGGCGCCCACGCCGGTGGAGACCAGCTTGACTTCGGCCTCGTCGCCGGAGAGCTTGTTCACGGCGTCGACGATGGCCTCGATGGAGCCCTGCACGTCGGCCTTGAGCACCAGGTTGAGCACCGGCCGTTCGGTGTCCTCCATGCTCGAGAAGAGGTTCTCCAGCTTGGCGGCCTGCTGGCGGGCGAGCTTCGCCTCGCGCTCGCGGGATTCGCGGTGCTCGGCCACGTCGCGCGCCTTGCGCTCGTCCTCCACGGCGATGACGTCATCGCCGGCCACCGGGGTGCCGGAGAGGCCGAGGATCTCCACCGGGATGGAGGGGCCGGCCTGATCGATGTTGCGGCCGTTCTCGTCGAGCATGGCGCGCACCCGGCCATAGACCTGGCCGGCCAGCACGACATCGCCGCGATTGAGGGTGCCGCTCTGGACCAGGATGTCGGCCACCGGACCGCGCCCCTTGTCCAGGCGCGATTCGATGACCAGACCCCGGGCCGGGCCTTCCGCCACGGCGGTCAGTTCCATGACCTCGGCCTGGAGAAGCAGGGCCTCCAGCAGGTCCTCGATGCCGGTCCCCGCGAGTGCCGAGACGTGGACGAACATCGTCTCGCCGCCCCATTCCTCGGGGATGACCTCCATCTGGGCCAGCTCGTTCTTCACCCGGTCGGGGTCGGCCTCCTCCTTGTCGATCTTGTTGACCGCCACGATGATCGGCACGTTGCCGGCCTTGGCGTGCTGGATCGCCTCCTTGGTCTGCGGCATCACGCCGTCATCGGCGGCCACCACCACCACCACGATGTCGGTGGCGTCGGCGCCGCGGGCACGCATGGCCGTGAAGGCCTCGTGGCCCGGCGTATCCAGGAAGGTGACCATGCCGCGCTCGGTCTCGACGTGATAGGCGCCGATGTGCTGGGTAATGCCGCCGGCCTCGCCGGAGGCGACCTTGGCGCGCCGGATGTAATCGAGCAGCGAGGTCTTGCCGTGGTCGACGTGGCCCATGACGGTCACCACCGGGGCGCGCGGCTGCGCCTCGCCCTCCGGCTGCGTCACCTCGGAGATGAGCTCCTCCTCGAGGTCGGTGTCCTTGATGGCCTTCGGCTTGTGGCCCATTTCCTCGACCACCAGCAGCGCGGTTTCCTGATCCAGGTGCTGGTTGATGGTGACCATGTGGCCGAGCTGCATCACGAACTTGATGACCTCGGCGGCCTTCACCGACATGCGCTGGGCCAGCTCGCCGACGGTGATGGTCTCGGGGACCTCCACCTCGCGCACCACCGGCTTCACCGGCTTCTCGAAACCGTGTTCCTGGTTGTCGTTGCGATCTCGACGACCCCCCTTCTTCCGGGCGCCCCCCCTGCGGTTGGCGGTATCCAGCTTCTCGCGCCGCTTGCCCTTCTTGCGGCCCTCGCCCTCGGTGGCCTTGTGAGCCTCGGCGCCCTTCTCCTTCTCGCGGATCCGGCGCTCGCGCTCCTCGCGCGCCTTGCGCTCGGCCTCCTGGCGGGATTCCTCGGTCTTGCGGCGCTGCTCGTCCTCGCTCGGGGGCTGTTCGGCGGCCGGCTCGGCTGCCGTCTCGGTCGGAGCGGCCTCGGAGCTGGCCGCTTCCTCGGCCCTGCGCTGCTCTTCCTCTTCGGCCTTGCGCCGCGCCTCTTCCTCTTCGGCCTGGCGGCGGGCCTCCTCTTCCTCGGCCTGACGCCGGGCCTCTTCCTCTTCGGCCTTGCGCTGCTCCTCCTCCTCGACGGCACTGCGCTTGACGTAGGTGCGCTTCTTGCGCACCTCGACCGTCACCGTCTTGGAGCCGCTCCCCTGACGCAGTTCACTGGTCTTCTTGCGTTGCAGCGTGACCTTGCGCGGAGTCTTCTCGCCATCATCCCCCCCGCGCTTGCCCTGAACATGCTCGAGCAGACGCGTCTTGTCCTCGTCGCTGACCTGTGCGTCAGCGCCGCCGACCTCGATCCCGGCCTCGGCGAACTGCTCGAGCAGTTGCTCCACCGGCAGACCCACCTGTTCGGCAAATTCCTTGACGGTTACTTCCGACATCCGCACTCCCCCGTCTTACGATTCCTGCTGCTGTTCAGCAAACCACGGTTCGCGAGCAGCCATGATCAGCTGCGCGGCCCGCTCTTCGTCCATCCCTTCGATTTCCATCAGGTCATCCACCGCCTGCTCGGCCAGCTCATCCATGGTGCAGATGCGCCGCGCCGCCAGGGCGCGGGCCGTCTCTTCGTCCATGCCGTCCATGCCGAGGAGATCGTCCTCGGGCTCGCCACCGGGCTCCTCGTCACCGCCGCTCATGGCGCGGGTCAGCAGGGCGTCACGGGCGCGCTCGCGCAGCTCGTTGACGATGTCCTCGTCGAATTCATCGATCTCGACCATCTCCGAGGCCGGCACGTAGGCCACTTCCTCGAGGCTGGAGAAACCCTCGCGGACCAGGATGTCGGCGACATCCTCGTCGACATCGAGCCCCTCCATGAAGAGATTGAAGAGCCGCTCGGTCTCCTGCTCGGTCTTCTCCTGGGCGGCCTCTTCCGACATCACGTTGATGTCCCAGCCGGTCAGCTGGGAGGCCAGCCGCACGTTCTGGCCGCCGCGACCGATGGCCTGGGAGAGCTGCTCCTCGGCCACCGCCACGTCCATGCTGTGGGCGTCCTCGTCGACCACGATGGAGACCACGTCGGCCGGGGCCATGGCGTTGATGACGAACTGCGCCGGGTTCTCGTTCCAGAGCACGATGTCGACGCGCTCGCCGTTGAGCTCGTTGGAAACTGCCTGGACCCGGGAGCCGCGCATACCGACACAGGCGCCCACCGGATCGATGCGCTGGTCGCGGGTCAGCACGGCGATCTTGGCGCGTGACCCCGGGTCGCGGGAGGCGCTGACGAGGTCGATGACGCCGTCGCCGATCTCCGGCACTTCCAGCCGGAAGAGTTCGATGAGGAACTGCGGCGCGGTGCGGCTGACGAACAGCTGTGGACCGCGCGGCTCGTGCCGCACGTCCTTGAGGTAGCCGCGCACGCGGTCGCCGGTGCGGATCGATTCGCGCGGAATGACCTCGTCACGCGGAATGACTGCCTCGACTCCGCCATCGATCTCCATGATCACGTTGCCGCGCTCCACGCGCTTCACCCGCCCGTGGATGAGCTCACCGATGCGATGACGGAACTCCTCGACGATCTGGGCGCGCTCGGCCTCGCGCACCTTCTGCACGATGACCTGCTTGGCGGTCTGGGCGGCAATGCGCCCGAACTCCACCGATTCAACTTCTTCCTCGATGAATTCACCGAGTTCGATGGGACGTTCGGCGTATTCCTGAGCTGCGCTGTAGGTGATCTCGCGCTCCGGCACCTCCACATCTTCATCGCCGACCACGCACCAGCGACGGTAGGTGCTGTAATGGCCGGATTCACGATCGATATCGACGCGGATGTCCACGTCCCCGCCGTAGCGCTTCTTGGTCGCCGTGGCCAGTGCCGCTTCGATGGCCTCGAAGATGATTTCCTGCTCGACGCCCTTCTCGTTGGAGACGGCGTCCACCACCAGCAAGATGTCTTTGTTCATACCCTGCCCCTGCTTGAGCTCTCTCCATTCGACCGGG
>JBNJEU010000089.1:0-5401 GCA_051746205.1 Pseudomonadota bacterium
CTTCTGCTGGCCGTCCTTCTTCTTCTGATCGTCCTGCTTCCGGTCGTCCTGCTTCTGCGGGCCGTCCTGTTTCTGTCGGTCGTCCCGCTTCGGCTTGTCCTTGCCACCGTTCTTGCCGCGGGCTTCCGTGGCCTCGGAGGTGGTTTCGGCGGACTTCTTCTTCTGGGCGTCCTGGTTCTTGCGGGAATCCTGGCCCCTGGAGCGGCCGCCGCCTTCCTGGCGCTCGCCGCCGCGATTCTTGTCCTTGTCGCCACCGGAGCGCTTGTCGCCCGCGTTGCCGCCGGAGCCGCTGTTGCCGCCACGGCGTCCGCCGGCGGAACCACCGGAGCGGGAGCGCCGACTGTCGCCGTTGTCGCGACGCCGATCGTTGATGGCGTGGCTCGGGGCGGAATTCGGGTCGGAGTCCGGGTCCGGCGAGGCGCTGGTCTCGACCTTCGGACTCAGGTCGACATGGCCGTCGCTCCTGAGCCGCTTGAACAGGCGGCTGATGAACCCTTCCGACCGGCCGGGAGTGGCCCGACCCGGCTTCCGGGGCGAGGGGGCCGGGGCGGCGGGAGCGGTCGGTTCGGTACGCGCCGCCGGCTTGCTCTCGGGTTTCGGAGCCGCCTTTTCCGGGGCGGGCGCGGGCGCCGCCGGCTGCTCCACCGGCGTTTCGCTCTCGGGCGCGCGCTGGGGCGCGGGCGGCACGGTCAGCTTCACCGCCGGCTCCTCGGTACTGGTGGCACTGGCGGAACCGCCGATGTACTCGGGCGTCTCCTCCTCGGGTGTGCTCACCAGCTGATAACTGGCCTGTTCCTGCTCGCCGGCCGGGATCTCGTCCAGCCGCAGGCGGCGGATGTCGAAGTGCGGCGTGACCATGTCGGGATTCGGCACCAGCACCACGCGCAGCTCCTGTCGCTGTTCGATGGCGTAGATCCCCTGGCGCTTCTCGTTGAGCAGGAAGGTGGCCACATCCACCGGGACCTGGACGACGATGCGCCCGGTCTTCTCCTTCATCGCCTCCTCCTCGATGACCCGCAGGATCGAGAGGGAGAGCGATTCCACCGACCGGATGGTGCCCTGGCCGCAGCAGCGCGGGCAGACGATCTGGCTGTGCTCGCCCAGCGACGGACGCAGGCGCTGGCGCGACATCTCCAGCAGCCCGAAACGCGAGATCCGGCCGATCTGGACCCGGGCGCGGTCGGCCTTGAGGCTGTCGCGCAGACGCCCCTCCACCTCGCGCTGATGGCGGGCCGGGGTCATGTCGATGAAGTCGATGACGATGAGGCCGCCGAGGTCGCGCAGCCGCAGCTGCCGGGCGATCTCGTCGGCGGCCTCCAGGTTGGTGGTGCGCGCGGTCTCCTCGATGTCGCTGCCCTTGGTCGAGCGCGCCGAGTTGATGTCGATGGAGGTCAGCGCCTCGGTGTGGTCGATGACCAGCGCGCCGCCGGAGGGCAGGGTGACCTCGCGCTGGAACGCCGACTCGATCTGCGACTCGATCTGGTAGCGCGTGAACAGCGGCACCGCGTCGTCGTAGAACTTGATGCGCTTGAGGTTGTGCGGCATCACCTGCTCGACGAACTCGCGCGCCTGCTCGTAGATCTTCGGCTCGTCGATGAGGATTTCCTGGATGTCCGAGCGCATGTAGTCGCGAATGGCCCGGATGATGATGTTGCTCTCCTGGTAGACCAGGAAGGGCGCCTTGCGCTCCTCAGCCGCCTTGGTGATGGAGGCCCAGAGGTTGGTCAGGTAGTCCAGGTCCCACTGGAGCTCCTCCACCGAGCGGCCGACCCCGGCGGTGCGGACGATGAGGCCCATGTCTTCGGGGATCGTCAGCTCGCTCATCGCCTGGCGGATCTGGGCGCGGTCGTCGCCCTCGATGCGGCGGGAGACGCCGCCGGCGCGCGGGTTGTTCGGCATCAGCACCAGGTAGCGGCCGGCGAGGCTGATGAAGGTGGTCAGGGCCGCGCCCTTGGTGCCGCGCTCCTCCTTGTCGACCTGGACCAGGACCTCCTGACCCTCCTTCAACGCTTCCTTGATGTTGACGCGGCCGCCCTTGGCCTCGGCCTCGGGGGTGAAGTTGTCGCGGGCGATCTCTTTGAGGGGGAGGAAGCCGTGGCGCTCGGCGCCGTAATCAACGAACGCGGCCTCGAGACTGGGCTCGACGCGGGTGATGCGTCCCTTGTAGATATTGGCCTTTTTCTGCTCGCGGCCGGCGGCTTCGATGTCGAGGTCGTAGAGGCGCTGGCCATCCACGAGGGCAACGCGCAACTCTTCGGGCTGAGTTGCGTTGAACAGCATTCTTTTCATCTAATCTGGCTCTCTTCGGCGCTCGACCGCTCAATGACTTTGCGGGAGCGCGCGGCCAGCCTGGGTGGCTGCGCTGACGACCGTTCCGGGTCGATTGTCGTTGTCAGTTGTTCCGCCACGCGGGCCTGGCCGGGCTCTGCAATCGTGCCACTGCACGGGAGCGCTCAACCGGTATCGCTCGGGAATGGGTCGAGCGAATGAAACCCTTTGTTCGTTTGCTTCGGCGGAACGGGGCCTGAGCCGGGTTCCGCGAATCGGGGCGGCGAACCGCATCACCGAGATGCCTCGGCGGAATACCTAGACCGGGGCAGTGCGGGCAATATAACAGGGCGGTAAGGGTGCATCAAATCGCGGGCCGGACTGGTATCATGGCGGGATGAACAAGCAGGTCACGAACAACCCCGGTGTTCGCCACGTCGACGTGGCCGGAGACGAGGCGGGGCAGCGCATCGACAACTACCTCATGGCCCGGCTCAAGGGCGTCCCGCGCTCGCGGATCTACCGCATCCTGCGCAAGGGCGAGGTGCGCGTGAACAAGGGTCGCGTCGGTCCGAGCTACAAACTGCGCGCCGGTGACAGCGTCCGCATCCCGCCGGTGAAGACCGGCGAGGCCGCTCCCGCGCCGCGCGCCTCCGACGGCCTGCGCGAGCGCCTCGAGGGCGCGGTGCTGTTCGAGAACGACGGCGTGCTGGTCCTCGACAAGCCCGCCGGCATGGCCGTCCATGGGGGCAGCGGGGTGAGTCAGGGCGTCATCGAGAACCTGCGGGCGGTGCGCCCCGACGCCCGTTTTCTCGAACTGGTCCACCGCCTCGACCGCGAGACATCCGGCTGCCTGCTCATCGCCAAGAAGCGCAGCTGGCTGCGCGCGCTGCACGCCGAACTGCGTGAGGGCCGGGTGGACAAGCGCTACTGGGCCCTGGTCCGGGGCCGCTGGCAGGGCGGGCGCACCACCGCCGCCCTGCAGCGCAACGTCCGCCGCTCCGGCGAGCGCGTGGTGCAGGTCGATCCCGAGGGCCAGGCGGCGCGCACCCGCTTCAGCGCCCTGGAGAACTACCCCGGCGCCACCCTGATGGAAGCCGTGCTGGACACCGGCCGCACCCACCAGGTGCGCGTCCACGCCGCCCACGCCGGCCACCCCCTGGCGGGGGACGACAAGTACGGCGACGACGAATTCAACCGCACCCTGCGCCGCCACGGCCTCGAGCGCCTCTTCCTGCACGCCCACCACGTCGGTCTGACCCTGCCGAGCGGCGAGGAGCTGTCGGTCAGCGCGCCGCTGGAGCCGGGCCTGCAGCGAGTCCTGGACCGCCTCAACAGCGAGGGACACTGAATGGCCCGCTATCGTCTGCTGATCTTCGACTGGGACGGCACCCTGATGGACTCCGAACAGCGCATCGTCGAGTCCATTCGCCAGGCCAGCGCCGACATCGGTATCGATGTGCCCAGCGCGGAGCGCGCCCGCGACGTCATCGGCCTCGGCCTGACCGAGGCCATCGAGCGCCTGCTGCCGGACCTGCCGCCGCCGCGCCACGCCGAACTGGCCGAGCGCTATCGCCACCACTTCCTGGTCGCCAACACCACGCCGACCCCGCTCTTTCCCGGGGTGAGCGAGATGCTCGCCGAGCTCGAGGCCGCCGGCCACCTGCTCGCCGTGGCCACCGGCAAGGGGCGGCGCGGTCTCGACGAGGCGCTGCAGGTCAGCGGTCTGGCCGGGCGGTTCCACGCCACCCGCACGGCGGAGGAGACCCGCTCCAAGCCGCACCCGCAGATGCTCGAGGAGCTGCTCGATCTCACCGGCACGGAACCCGCCGAGGCCGTGATGGTCGGGGACACCGAGTACGACCTGGCCATGGCCCGCACCATCGGCATGCCGGCGGTGGGAGTCAGCTGGGGCGTTCACGAGCGCCCGCGTCTGGAGGCGGAGCGGCCGGCCACCATCGTCGACGACCTGCCGACCCTGCACGAATGGCTGCAACAGCGCGAGAACACGTAACAAGGGGGAAACCATGAGCGAACCGGAACACACCACCGACGCCCCGAGTGACTGGGAGCGCGACGTCCTCAACCGCCTGGCCTTCGCCAGCCTCAACGAGCAGCGCCGCGCCCGGCGCTGGGGGATTTTCTTCAAGAGTCTCTCCTTCGCCCTGGTGCTGCTGGTCTTCTTCTTCGTCATCCTGCCGGGGACGGGCAGCGTCGCCCCCGAGGTGCCGTCGGGGCCCCACGTCGGCGTCATCGAGGTCGAGGGCGTCATCAGCAACGAGGGGCCGGCCTCGGCCGACGCCGTGGTCGGCGCCCTGCGCGCGGCCATGGAGAACCCCGACAGCGAGGGCGTCATCGTGCGGGTGAACTCGCCGGGCGGCAGCCCGGTCCAGGCCGGCTACATCTACGACGAGATGCGCCGGCTGCGCGAGGAGCATCCCGACACCCCGCTGCACGCCGTGGTCACCGACATCGGCGCCTCCGGCGGCTACTACATCGCCGCCGGGGCCGAGAACATCTACGCCAACCGCTCCAGCGTGGTCGGCTCCATCGGCGTGACCCTGAACCCGTTCTCGCCGAGCGCCTTCGGCTTCACCGAGGCGATGGAGGAGATGGGCATCGAACGGCGGCTCATCACCAGCGGCGAGAGCAAGGCGCTGCTGGACCCGTTCCTGCCGGCGAAGGATGAGCAGGTCGAGCACATGCAGTCGGTGCTCGACGAGATGCACCAGCAGTTCATCACCGCCGTGCGCGAGGGGCGGGGCGAGCGCCTGAGCGGCGACGAGGACGACCTCTTCTCCGGGCTGATCTGGACCGGCGAGCGCGGCGTGGAGCTGGGGCTGGTGGACGAACTGGCCTCCACCAGCCAGGTGGCGCGCGATGTCCTCGAGCAGGAGCGGCTGGTGGATTACACGCGTAAACCGAGTCCGCTGGAGCGGTTCGTCGAGCGGCTGGGTGTGGCGATGGCGCGGGGCGTCGGGCAGGTATTCGGGGCGTCGAACTTCGCCTATTGAGGCGGGGCGGCGCGGACGGGGACGGGGGTCGGGACCGAAGGGACGCCGTGAATACGTCCCTGTAGGCTCGACGGCCGCATCCCTGCGCCTAAATGTTCGATGGGTGCACCGTGACAGAG
>JBNJEU010000090.1:0-5401 GCA_051746205.1 Pseudomonadota bacterium
CGATCCGCATCCGCTTCAGGAGGCCTTCGCCGACGCGGGCGCGGCGCAGTGTGGATGGCCGCTGAGAGCCTACACGGACGTATTCACGGCGTCCCCCGGCGCCGCGACCACCGACACCGAAGCCCCCGACTCCGAGCCAGAACCCGGCCCCGACCCAGAACACGAAGCAGAAGAAACCATGGCGAACCTGGCAGCCCACCTGGAGCAGCTGAAACCGGCCCCCATCGACACGGTCTATCTCCGCTACCCGGAATCGACCCGGCTGGAAGGCGCGCCCCTGCTCGGCTTCGAGGACCCCCCGCACCCCTGGCTCATCGACCGCCGCACGTGCGGCCAGCCGGGCTGGTTCGGGCTCGCCGTCAGCGCCCCCGGCCCCCTTGCGGGGTGGTCCCGGGAACAGCTCGCCGAGTGGGCCACCACGCTCATTGCCCGCGCCCGTCCCGACTGGCCCGCGCCGCTGGCGACGGTGGTCATCCGCGAGAAGCGCGCCACCTTCAGCGCCACGCCGGAGGCCGAACACCACCGTCCGCCGCCGGGGCGCGCCGCCCCCGGCCTCTGGCTCGCCGGCGACCACACCGCCACCGGATTGCCCGCCACCCTCGAAGGCGCCGTGCGAAGTGGCGTACAATGCGCCCGACAACTGATTCGCGAAGGACACTGAGACCCATGCTCGATTACCAGGCCGCCCCCGATCGGCTCAAAGACCGCGTCATCCTCGTCACCGGCGCCGGCGACGGCATCGGCGCCGCCGTGGCCGAGGGCCTCGCCGCCCACGGCGCCACCGTGGTCCTGCTCGGGCGGACCATCGCCAAGCTCGAGGCCGTCTACGACCGCATCGAGGCCAACGGCGGCCCGCAGCCGGCCATCTTCCCGATGAACCTGGAAGGCGCCGTGGCCAAGGACTACGATGAACTGGCCAGCACCCTGGCCGAGGCGTTCGGCCGTGTCGACGGCGTGCTGCACAACGCCGCCTATCTCGGCCACCTCTCCCCGCTGCACCTGGCCAGTCTGGACGAGTGGCCCAAGGTCATGCAGACCAACCTCAACGGCCCCTTCCTCATGACCCGCGCCCTGCTGCCGCTGCTGCAGAAGTCGGAAGACGCCTCCGTGGTCTTCACCACCGCCGACGTGGCGCGCCGGGCGAAGGCCTACTGGGGCGCCTACGCCATCAGCCTGGCGGGGGTCGAACGGATGATGGAGATCCTCGCCGACGAGCACGACCAGGGGCCGGTGCGCTTCAACAGCCTCGATCCGGGCCCCACGCGGACCCACATGCGCCAGCGCGCCTACCCGGGCGAGGACCCCAACACCCTGCGGACGCCGGCCGACCTGCTGCCGGCCTACCTCTACCTCCTCGGTCCCGACAGCCGAGGTACCACGGGGCAGGCGTTCTCGGCTCAGGACTGATCGTCGCTCGCCACAAGGGCCCGGATTGCATCCGCTCCCAGCGGTGTCACGGCGCCCTCCGGCACCCCGCCATCGGCCTCCAGCGAGCGCAGCAGGCCGACCACCGCCGCCGGTGACGGAGCGGCCGCCGGGCAATCGGCGGCGCGGCGGGCGATGGGCTCGACGAGATCGTCGGCTTCCACGGACGTCCCGGACTCGACCCTCTCTACCACTTCGGCCACCAGCCGCGCCACCCACGCCTGCGGGTCGGCGTCGGCGGTAATGTCGGGCAGCCGCTGCAGGCGCACGCCCTCGGGGTCCGGCGTCCACTCCAGACCCAGGGCGCGCAGGGCCTCGCCGTGGCTTTCGTCGAGTTCGGCGGCGCCGGGCACGGTCAGCACCACCGGCACCAGCAGTCGACGGGCGGGAACGCCCTCGCCCTCGAGCCCGGCGCGCAGACGGCGACGATAGAGTTCGGCGCGCGCCGCCCGGCAGTCGAGGATCCGCGGCGGCGAACCGGCCAGCAGGGCGAAGCCCTCCGGCCAGCAGGCGAGCACCTCGCCCTCCGCGCCACTCGACGGCATCGCCTCGTGCCGGGAGGAGCCCGCCACGCCGGGGAGACCACTCATCTCGGCCACGCCGGAAGAACCGGATACACCCGATCCAGGATAGACCGAATCGGGGTGTTCCAGGCCTCCGCTGGCCGATCCGGCGTGGGCGAAACCGGCGGAATCCGGACCCGCATGGTCCGTGCCGCCAGCCCCACGCAACGCCTCCCCCACCACCGCCACCAGCGCGTCGTGCACATCGCGGGCGGCGCGAAAGCGCACCTCCGACTTCGCCGGGTGTACATTCACGTCCACCAGCTCCGGCGCCAGGGTCAGATGGAGCACCGCGGTGGGCGGCCCGTCGAGGCCGAGTTCCTCCCCGGCCCGGCGCAGGGCGGTCTGCACCAGCCGGTCGCGCACGGCCCGGCCGTTGACGAAGGCATGCACCTCCCCCGCCTCGGGCGAGACCCAGCCGGCGACGGTCAATTCGGCCCCGTCGGCGGCCGCCAGTGCCAGCGTTCGCTCCAGCGCCCGGGTCGCCCCGGCCGCGCGCGCGCCCAGCACCCCCTCGATCCGGGCGAAGGCCGAGGCCGCCGGCGGCAGATTCAGCCGCACCCGGCCATTGTGGGCGAAGCGCAGCCCCACCTCCGGGCGCGCCAGCGCCAGGCGGCGAACCACGTCGTCGAGATGGGCCAGTTCGGTGCGTTCGGCACGCAGGAACTTCCGCCGCGCCGGCGTATTGAAGAAGAGATCGCGGATCTCCGTGGTCGTCCCCACGGGATGCGCCGCCGGCGTCGGCTCCGGGACCGCCTCGCCGGCGTCCACCGCCAGCCGCCAGCCGCTCTCGGCCTCGGCGCGTCGCGACACCAGCCGCAACCGGGCCACCGCCGCGATGCTCGCCAGCGCCTCGCCGCGAAAGCCGAGGCTGGCCACCGTCTCCAGCTCCTCCGGGGTGGCGATCTTGCTGGTGGCGTGGCGGGTCACCGCCAGCGGCAGGTCCTCCGGATGGATCCCGGCGCCGTCGTCGCGGACCGACAGCCGCCGCACCCCGCCGCCCTCGGCCTCGATCTCCAGCCGCGTCGCGCCGGCGTCCAGGGCATTCTCCAGCAGCTCCTTGAGCACCGACGCCGGCCGCTCCACCACCTCGCCGGCGGCGATCTGGTTGGCCAGCTGGGTGGAGAGGGGCCGGATCCGGCGGGCTTCGATCAAGGGAGAACGCGTTCGGCGGGGATCAACTGTCGCTGGTGCCGGGGATCCGCAGGCGCGCGCCCACCGGCAGCATGTCCCCGTCCAGCTGATTGGTGCGACGCAGCTCGGCGGGGGTGACCTGATAGCGGCGCGCAATGGCGCTCAGCGTCTCGCCGCGCGAAACGACATGCTCGCTGCGCGGACCACCGCCCCGGTTGGCCCAGTAGGTCCCCGGCGGCGCGTTGCGCCGGAAGTAGCCGCGCGCGCCCTCGAGGATCGCCCCGGCCAGTCGATCCTGATGGCTGGCCGATTGCAGGCGGGTCTCCTCGGCGGGGTTGGAGATGAAGGCCGTCTCCACCAGGATGGAGGGCACATCCGGCGATTTCAGCACGGCAAAGCGCGCCTGCTCGACGCTGGACTTGTGCAGATGGTTGAAGCTGCCGACCTGTTGCAGCACCTCCGAGCCGACATCCAGGCTCGCCTCGATGGCCCCGGTGCGCGAGAGATCCAGCAGCACCGACGCCAGGGTGTCGTCCTTGTCGCGCAGCCTCACGCCGCCGACCAGGTCCGCCTCGTTCTCGCTCTTCGCCAGCCACTCCGCCGCCGACGACGTCGCCCCGTTCTGCGACAGGGCAAAGACCGACGCCCCGCGCGCCCGGGGACTCTTGAAGGCATCCGCGTGGATGGAGATGAAGAGATCCGCGTCCGCCTCGCGCGCCCGCCGGACCCGCTCGCGCAGCGTCACATAGTAGTCGCCGTCGCGGATCATCAGCGGCGTCATGCCGCGCTCCCGCTCCACCAGCCGTGCCAGCCGGCGGGCGATCTGGAGCACGACGTCCTTCTCGTGGGTGCCGCTGGGACCGATGGCGCCGGGATCCTCGCCGCCGTGCCCGGCGTCGATGGCGATGATGAGATCGCGCTCACCGCTGTCGCCGGCCTCCTCGGCCTGGCGCACCACCTCCATGATGGACTCTTCCTTCTCCTTGCGCGCCGACTCGCTGGAGAGATCGAGCACCAGCCGGTGGCCGTACTGCTCGTTGGGCTCGAGGTGAAAGACCTCGCTGGACACGGCACGCTCCATGTCCAGCACGACGCGCAGCTCGTTGCCGCCACGGCTGCCGCTGCGGATCCGGCGCACCCAGGTGTCCTCGACGTCGAGCTCGTCGAGGCCGGCGCGCAGCTCGGCATTGCTGAGATCGAGGACGACCCGGTGGGGCTCCTCCAGCTGGAAGAGGTCGTGGTCGACCTCGTTGCTCAGGTCGAGCACCATCCGCAGGTTGTCCGGCGCCTGCCAGACGCGCACGCCCTCGATGGCCACCGGCCCGGCCTGGACCGCGAGCGGCAGGAAGAAGAGTAACGCCAGAAGGACGCGTCGCACGTTTGAAAGACCCCCGAGATTCCCTGGCCCGACCGCATTCAGAACGGTGTTCGCAAAGTGACCACATATGAACAAGATACGGTCACTAGTTGCCACTGGTTCTAATTATTGAGCGGTAAGCGCCCCGGAATCAAGGGGGGAGAGCCAATTTTTTCCACACTCGGACCCGGACTCGACGAAGACTTGACGCCCCGCGCCCCCCTCCACCGGCTCCAGAAACACCTCCAGATCGGCGCCGGGCAACCATCCGGCGCCATTTTCCGGCCACTCGATCAGGCACAGCGCGCCACCGTCAAGATCCTCGCGCACCCCGAGGAATTCCAGCTCTTCGGGGTCGCCGAGGCGGTAGAGATCGAAGTGGAGGACCCGCCGATCGGCGAGATCGTAGGGCTCGACCAGGGTATATGTCGGACTTTTGACGGGCCCGTCGTGGCCCAGGGCGTGGAGGAAACCGCGCACCAGCGTGGTCTTGCCCATCCCCAGGGTACCGTGGAGCAGCAGCAGGCCGGTGGTCGGCGCCGCCCGCGCCAGCGCCGCCCCCAGTGCCTCGGTGGCCCCGGGATCGGTCAGGATTCCGGCACGGCGGCGCGTCAATGACTCGACCATGCCGTTGTCAGCCGGCGTTCAGTTGCACCGGGCGGGCGTGGGGATTGGCCAGCACCCGCACATGGGGCAGCAGATCGGTGGCGATGAGTCCGCGCTCGCCGCCCTCGTCGGCGGCGGCGTCGCCAGCGGCCCCGTGCAGGCAGACGCCGGTGCGCGCGGCCGCCGCCACCCCCAGACCCTGGGCGCGCAGACTGGCGATGGTGCCGGTGAGGATGTCGCCGACCCCGCCGGTGGCCATGCCGGGATTGCCGTCCAGCGCGACCCCCGGCCCTTCGCGCGAGGGGCCGAGCACCAG
>JBNJEU010000091.1:0-5336 GCA_051746205.1 Pseudomonadota bacterium
TCCGGCTCCGGCTCGGGCTCGGGTTCCGGCTCGGGCTCGGGCGCGGACTCCGCCTCCGGTGCGGCCCCGGACTCCGACAGCGCTTCCTCGTCCTCGTCCGTCTCCTGGAGGAGCGAATCGAGATACAGCCCGAGAGCGTCCTTCTCGGCGGCCAGGGTGCGATGGTTGCGCTTGCCGCTCATGCGCTTTCTCCCCCTGCCGACGGCTCCCCGTCGAGATGCTTCAGATGCTCCAGCAGTTCGCCGTAGGCCACCACACCCTTGGTCTTGGGATCGAGGCTGGGCAGCGGGACGCCGAGCTTGCTCGCCTCGCGGAACTGGTTGTCCACGGGGATGACCCCATCCCAGATGTGCTCCGGATAGGCGTCGCGCAGCAGGTTCAGGCTCTCGATGGCGGCCTTGGTACGCTTGTCGAACAGCGTCGGGATGATGGTATGGGCCAGATCACGCCGGCTGGCGCGACGCATCATGTCCAGGGTATGGACCATGCGCTCCAGCCCCTTCTGGGCCAGGAATTCGGTCTGCACCGGCACCAGCAGGCGGGTACAGGCGGCCAGGGCATTGACCATCAGGACGCCGAGCACCGGCGGGCAGTCGATGAGGACGTAGTCGAAATGGTCCTCCAGGCGCCGAAGGGAGCGCTTGACCACCAGCCCCATCCCCTCCTGGGCGCCGAGTTGACGGTCCAGGGTGGCCAGGGCGGTGGAGGCCGGCAGGATCTGCAGGCCCTTCATGGAGGTCTTGCGCAGCACTCCGGCCGGGTTGACCTGGTGACCAATGCTCACCTGCTGGAACAGCGAGTAGATGCTGTGTTCCAGGGTGTCGGGATCATAGCCGAAATAGGCCGACATGGAGCCATGGGGATCCATGTCCACCAGCAGCGTGTTGTGGCCCTGTCGAGCCAGGATCCCGGCCAGGGTAACGGCGGTGGTGGTCTTGCCCACCCCGCCCTTCTGATTCGCTACGGCCCAGATTCTCAACGGCCTCTCCTCCTATCGCGGGCGCACGGGGCTGCCATCGGGTGTGGTGAACAGGGCCTCGTCTCCCTCTTCGGCGGTGGCCTCCGGCTCGGTCTCCGAAGCCTCTTCCGCGGCACCACTCGCTTCGTTCTCCGGCACGAAGGCCTCCGGGTTTTCCTGGATCTGGCGCGGGGTCGGCTTGTCGATGATCAGCGCCACACGGCGATTGCGCTCACGACCCTCGGCGGTGTCGTTACTCGCCACCGGTTTGCGGGAACCGAAACCGACGGCGGAGAGCCGGTCGGACGCGACCCCGCCCTCCTCCAGCATACGCACCACCGCCGCCGCGCGCGCGGCCGACAGTTCCCAGTTGGACGGGAATCGCTCGGTATCGATGGGGACGTTGTCGGTGTGCCCCTCCACCTTCACCGGATTCGGGATCTGTTGCAGGATGTTGCCCATGGCACGCAGGATCGGCTCGGCGTGTTCCTGCGGGGTGGCGTTACCGCTACCGAACAGCGAACTGGTGTCGATCTCGATCTCGATGAAGGCGCGATCCTCGCGCACGGAGAGCAGGCCGGAGTCGATGAGCGGCTCCATCTCCTCGGCCATCTCTTCCTGCATCTCCTCCATCCCGGAGGCGGCGGCCTCCGACAGCGCCTTGGCCTCGGCCGGCGACACCGTCTGGCCCACGCGGTCGGAATCCTGGAGCTCGCGCTCGGCGGCGTCGAGGCCCGGATCGCCGATCTGCACCGGATCCATGGTGGTCGGTTCGTTGCGGAAGGCGGCCGACAGGGAGTCCGACAGGATCTCGTACTTCGCCTGATCGATGGCGGAGATCGCGTACATCACCACGAAGAAGGCGAGCAGAAGCACCAGGAGGTCGGCGTACGGGATCGCCCAGGCCTCATGGTTGACGTGATCCTCTGGCTTCTTCTTTCGCGCCATCCTTCACTCCCGGGGTGGTCGTTCCACCCGGACCGATGCCGCCCTCAACGAACGGCCTTGGCCAGCGCCGTACCGACGTCGTCCAGCGGCAGGATGCGTTCCGCCAGGCCGGCATCGGCCACCGCGGCCGGCATGCCGTAAACGACCGATGACGCCTCGTCCTGCGCCCAGACGGTCGAACCGGCCGCGTGCAGGGCCCGTGCCCCTTCCCTACCATCGGCCCCCATGCCTGTCAACACGACGGCCAGGACACCGCCGCCGTAGGACTTCGCCAAACTGCTGAAGCCGAGATCCACG
This sequence comes from Pseudomonadota bacterium, assembly GCA_051746205.1. Classification (GTDB taxonomy): domain Bacteria; phylum Pseudomonadota; class Gammaproteobacteria; order Thiohalospirales; family Thiohalospiraceae; genus Thiohalospira. The sequence goes on from JBNJEU010000091.1 coordinate 2,204, forward strand.
GAGGGCTTGTAGTTCAGGGTCGCCTCGCCCTCCTCGATGTGCACGGATTCGGTGCCGGGACGGCGGCGCTCCACGGTCATCTGCATGCCGCCCGGGGCCAGCAGCGCAACACCGGGCTTCAGGGCATCGCCGTCCTCGGCCTGGCGAACATTGATCTTGCACAGGGTATCCAGGCGCTTGGCGAAGGCGGGGGTAAAGGTCCCCGGCATGTGCTGGAACATCACCAGCGGCACCGGGAAATCCGCCGGCAGCTGGGTCAGCACGCGCTGCAGCGCCACGGGTCCGCCGGTGGAGGTCCCGATGGCCACCACTTCGATGTCGCCGGTGCGCTTGGCCGGCGCCGGCGCCGGCTTGGGCGTGGCACTGGGCGTGGGACGCTTCGGCGCGGTCGGCGGCCCCTTGGCCTGCTCGCGCCGCGCGGTGCGCCCCTTCACGCCGATGGTGAAGACCCGGCTGCGCAGCAGGCGCACCGCTTCCTCGTGGTTGCCGGAGAGGTCGTCCAGCCGCTTGGGCAGGAAGTCCAGCGCGCCGGCCTCGAGGGCGTCCAGGGTCGGCTGCGCACCCTCCGTGGTCAGCGAGGAGAACATCAGGATCGGGGTCGGGCACTCTTCCATGATCTTGCGCACGGCGGTAATGCCGTCCATCACCGGCATCTCGATGTCCATGGTGATGACGTCGGGCTTCAGCTCCTTGGTCCGGGCGATGGCATCCTTGCCGTCCACCGCCTCGCCGACCACCTCGATGCGCGGATCGGCGCCGAGCATCTCCACGATGCGGCGGCGAAAGAAACGGGAATCGTCAACGACGAGCGCGCGCACGGGCATCAGGCATCCCCTCCCCGTGCGCGGTCAAGCATGTTCTTCATGAATAGTGGTTCCTTATCGCGCGAGCGCGCGACCCGTTCAGTGGTGGAAGCGGACCGCGCGTTGACCGTATTTCTTGAGCAGGCTGGGGATGTCGAGGATCAGGGCGATCCGCCCATCCCCCGTAATGGTGGCGCCGGCCATCCCATGGACCTTGTCGAGAAGGGCGCCCAGCGGCTTGATCACGACCTCTTCCTGGCCGATGAGGGAGTCGACGACCAGACCGATCTTCTGGTTCCCCACGTGGACCACGACCACATGGGATTCTTCCTGTTCATCTCCCCTTTCGCTGGCCTCCCGCTGTTTCTCCTTGTGCCCGCCGGGCTGCCCCTCGCGGAGCAGCCAGTCGGAGAGATAGAACAGCGGCATCGGCTTCTCGCGCACCATGATGACGGTCTGACCGTCCACCACGTTGGTCTCGCTGAGGTCGAGGTCGAAGATCTCGCTGACATTCACCAGCGGCAGGGCGAAGGTCTGTTTCCCGACCACGATCATGAGGGTCGGGATGATGGCCAGGGTCAGCGGCACCTTGACGTTGATCCGGGTGCCTTCGTTGGGGGCGGAGTCGATGTCCACGGAGCCGTTGAGCTGGCTGATCTTGGTCTTGACCACGTCCATGCCGACCCCGCGCCCGGAGACGTCGGAGATCTCGGTCTTGGTGGAGAAACCGGCGGCGAAGATCAGGTTGAAGGCGCCCTTGTCGTCCAGCCGGTTGGCCGCCTCCTCGTCCATGACGCCCTTCTCCACCGCCTTGCGACGCAGCTTGTCGGCATCCATGCCGGCGCCGTCGTCGGAGATGACCAGCAGGATGTGGTCCCCCTCCTGCTGGGCGGAGAGCTTGACCGTCCCGGTGCGCGGCTTGCCCTTGCGCTCGCGCTCGTCCGGGTCCTCGATGCCGTGGTCACCGGCATTGCGGACCAGGTGGACGAGGGGATCGGCCAGGGCCTCCACCAGGTTCTTGTCCAGGTCGGTATCCTCGCCCTCCATCTCCAGCCGGATCTCCTTGTTCAGGCTCCGGGCCAGGTCGCGGATCACGCGGGGGAAGCGGCCGAAGACCTTCTTCACCGGCTGCATGCGGGTCTTCATCACCGACGACTGGAGATCGGCGGTAACCACGTCGAGGTTGCTGACCACGGTGGTGATCTCGCCGTTGCCGAGCTTCTGATCGAGGTTGACCAGGCGGTTGCGGACCAGCACCAGCTCGCCGACCATGTTCATGATGTCGTCCAGGCGCTTGGTGTCGACGCGCACGGTGGTCTCGGCCTGCTGCTCGCCGCCCCCCCCCTTGCCGCCACCGGCGGCTCCGCCACCACCAGCCGCCCCGCCGCCGGCACCGCCCTTGCCACCGGTGGCGGCGGGCTTTTCCTCCGGCTTCTTTTCCGCCGGCTTCTGCTCCGCTGGGGCCGGCTGTTCGGCGGGCTTCGACTCGGCCGGCGGCTCGGCGGCGGCCGCAGCACCTTCGACCGCCGGTGGCGCGCCGCCGACGCCGGGCGCCTTGCCCTCGCCGTAGAGCTGGTCGAGCAGCGCGTCGAACTCGTCCTCGGTGATGTCCTCGTCGCCGCCGCTGGACGCGCCGGCGCCGGCGGAGGCGGGAGCCGTTTCCTCGGTGGTCGGCGCCTTGTCCATGTCGCCCGCCATGGGGGGGCCGGAGAAGCGGCCCTCGCCGTGGAGCTGGTCCAGAAGTTCTTCGAATTCTTCCTCGGTGATGTCCTCGTCGCCGCCACCGGCGGCCGCCGCGCTCCCCTTGGCCTCGCCGCCGTCCAGGGCGTTGAGCATGGCGTCGAATTCGGCGTCGGCGTCACCGGCGTCCTCGCTCCCCCCGGTCTCCGGCGCGGGCTCCGGCTGCGCCTCGGCGGCCGGCGCAGGCTCCTCGGCCGGGGCACTCTCGCCGCCGCCCGCATCCGCTCCGGCGGGCTGCGCCAGCGCCTCGAGCTTGCGCAGCAGTTCCGGATCGGCGGATTCCGGCATGACGCCGTTGCGCACCGAATCGAACATGTCGTTGAGGATGTCGAGTACCGGCAGGATGACGTCCATCAGCTCGGAGTCGACCGCCCGCTCGTGGTTGCGCAGGACGTTGAAGACGTCCTCGGAGCGGTGGCACAGCTCGACCAGCGGGGTCAGTCCGACGAAGCTGGCGCCACCCTTGATGGTGTGGAATCCCCGGAACACGGCATTGAGCAGGTCGGAATCGTCCGGGCTCTGTTCGAGCTGAACGAGCTGCTCCTGCAGTTGCTCCAGGATCTCGCCGGCTTCGACCAGGAAGTCCTGTA
>JBNJEU010000092.1:0-4892 GCA_051746205.1 Pseudomonadota bacterium
GGTGACTTCTCGGAGGTCATGAGGGAATTGCACCATGCCGGGATGAACGATTGATGACACCGGCCGGGTGATGGCAAGCAGGGGCAAGCACAAATGTCACATTTCGGCCAAACGCACGTCATGCGGAACGGCCATGCTTCACGGCATGAATCAACGCCACCCCGATGTCATCTTCACCGGCCTGCGGCGGTCGTCATGAGCGTGCACACCAGCCCGGCGAGCGCCCCGTTCGGTGAGACACTGGCCCGGACCGGCCTGCGGGTGGTTTTCTGAAGTGCCCAAGAGCCCGCATCGGGGGATCGCCCGGATCCTGTTCGCCTTTATCTACTCCTGGCAGGGTCTGCGCTCCACCTTTCGCCACGAAGAGGCCTTTCGCCAGGAGTTGCTGCTCTGCATCGTCCTGATCCCGCTTGCCTTCGTCGCCACACCTGAAGGGCTCGAGCGTGCCCTGCTGCTCGGATCCCTGCTGCTTCTCCTGATCGTGGAACTGCTCAACTCGGGGATCGAGGCGGCCATCGACCGCATGGGGAATGACTTCCATCGCTTGTCGCGCCGAGCCAAGGACATGGGGTCGGCGGCAGTGATGGTGGCCATCGCCAATGCGGCGCTGATCTGGGTTCTGGTACTGCTCGGCTAGGGAGAGAGCCGGGCGGGGAAGATGGTGCCGGCGAGAGGAGTCGAACCTCCGACCTATCGATTACGAATCGATTGCTCTACCAACTGAGCTACGCCGGCCGAATCACGGAGCGGGGAGTATACCGAATGGCGACTTCCGCATCCAGCCGGACCGCTACTGCAAACCGACCGACCCGCCTTGCTTCAGGCGTTACGCACGCGCACGATGACATCCACACCCTCGGCCACGGTGTCCGGCGGCAGCGTCGGCAGCTCGGGGAGATCGAACCGCTCCGCCGGGATGTCGCTCAGCGCGCCGGTGTCGATGTTGTAGATGTGGTGATGGTCGGAGATGTTGGAGTCGTAGAAGACGCGGGTCGGATCGACGATGACCTCGCGCAGCAGCCCCTTGGCCGCGAACAGCGACAGGGTATTGTAGACCGTGGCTTTGGAGACATGGGCGCCCTGCTCACGCACCCGCGCCAGCACCTGATCGGCGGAGAGGTGCTGGTGTTCCGAAAGCATCAGCATGGCGATGCTCACGCGCTGACGGGTCGGATTGATCCCCAGTCCGTGGAGTCGATTGATGATGTCGGAGCGTGTCTGCATGACGGCCTCACGAGATGATTGATGTACAGCGCATGTTCAGGCGAAACGATAGCAACCGCCGTTGAACAAGTCCAGTTTCCGCCATAACCCGTTCAATCAGCGTGCTTCACTCGGTTGAAACGGGTGCGGCCGATAGGGGGCGGGGTCGAGTGCGGGTGACCGCTCCAGCATCAGGTCGGCCAGCAGGCGCGCGGAGGCCGGCCCCATCACGACCCCGTTGCGAAAATGGCCGGTATTCAGGAAGACGCCCTCGATGGCCGGATGGGACCCGATGAAGGGGATCCCGTCCGGACTCCCCGGACGCAGCCCCGCCCAGTGGTGCTCCACGGGACACTCCGCCAGGCCGGGCACCAGGTCGGTGGCCGAACGCACCAGCGCATGCTGTCCCTCGGGGGTCACGGACTTGTCGAAGCCGGTCTCCTCCACCGTGGAGCCGGCGACCACATGGCCGTCGCGACGTGGAATGACGTAGTGGTCATGGTGGAGCACGGTACGCCGGACCCGCCCTCGGGGGGCGCGAAAGACCACCATCTGTCCGCGCACCGGCTGCACCGGCGCGTGAACCCCGGTACCTGCCAGCAATCCGCCGCTCCATGCGCCACCGGCCACCACCACCCGGGGGGCTTCGAACTCGCCGGCATCGGTCGCCACGCCCCGAACGCGCCCGTCGTCCACCAGCCAGCCCTCGACGCTCACCCCTTCGTTGATCGGCACATTGCGGTACTCCAGACTGCCGCGCAGGGCACGCACCAGACGCGGATTGCGCAGGGTGGCCACCTCCGGAAGCCAGATGGCCCGCTCCACATCGCGCCGTAGCGAGGGCTCCAGTTCGGCGACCTCCGTGGCATCCACCATCTCCAGCCGCTGCCCGTGATCGCGCGCCCAGTTCCGGGCGGTTGCCACCTCATCGGTCTCCAGGATCAGCAGGCCGGTGGGATCCCATTCGGGATCCACCCGCGATTCCGCCAGCAGGTTGTCCACCAGCTTCGGATAGTGGCGCTGGCTCCAGGCGGCCAGATGCATGATGGGCTCGGGCGCTCGCCATGGATAGAGCGGCGACAGGATGCCGCCACCGGCCCAGGACGATTCCGCCCCCACCTCGCCGCGCTCCAGAATGCGCACCGAGAGTCCCTCGCCGACCAGTTCCCGAGCAGTGAGCATGCCGAGCAGGCCACCACCGACGATCAGGCAATCGGTCATGCGAAACGCCCCGTCGCCTCGAAACGGACGGAGGGAAAGGGGTCGCGAACGGGGATGCTGTTGAGTCGGATCATCCCGTCATTGTAGCCCAGAACGCACCTCTTGAATCCCCGTTGCTCGCGTGACAGATTCGTCCCTGCTCAAGGAACGAACGCACGGACACCCATGGAACGGACACCGCTCACCCCGCAACGGGGCTTTTCGCTCATCGAGGTCATGGTGGCGCTGGCCCTGCTCGCCATCGGTCTGCTCGGACTGCTGGCCCTGCAGGGCCACGGACTGGAAGGACAGCAGCGCGCCACCCACCAGACCCGTGCCCTGCAACTGGCCGCGGACCTCGGGGCGCGCCTGCGCGCCAACCCGACCGGCGATTACGCGCTGGACACCCACGCATCGATGGCCGGAGGCGGCCCCGACTGCCACGCCGCACCCTGCTCGCCGGAGGAACTCGCCGCCTTCGATCGCACGCAGTGGCTGGCCATGGTGGCCACCGCACTGCCCGGAGCCCACGTCCGGCTGCAACCGGACGGCGCCATCCAGCGACTGCGACTGCGCTGGGAAACCCGCGGCGATGGCCCCGCTCCCGCCGACGACTGCCCCCCGGCGAGCTGCCTCCGGCGGGAGCTGCGGCCATGATCCGTCAGTCCGGATTTTCCCTGCTGGAGCTGCTGGTGGCACTGGCGGTCACCGGGATCCTGCTAGGCGGCCTCGCGGGACTTCTGCTGGACACCCGCACGGCGCTGCGACTCCAGGGCGCGGAGGCCCGGATCCAGGAGAACCTCCGTTTCGCCATGGCAACCCTGGAGCGGGATCTGGCCGCCGCCGGCCACCTGGGCTGCGGTGGTACCGGCTCCCTCGAGACGATGGACTCCACCTTGCCGGGCGCCTCCGCCTACCACGACTTCACCACGGCGGTCAGCGGCATCGAGGCCGTCGGCACCGGGCCCGGCGACAGCGCGGAGCTGGCCGATCCCCCGTGGGGTCGCCGGCCGGCCCTGCCCCCCGAGCTCCGGGGCCGATCCATCGCCGGTAGCGATCTGTTGCTGGTGCGCCGCGCCCGCGCCGGCCCCCGCCCACTGAGTCGCGCCAAGGACGCGGGACGGATCCATCTGCACCCCGGCCATGTGACGCCCTCCGGCTGCGGTGACGACCCGCGTCGGGACGGACTTTGTCCCGGCGACTTCGCGGTGCTCTCGGATTGCCGTCGCGCGCGAACCTTCCGGGTGAGCGATCTGGAAATCCTCCCCGGATCCACGGGAGAAGAGTTGGTACTCACTCACGATGATGGCAACGCCCCCGCCCGCTGGGGCCACGCGGCCGACCCCGACTGGACCGTGGCGCCCGGGGTCGCGGTGGTCCAGCCGGTCAGTGCCGTGGCCTACTACGTCGCCACCGAAGTGGACGGCGAACCGGCCCTGTACCGCCGCCAGGACGACCGCGCCGAGGCCCTGGTCCGTGGAGTGGACAATCTCCAGGTCCTCTTCGTGGTGCGGGAAGCCGGAGGCGTACGCCTGGTCACCGCCGCCGAGGCCGATTTCCGCCATGTGGTGGCGGTGCGCGTCGGTCTGTTGCTCAGAAGCGAGCGACCACTCACGGGGACGGGAGAACCGGAGCGGGAATTCGTGCTGGGGGGCGCGTCACCGGAACACGGCGTAACCCTGAAGGCCGAAACGGATCGGCGGCTGCGCCGCGCCGTCACCCGCACCTTCGCCCTGCCCAACGGCGCACGGGAGGCCCCATGAGCAGCCAACGCGGCGCCGCGCTGGTGGTGGTCCTGATCCTGCTGGCCGCCACCGGCCTCGCGGCCACCCTCGCCCTGCACGACCTGCGGCTGCAACAGCGGCTGGTCAGCGCCGGGAGCGACCGTCAGCAGGCGCGGGACGCCGCCGACGCCGTGCTCGAGAGCGCCGCCGGGGAGCTGGCCGCGCGGGTGGCCTCCGGCGCCTGCGAGCAGCCGCGCTGCGGCCTGACCGATCGCGCCGGGCTCGACCTGTTCGCCGGCCACGACTGGCGGGCCGGCGACCGACCCTGGTGGCGATCGAACGCCCTCGCCACCGAACGGGGTCGATATCTGCTCATCGCCGGCGGGGTCCAGCGCGACCCCGACGACGGCGAGCCGGAGGCCCGTTTCTTCCACGCGGTCGCGCGCGGCCGGGGGCGACGCGACGGGACCGTCGCCATCCACGCCGCCACGTGGCGGGTGGAGGCCGGAAGCTCGACCCCGCGCCCGCTCTCCCGGCGACTCCTGCGCTGAGGGCGAACCCGCTGTTCCGGGGGATCACTCGCCGGAGCGGGCCGCCTCCGCCTGGAGCAGTTCCTTCGGCACGGCGAAGACCACCGGCTCCTCCGGCCCGTCGGCGGTCTCCGGTGGCTCGGCACCCCACTCCCGGAGCCGTTCGACCACCCCGTCCACCAGCACCTCCGGGGCCGAGGCCCCGGCGGTGACCCCCACCGCGCCGATGCCGTCG
>JBNJEU010000093.1:0-4838 GCA_051746205.1 Pseudomonadota bacterium
ACTACCCCTGAATCATCAGTTGACCGAACGTAATGCCACCTGGCTCGAGAACACGAGAACAGCACCGGAGTACCGTTTGGCCGTTCTTCCCGGTGTGCCCGCACGACCGGGATTACTGCGTGTGGGAGAGAACGGGGGAACAATCGCCGTCGAACTGTGGGCTGTTCCTGCGGACAGATTCGGTGAATTCGTGGCCCAGATCCCGGCACCTCTCGGTATCGGCAGGGTGAATCTGGAGGACGGGCGGGATGTTTCCGGGTTCCTTTGTGAGGCGCATGCCATGGAGACAGCGAAGGACATAACCGAATTCGGGGGCTGGCGTGCCTACCTCCCGCGCTCCTGAGCCGGGTGATTGACCTCGGGCGGTGGTGTTATGGTCGCTCCGGAATACCCGTCAACACACCATGGAGAAGTCGCTTTGTTCATCGCCATGAACCGATTCCGGGTCAATCCCGAACGAGTGGAAGAGTTCGAACGGCTCTGGCTGGAGCGTGAATCGCACTTGCAGGAGGTGCCGGGCTTCGTCGGCTTCCACATGCTGCGTGGTCCCGAGGCCGAGGACCATGTGCTCTACGCCTCCCATACGCTCTGGCGCTCACGGGACGATTTCGAGAACTGGACGCACTCCGAGGCCTTCCGTGCGGCACACGCCGCCGCCGGCCAGAGCCGACAGGAGGGCCTGTACCTGGGGCCGCCGGCGTTCGAGGGGTTCGAGGTCATCCAGACAATCGAAGGACCATGAGGGTGGTCCGGACGCTGCAATGATCCAACGCCCTGTCAGTGATTCATGACCGGAACCTTGACCACGACCTTGTGGATCTGGCCCTGCACGGGTGTGGGTGCATGGGCATCGTCCGGGAACAGAATGGCGAAGTCACCGGTTTCGAGCCGGGCGTGGAACTGCGGGGCGTCGGCGTAGAAGACGACATCGCGCTCGTCGTCGTGGGGTGTCGAAACGAAGTGACATTCCGCCTGAGGCCGCCAGCCCATGTCGTGAGCGCCGTCGAGTACCACCTGGATGTCGATGTGGTCGCGATGGGCTTCCAGTGGCGCGTGATCGGAATGCCCGCCCGCGTTGGTGACGATGGCGAACAGACCCGCGGATTCGCCGATGTTGTGTCGGCCGGTGGGCAGCTGGTTCAGATCCCCGCGTGCCAGGAATTCACGCGCGAGGGAGAACAGGGGATGAATGGCCACGTAGCGGCCGAAATGGTCCAGTGTGTCGATGATCATGCAGGGTGTCCGGTTGGATTGGTCGGTCCAGTCGGTGCGAAAGGATACACGATGTTGTGGTTGAAATGGGCCTCGGGTCCCCCTCAGGGTGGGTCCGCGGGATCGTCCTGTTCATGGAGGTGGACCTGGGCGCGTCCACGTTCCTTGGCCTGGTAGAGGGCCTCATCGGCCCGCCCTTCCAGTTGTGCGATGCCTTCGTCCGCTCCCCCGCCGGCGATGCCGATGCTGACCGTGACCGTACCGATCTGCGGGAACGGGCTTCCGGCAATGGAGTCGAACAGTCGATCGGCGATCATCCGGGCATCGGTGGTGGACGTGTCGCGCAGCAGGAGCATGAATTCCTCGCCCCCCCAGCGGCCCAGGTGGTCGGTCTCGCGGAGCTCATTGTTGAGCCGCCGGACGAGTTCACACAACACCTGATCGCCGACCTGATGGCCGTACCGGTCATTGACCGCCTTGAAATGGTCGATGTCGAGCATCAGCAAGGCATAGGGCGTGCCGTGACGGCGGGAGTCGGCGCGGGCCTCTTCGATGAAGTCGTACAGACCGAGCCGGTTCCAGATCCCGGTCAGGGGGTCCCGCAGCGCGTGGTAACGAAGCTCGTCTTCCATCTGCTTCTGTTCACTGATCTCGTGGAAGATGGCAACGTAGTTCTCGATCCTTCCATCCGCGCCGCGGATCGCAAAGATGCTTTCCCACTGCGGCACGATGCGACCATCGCGATACCGGTTCCAGATCTCCCCCTTCCAGTAGCCGTCCCGGTGGAGGGTATCCCACAGAGCAGCATAGAAGGCCGCGTCCTGTTCGCCCGAACTCAGCAGCCGAGGGGTTCTGCCGATGACCTCGTCGGCCGGATAGCCGGTGATGGCGGTGAAAGACGGATTGACCTCGATGATGGTCTGGTCCGGATCGGTGATCAGGATCCCCTCGGCCGACTGGTCGATGAGCATGGCCGCACGGCGGAGCTTCTGCTCCAGGTCACGGCGAACACTGATGTCCAGACTGTACTCCATCATGTACCGGAGCTCACCGTCGTCGTCGTAGATCGGTTCGCCGTGAACTTCCACCGGGAAGGGGCGTCTGTCGGCGTCAAAGTGGATGTGCTCGGTGGTGGCGGGTCTCCCGGTTCCCAGTACGCTCTGCAGGGGGCAGGGGTGCTGGCCGTCGCAGGGGGTGTCCCTGGCGTGGGTCAGGGCGTGGCAGGTCGTGGTCCCGGGTTGCACCTCACCATGGACGAGCGTGGCCGCGTTGGCATAGACGATGGTGTAGTTCTGCACGTCGAGCACGTAGAGGGGATGATGGAAGGCGTCCAGCATCCGCGCGAGGAACGTTTCATCGAAGGCGGTGTTCAGTACCATACCGACCGGGGGGCGTCGACCATACGGAGTCCTTGGTAGCGCATGTTTGGTGATGGCTCCGGCTTGTCCAGCGTCTCGCCTTGTTGAACCGAGGTCGAACCGAGGGCAAGTCTTCTCGGGAACATGAACCGGCATGGCCGCTGGAGAACATGGCAACTCGTCCCTGAATTGTGAACCATATCACAATTCATTCAAGTGGCCGCCGAGGAAATGGATAAAGGATGTACAAGGCCGGCTACTGGCCCGTAACCGGTCAACGGAGTAGGATGCTCGCCCGATCCCATCGATCTCGGTGACCCCATGAATCTGCGCCCCCTGAATCTCGACCCTCTCCGTGAGCACCTGAATCAGCGCTGGGAAGCCCGGTGTGATCTGCAATCCACCTCCGGAAGCCGTTGGCTCCTGGCGATGACGCTGGTCGCTCTGGCGCTGGCGACGGCCGTTGGCCTGATCTACGGGCCCCGGGGTCTCTTCCTGCCCCTCAACGGCGCGGCCGCCGGGCTTCCCGACGGGTTCTGGGGGCTGGTCACCAGCCTGGGCGACGGTCTCCTGCTGGCGACGCTGGCCCTCTTCGTCGCCTACCGATTCCCCCATCTGCTCTGGGTTCTGTTGCTTGGTGTCTTCATCGGCCTCGTGGTGACCCACGGGCCGAAGGAACTGCTCGACATGCCCCGGCCGGCTGGCGTTCTGGAGACGGGGAGTTTCAATCTCGTCGGGCCGGGCCATACCTCGAAGGGGCCGCCGTCGGGGCACACCATCGCCACCTTCATGCTCGCGTCCGTCGCCATCCACGTGATCCGGAGTACGCCCTGGAGGGTGACGCTCCTGCTGCTCGCCAGCCTGATCGGTTTCAGCCGTGTCGCAGTGGGTGAGCACTGGCCCTTCGATGTCCTGCTCGGCGCCGCCGTGGGTTCGTTCGCGACCTGGTTGACCATCCGCCTGGCCAGGTCCTGGCCGGCGGGGCGAAATGTGTGGGTCCACCTGGGGATGGTGGTGCTGTTCACCTGGGCGGCCGTGGAACTCGTTCGGTTCGACCCGCCCTATCCTCTGGGGCATGAACTGAACATTCTGGTCGGGAGCCTGGCACTGGTGGTTGTGGTCCGGGATTATCTGCTTGGATCCCTTTTCCGAAGCATGGACACCGCTCGGAGTCTGTGAAAGACTCGCCATTGACTCAACAGCATTCGAACAGTGAACCGGCGGAGGGAACCGGGTCCACGCGAGGATCGGTCCATGCGCAACATCGTTCTGTACGACACCGCTGACCACCGCTTTGTTCTCCTCAACGAGAGTGAACCGGGCGAGGAACAGGGGATCCGCTCCAACCAGTATCTGGTCCAGCACGGCAACGAAGGCGTGTTGCTCGACCCTGGCGGGTTCGGCGTGATGCCGGCGACGCTGGCGGAACTGCTGGGCTACCTGCAGCCGGACGACATCCGGACCATCATCCTCTCCCATCAGGATCCGGACATCGTCGGTGGTCTGCCCACCTGGCTGGAACTGACGCCGGCGGAGGTGCTGGTTTCCCAAGTCTGGATCCGCTTTCTGCCGCACTATGGCTTCGGTCGCCACGTGCAGTTTCGCGGCATCCCGGACGAGGGGATGCGCCACGAGGTCGCCCCCGGTTTCGAACTGGAGCTCATCCCGGCCCACTTTCTCCATTCCGAGGGCCATTTCAACGTCTACGACCCCGTTTCGCGGATCCTGTTCAGCGGCGACGTCGGCGCCGGTCTGATGCCGGAAGGCGACGACCATCCCTATGTCGATGAGCTGGCCGACCATCTGCCCTACATCGAGGGTTTCCATCACCGCTACATGGGCGGTAACGCGGCGGCGCGCAACTGGGCCGACCGAGTGGCGAAGCTGGACGTGGCGATGATCGCGCCGCAGCACGGACCGGTCTATCGCGGCGCGGCCGTGGGGCAGTTCATTGAATGGATGCGCGAACTCGAATGCGGCCCCGATCGGCTGACCGATTCCGGCGCCATAGCCTGAACCGGTCATCATGAGCAAGCAGAAGCCCCCCTCCCACGGTATTGACGCTCTGCGTCAGGACACCCTCCGGCAGCTGACCTCGTTGCTGGAGGCGGACCTGCGCAACCGTCGTTTTGCCCACTCCCTGGGGGAACTGACCCAGCGCGACCACCAGGCGATCATCGATGAACTGAGGGCTCTGGCGCGTGGGGAACAGGCCGAGCCGGAGGGGACTGCTCGGGACCTGGCGGAGCGCTGCGCCCAGCTCAATAC
>JBNJEU010000094.1:0-4771 GCA_051746205.1 Pseudomonadota bacterium
TGCGCGGGGTGCTGGCGCCGGACGGCATCCTCCATCTGGCCACCGACTGGGCGCCCTACGCCGAACAGATGCTGGAGGTGATGGAGGCCGCCCCGGGCTATGCCGGCACCACCACGCCGGGCACCTTCGCGCCACGCCCGGGCGACCGGCCGTTGACCAAGTTCGAGCAGCGCGGGGAGCGCCTCGGCCACGGCGTCTTCGACCTTGTCTACCGGCGAGTCGACTGACGGGTTAGACTGACCGCGCGTCCATCGCCAGGAGGAAAGGATGTTCCCGGAAAGTTTCGGCCAGCTCGCCCTGCTGCTCGTCCCCTTCCTGCTCGGGGCGGTGACCGCCCTGGGCGGGGTCATCGTCGGCGCCGCCTTCTACAACAAGCTGCTGGCGCGGCGTGAACACCAGCGCCACCTGCGCGGTCAGGTCTCCGAACTGGTGGCCCAGGCCTACGAGGTGGAACACTGGCTGCGCCAGCTGCGCTCCGCGCGCCTGCTCACCGGCCCGCCACTGGAAACGCCGAACCCGATGAAGCACGTGCGCACCATCGCCCAGCTCCACGTCCCGGAGCTGCAGGCGGACGTGCGCCGCCTCGCCCGCGCGGTGGACGATTTCGAGGACTGGGTGACCCAGGGCGTTCAGGAGAAGCACAACACCCGCCAGGTCAGCGAGGCGACCCTGAACCGCTACCCTGATGTCCATCGCGCCGTGCTGGATGCCATTACCGAACTCGCCGGCAACGCCCAGACCCTGATCCGCGAGCGCTGACCTTCTCCGAAGTCGCCCCGTTGTGCCCGCCAGTCCACCCCCGGCGGGTATCTGTTGAATAATGGCGGTATGATATGCATCTGAAGTACGACAAATTTTGGCCAAACGAATGGGCCAAGACCCTGTACCCCTTGTGGTGATGGTAGGCTTCGACCATGATCAGAATGAGTCTCGTCAAAACGGGGCGGGGCGCCGTGGCTCGGGGTGCGCGGCCCCCCCGTCCCGGAGTGGACGATCCGATGGAGCGGCACGCACAGGAGGAGCGGCGATGGGATTTCCGGAAATCCGCGACGGCCGGCTGTCCACAACCGCCTCGCTGGCGGGTATTCGCGATCGCGTGTGTCGCCACCGTTCTCGGTGGGGAGGGAGCGCTTGTGCCGGTGGTCCACGCTGAAGAGGAGGTCCGCACGGACCTGCCCATGCGCGAGTTGCGCGGCGTCCGCCCGGGCGCCGACGAGCCGCGTATTCCCGAGGCGCCGCCGGAGGAGGTCCTGGAGATCCCGCCGATGGTGGAGCGCCCCTTCGACCCGGAAGCGGGCGACACCGTCGTGGTGGAGCGCTTCGAGCTGAAGGGGGTGCGCGACCTCCCCGCCCACGACATCACCCGCGAGGCGGTCCGGGCATTCGTGGACGAACGCCTCCGCGAGCAGCCGGACAACGCCTTCACCATTGGTCAGCTGGAACAGGTGGCCGAGGCCGCCACCAATTACTATCGCGAGCGCGGCCTCATCCTGGCGCGCATGGTGGTGCCGGTGCAGACCGTCACCGACGGCGTGGTGACGCTGGAACTCATCGAGGGGCGTCTCGGCCGGATCCTCCCCGAAGGCAATGAGATGTACGCGGACGACACCCTGCGGCGGCCCTTCCGCCACATCCAGGGCGAGCCGGTGGGTCAGCAGCCGACCGAGGCGGCGCTGCTGACGCTGACCGACTACCCCGGCGTGGTCGCCTTCGGTGTCTTCCAGCCCGGCCAGCGCGTGGGCGAGACCGACATGGTCCTCAACGTTCGCAACGAGGAGCGCTACGACGGCGAAGTCCGCCTCGACAACCACGGCACCGAGACCACCGGCGAGTACCGGGGCCGGGCGGTGCTGAACTGGAACAATCCCCTGAACAACGCCGACCGGCTGATGGTCATGGCGCAGCAGACGCTGGAGCCGGCCAACAGCCGCTTCATCTCGCTGGATTACGAGGCGATGTTCGGCCGGGGGTACACCAGCGCCGTGTACGGGCACGCCAACGAATTCGAGGTGGAGGACGAGGACCTGGGCGATACCGAGGTGGACGGCGAGTCCACCGAGTACGGCCTGCGGGGCGAGGCGCAACTGATCCGCAGCCGCACCCGCAACCTCGCGCTTCGCAGCCGGCTGGCCATGAAGGAATCGCTCTCACGCCGTAACGGCACGGTGGCCAGTCGGGACGAGTTGACCGTGCTGACCCTCGGCGCCGACTACGATTCGGTGGATACCCGTTTCGACGGCCTGAACTACT
Organism: Pseudomonadota bacterium; assembly: GCA_051746205.1. GTDB lineage: Bacteria > Pseudomonadota > Gammaproteobacteria > Thiohalospirales > Thiohalospiraceae > Thiohalospira. Next base: position 2,251 of record JBNJEU010000094.1, read on the forward strand.
TCGGTCTGGAGTACAGCCGGGGCTTCAACGACGTGCTCGGCGCCATGGGCGACGACGGCGCCGAGGCCGAGGAACCGCCGAGCCGCATGGGCATTGGCGACAACGGACGGGAATACGCCGAGGGTGAATTCAGTAGCTGGATGGTCTACTACACCCGGGTGCAGAGCCTGACCGCCGGCTCGACGCTGATGCTGCGCACCGAGTATCAGGACTCCGAGGACCTGCTGGTGCCGCTGGAGCAGTACGCCGTGGGCGGCCCCGACCACGTCCGCTCCCACCCGGCCTCCTACGTCATGCTGGATTCCGCGGGTCTGGCCTCGCTGGAACTGATCCTCACCGCCCCGGGGATTGCCGACCGCCCCGCCTTCGGCGAGTGGACCTGGGGCGACCTGCTCCAGGTGCGGGTGTTCTACGACCACGCCTTCGGCGAGATCAACCAGCCCCTGCCGGGCGATCCGGAGGGGCAGCAGGCGTACAGCGGCGCCGGGGTCGGTCTCAACTTCGACATCCCGGGCCGGCTGAACTCGCGCCTCCAGCTGGCCACCCCGATCGAGGACGGCGATGCCGGCCTCAACGCCGAGCCACCCGATTCACTGCAGGTATGGGCCGATGTCACGTACCAGTTCTAACCTGCGTTACGGCTCCAGCACCCTGCTGGCCCTGGCGGTCGCCCTCATCGGGCGGCCGGGGCTGGCCGAACTGCCGGACGGCGGCACCGTCGTCCGGGGTGACGCCACCATTACCCGCAAGGGCGACCAGGTCATCATCGAGCAGGGTTCGCAGCGGGTGGCCATCGACTGGAACACCTTCAACGTCGGTGTCGGCAAGCGGGTCGATTTCATGCAACCCGGCTCCGACGCCACCGCCCTGAACCGGATCTTCGACCAGAACCCGAGTGAAATCCTCGGCCAGGTCAACGCCAACGGCCGGATCATCCTCGCCAATCCCAACGGCGTCTACTTCGGCGAGAGCGCCCGGGTGAACGTCGGCTCCCTCATCGCCTCCGGCCACCACGTCGACGCCGACCGGTTCATGGAGGGCGATGTCGAGTTCGAAGCCCTCAACGGCTCCGCCGGGCCGGTCACCAACCGCGGGGTCATCACGGCGGCCAGCGGCGGCTCCGTGGGCCTCATCGGTGGCCGGGTGGAGAACAGCGGCTCGATCGTCGCCCACGCCGGGCGCGTCGAGCTGGCGGCCGGCGATCGCATCGCCCTGGACTTCGACGGCGACGGCCTGATGCGCTTCGCCATCAAGGAGGAGGTGCTGGAGAACCTGGCGGCCATCGAGTCGGCGGTCCTCAACAGCGGCGAGATCGACGCGCGGGGCGGGCTGGTGCGGATGCGCGGCCGCGTCGCCCGCGACCTGTTCGACCACGTGGTGAACAACGAGGGCGTGGTGCGCGCCGGGCGCATCGAGAACGAGGGCGGCACCATCCGGCTGACCGGCAGCGGCGGCGCCGAGGACTCCGTGGTCAATACCGGCCGTCTGGACGCCTCGGCGGCGGACGCCGACAGCGACGGCGGCCGCATCGAGCTGGAAAGCGACGGCACCACCCTGGTGGCCGGCGACGGCGCGCTGGACGTGAGCAGCGAGGGGGGCGAGGGCGGCACCATCCACGTGCTCGGCGAGAACGTCGGCCTGTTCGACAGCGCCGACCTGGACGCCTCCGGGGCCACCGGCGGCGGCACGATCCTGGTGGGCGGCGACTACCAGGGGGGCAATTCGGAGGTGCGTAATGCCGAGCGCACCCTCGTCGACGCGGACGTGACCCTGAGCGCCGACGCGCTGGATGTCGGCGACGGCGGCCGGATCATCACCTGGGCGGATGACTGGACGCGGTTCGCCGGGACCCTCTCCGCGCGTGGTGGCGAGAACGGGGGCGATGGCGGATTTGCCGAGGTGTCGGGGAAAAAGTCTCTGGTCTATCGAGGCAGCTCCGATCTGAGAGCTCCCCATGGAATGACGGGAACTCTGCTTCTGGATCCCCGGGACATCTCGATCGTGGATGGAAACGACGGAACCGCCTCTGATGACGGTGAATTGTCGGATGAAAAGATCAGCTTTTCCGATTGGAATGATGCCGATGCCGACCAATTCAGCGATGACTACACCATCAGCAATGGGTCGATAGAAGCTCAGTCGGGCAACATCATTCTGCAGGCCAACCGTGATATTACCCAAGAAGCTGGTGCGGCTATAGACCTGACCGTAAACGCGGATCAGTCCATCACTCTTCAGGCCGGGAATGATATTACCCTTAACAGCACCATTACGACGAACAGTGGCTCGATTCATCTGGAGGCCGACTCACCTCATGCCTCGGATGGCACGAATGATGGTTGCGCTGACTGCGCTCCAGCGAATGGCACGGGCACCCTGAGTATCCAGGATACACTGTCATCCAGCGATGGAGATATCACGCTTATCGGTGCGGATTTCGACATCAGCGCCGGTATTGATGCAGGTGCGGGCACCATTGCGATCGCACCTTCGGAAGGTGATACCACAAGCCAGGGTGATC
>JBNJEU010000095.1:0-4760 GCA_051746205.1 Pseudomonadota bacterium
GTCGGTCAGAATCCCTCGTCGGTCAGAATCAGATTGTCGCGGTGGATCAACTCCGGGTCGTCGATGTAGCCGAGCAGTCCCTCGATGGCCTCGGAGGGCTGGCCGGCGATGAGGGCGGCCTCCTCCGCGCCGTAGTTGATCAGGCCACGGGCGATCTCCCGCCCGGCGCGATCCACGCAGGTCACCAGTTCGCCCCGGCCGAAGCCCCCCTCCACCGCCACCACGCCCACGGGCAGCAGGCTGCGCCCCTCGCGACGGAGAGCCGCGGCCGCGCCATCGTCGATGGTCAGCCGGCCACACGACTGCAGATGGCCGGCCAGCCACTGCTTGCGGGCGGCCTGGGGCGGCCGCCCCGGCTTCAGCAGCGTGCCGGACGCGGTGCCGGCGGCCGCGGCGGTGATGATCCCCGGACTGCGACCGGAGGCGATGAGTGTCGACGCCCCCGAGCGGGCGGCAACCCGCGCGGCCCGGACCTTGGTGCGCATCCCGCCGCGTCCCAGGACACCACCACCGCCGGCCATCGCCTCCAGACGCGGATCGTCGGCGGCGGCCTCGGTGATGAGTTCGGCGCGCGAGTCCGCGCGCGGGTCGCGGTCGTAGAGGCCGTCCTGATCGGTGAGGATCAGCAGCCGTTCCGCTTCCACCAGGTTGGCCACCAGCGCCGCCAGGGTGTCGTTGTCGCCGAAGCGGATCTCGTCGGTGACCACGGTGTCGTTCTCGTTGACCACCGGCACCACCCCCAGTCCCAGCAGGGTCCGCAGGGTGGAGCGGGCGTTGAGGTAGCGGGTGCGATCGGAGAGGTCGTCGTGGGTCAGCAGCACCTGGGCGGTGTGGGCGCCATGCTGGGCAAAGGCCGATTCCCACGCCTGCACCAGCCCCATCTGACCGGCGGCGGCGGCGGCCTGGAGCTCATGCAGGGCGTGCGGGCGCCGGGTCCAGCCCAGCCGGCTCAGGCCGGCGGCCACGGCGCCGGAGGAGACCAGCACCACCTCGATGCCGGCGGCGCGCAGCTCGGCCATTTCGGCCACCCAGCGGCCCAGGGCGTCGCGATCCAGCCCGAGCCCCTCGTTGGTCAGCAGGGCGCTGCCGATCTTCACCACCCAGCAGCGGCGCTCCCCGATGGCGGTTGGTGTGGTCTCGCTTGCACTCATGTCGCGGTGGGATCGTAGGGTCGAGTCGGTGTGGTCGGCTCCTCCGCCTCGCGGCCGGCCTCCAGGGTCTCCATGATGGCATAGCAGAGCGCGTCGGTGCCGGCGCCGCTGATGGCGGAGACCAGGAAGGTCGGTCCTTCCCAGCCCAGCTCGCCGAGGATGGTGTCGCGGAGCACCTCCGCCTCGCCGGGGGCGAGCTTGTCCACCTGATTGAGCACCAGCCAGCGGGGCCGCTCGCCCAGCACGCCCTGGGCCTCCAGTTCGCGGGTCACGGTCCGCACCGCGTTCACCGGGTCGGGCTCGGTGGACGCCGGGTCGATGTCCACCACGTGGAGCAGCAGGCCGGTGCGCGAGAGGTGGCGCAGGAAGCGGGTACCGAGGCCGGCGCCCTCCGCCGCGCCCTCGATGAGGCCGGGGATGTCGGCCATGACGAAGCTGCGATGGGCCTCCACGCGGACCACGCCGAGGTGGGGCAGCAGCGTGGTGAAGGGGTAGTCGGCGACCCGGGGACGGGCGGCGGAGACCGCGCGGATCAGCGACGACTTGCCGGCGTTGGGCAGCCCGACCAGGCCGACATCGGCGATGAGCAGCAGCTCCAGGCGCAGGTTGCGCGACTCGCCCTCCTCGCCCGGGGTGGACTGGCGCGGCGCCTGGTTGGTGGAGCTCTTGAAGTTGATGTTGCCGAGACCGTGGCGCCCCCCCTCGGCGACGCAGATCCGCTGGCCGGGGGTCAGCAGGTCGCCGAGCAGTTCGCCGGTGTCGGCATCGAACACCCGGGTCCCCGGCGGCACCGGCAACGCCCGATCCACCCCGCCGCGCCCGGTGCGCTGGCGGCCGGCGCCCGACTGGCCGTTCTCCGCCTTCGCCACCCGGTCGTACTGGTAGTCCACCAGGGTGTTCAGATTGGGCTCCACCACCACGAAGACACTGCCGCCGTCGCCGCCGTCGCCGCCATCCGGCCCCCCCTTGGGGATGAACTTTTCCCGTCGGAAGCTGACGCAGCCATTGCCGCCCTTGCCCGCTTCCACGCGGATGTTCGCTTCATCGACGAATTTCATGGTGCGTGATCACGGCCTCCGCCGAGAACTGGAGAACAGCAAAAAAGGGGACAGTCCCCTTTCCAACGCGCCTCGCGCGACAGAAAAGGGGGCTGTCCCCTCTTTATCGACGGCCCCTGACTACCGACCGTCCCTTTCTTTCGCGCGGCTCTACTCCGCGGCGACGATGCTGACGAACTTGCGGCTCTTCGGGCCCTTGACCTCGAAGCGCACCTCGCCGTCCGCCTTGGCGAACAGGGTATCGTCCTTGCCCCGGCCGACGTTGGCGCCGGGGTGGAAGTGGGTTCCGCGCTGGCGAACGAGGATGTTGCCGGCGGTGACCACCTGGCCACCAAAGCGCTTCACGCCGAGGCGTTGCGCGTTGGAGTCGCGCCCGTTGCGGGAACTGCCCGCAGCCTTTTTATGTGCCATGCTCGAAAACCTCTCGCTTAGCCGGCCTGGATGCCGGTGATGGTGACTTCGGTGTAGTTCTGCCGATGGCCCATCTGGGTGCGGCTGTGCTTGCGGCGGCGGAACTTGACCACCTTCACCTTGTCGCCGCGGCCCTGGGACAGCACCTTCGCGGTGACCTTGCCGCCATCGAGGCGCGGCTGGCCCACCTTGATGTCGTCGCCGTCGGCGACCATCAGGACATCGTCGAACTCGACGGTGCCGCCTTCCTCGACGGGAAGCTGTTCGATGCGCAGCTTGTCGCCTTCGGCGACCTTGTACTGTTTGCCACCGGTCTTGATTACGGCGTACATGGTTCTGTCTCCGGTGCACCCTGGCGGGTGGCTGGTTTGTCCTGGAATTCGGTCCTGCAGAGCCGATGGATTGTACATCCCCGCCACCGGCATGGCAACTGCCCGACCGTTTCCTTGCTTGACACCCCTTCGGGGGCACCCTAGCATCGCCGTCTGCACTCCCCAGCGAATGGCCCCATGGAACTCGAACAGATCCAGAACCTCATTCACGAGGACATGGCCTCCGTCAACGAGACCATCACGCGCGAACTGGCCTCGGACGTGGTCCTCATCAATCAGATCGGCCACTACATCGTGAACAGTGGCGGCAAGCGGCTGCGTCCGGTGCTGCTGCTGCTCTGCGCCCGGGCGCTGGGCTACGAGGGGCGCGCCCACGTCGAACTGGCAGCGGTGGTCGAGTTCATCCACACCGCCACCCTGCTGCACGACGACGTGGTGGACGACTCCAGCCTGCGCCGCGGCCGCGAGACGGCCAACGAGCTCTGGGGCAGCGAGGCCAGCGTGCTGGTGGGGGACTTCCTCTACTCCCGCGCCTTCCAGATGATGGTGAAGGTCGATTCCATGGCGGTGATGGCGATCCTCGCCGACGCCACCAATACCATCTCCGAGGGCGAGGTCCTGCAACTGCTCAACTGCCACGACGCGGACACCACCGAGGAACGCTACCTCGACGTGATCCGGTACAAGACGGCCAAGCTGTTCGAGGCCTCCGCGCGGCTGGCGGCGGTGCTCGCCGGCTACGGCGCCGAGACGGAGGCGGCGATGGGCCGCTACGGCATGCACCTGGGCACCGCCTTCCAGCTGGTGGACGACGTCCTCGACTACAGCGGCGCCACCGGCGAGATCGGCAAGAACATCGGCGACGACCTGGCCGAGGGCAAGCCGACCCTGCCGTTGATCCACGCCATGCGCCGGGGCACCCCCGAGGAGTCGGACGTCATCCGCCGCTCCATCGAGGAGGGCGGCCTGGAGCACATCGACGCGGTGCGCGCGGCCATTGATTCCACCGATGCCCTGGCGTACACTGCGCGGTCTGCGCAGGACGAGGCCCAACGGGCCCTGGACGCGCTGGACGGAGTTCCCGAGTCGCCGTTCAAGGAGGGCCTGACGGCCCTGGCGTCATTCTCCGTCGACCGATCGTACTGAGCGGTCGGATGCAAACGCAGTACCCATCGGGGTGTAGCTCAGCTTGGTAGAGCACTGCCTTCGGGAGGCAGGGGCCGGAGGTTCAAATCCTCTCACCCCGACCACTATTTTCAAAGACTTACGGCCTCCTCAGCGGGGCCGTTTTCGTTTGGGGGTGCAGTGCAACGAGAATGGGAACGGTCCCGATTTTCCTGTCCGTGTCCAATCCCTGAGCATTTCCTCTCGCCACTCTTTCAATCTCTCCCGTGGTGGGCGAGCATGGCCGATCCCTATCCACCCAGGAGAGACACCATGACGGACATCTTCATCGAGAAACTGGGCGCCGTTTCGCTTCGCAACGGCGTGGTGCGCGTCGAGACGCTGGCCACCGGGGCGGACGGCACGGACCGGACCACCGGCGAGCTGGTGATCCCGGCCACCCAGTTCGGCCTGGTGGCCGGCGGTCTCCAGAATGCCGGACAGCAGTTGCGCGCCAAGCTCGACGAGGCCCGCGCCGCCGCCGAGAATGCCGATGAGGCCGAGGGAAACTAACCGACCGCGGAACGCTTCCTGTTCATGACTCGGCCGCCCCCAGCGGCGCCACCACCCGCACCTTCACCCACAGCCCGCGCTTGTCGGGGAAGCAGAGGCTCCCGTCCGCGTGGGCCATCTTCCAGTAGGAG
>JBNJEU010000096.1:0-4445 GCA_051746205.1 Pseudomonadota bacterium
TGATGACCGGGGGACGCCGTGAATACGTCCGTGTAGGCTCGACGGCCGCATCCCTGCGGCCGACGCCCTCGGGTCAAGGGGATCCGCCCACGGCCTCCCGGCACGCGCCACCCCGTCAGTCCGGCTCACCCGGGTTCCGGAGGAAGCCCGGGCGAGCCATCATCTACCGCATGTTGATCAACGTCTGGGTCACGGTATCCATGGTCTTGATGGTCTGCGAATTGGCCTGATAGTTCCGCTGCGCGGTGATCAGACTCACCAGTTCCTCCGCCAGCTCCACGTTGGAGGCCTCGATGGCGCCCGACTGGATCAGGCCCAGGTCACTGGTGCCCGGCTCGCCCAGGCGGGCGTCGCCGGAGTCGGAGGTCTCCTGCCAGGTGCTGTCGCCGATCGGCTGCAACCCCTGGGGATTGGAGAAGGTGGCCAGGGCGACCTTGCCCAGCGGTCGCGCCTCGCCGTTGGTGAAGTTGGCAAAGGCCACCCCCTGGTCGTCGATGTCGATGCCGGTGAGCATGCCGGTGGCATAACCGTCCTGGCTCAGTTCACTGACACCGGACTCGTTGGCGTACTGGGTCGCGCCGGTGAAATCGATGTCGAACTCGAACTCACCCGGGATCGGCTCCCCATTGTTGCCCTCGGCGCCGTTGTCGATGCTCCACCCCAGCGTCAGGTTCTCCGTGGGTGGTTCACCGTCAATACTCTCCAGAGAGCCATCCGAGTTGAAACTCAGGCTATGCGGTCCGTTGACGGTGCCGTCACCGCCCTCGTAGGCATTGGACTCGGCCCCTGCGAACCCGTCGCCGTCGGCCATCCGCGTGTAGACATCCCATTCGTTGGTGTCGGTCTTGCGGAAGTACATGGTCATCTCGTGCTTCGCGCCCAGCGAGTCGTAGACCGTCTGACTGGTACTGTAGTTGTAGGTCGCCGGCTCGTCGGGATCGAAGTCCGGATAGACCTCGGGGTCGATGGCCTCGTCATCGGCGTTCAGGTTCAGGTCGATCTCGGAGTTCTCGGTGGCCGATGGCTCGCCCTCCCCGCCCTTCAGACGCAGGTCGGTCAGCTGTCCCGTGTTGAAGGTCCCGTCGTCGTTGGGCGGATAGACCTGCAACCGTTGACGCTGAGAGTTGGTGACATAGCCCTCGTCATCGGGGAAGAACTGACCGGCGCGGGCGTACTTGGTCCCACCCGCCTCGTCTTCGAGGGTAAAGAAGCCCTTGCCGGCGATGGCCATGTCGAGGTTGTTGTCGGTGTACTCGACGTTCCCCTCGTTCATCTGCTGCTGGATCTGCGCGACCCGCGTACCGGCGCCGGCCTGCAGACGACTGATCCCCTGATAGGATGCGGCGTACACATCGACGAACTCGGCCCGGGAGCCCTTGAACCCCACGGTGGAGGCGTTGGCGATGTTGTTGCCGGTCACACTCAGATCGGTGTTGGCGGCGTTGAGACCACTCAATGCGGCACGAAAACTCATAACGGCTTTCTCCTTATCATCCCGCGCACTATGTCGCGCAAAAGCGTCACATGATCTCCCGGACCTGTTGCAGATCCAGGGTTTCACCTCCGGACAGGTTCAACTTCACACCCTGACCGCCCTTGCCCATGGACACGCTTTCGACCTGGGTCGACAGCAATGTATTCAAACTCCGGGTTTCTCCCCCGACCTTGCCTTCGGCACTGATTTCGTAACTCCCGGGGGGAACCGGATTACCTTCTTCGTCGGTTCCATCCCAGGTAAAGGAATGGCGTCCCGAGGTCACCTGGCCGATATCGAGCTCCTTGACCTTTTCACCGGCGGAATTCTGGACCGAGACCGTTACCTCCTGGCCACTGGAATCGAGTTCAAGGGCACCCTGGACCGGCCGTTCACCGTCGAAGCCCGCGGTCTTGCTCTCGGTCATCACCTGACGGCCGATCATCGACGAGGCCTGCAACGCCTGGTTGGAGGTCAGGTTCTCCGCCAGCTCGGTGAAGGTGTCGGTGAGCTCCTTCATGCCCTGGGCCTGACTGAAGGTGGCCATCTGGCTCAGGAACTCCCCGTTTTCCGTCGGCTTCATCGGATCCTGGTTCTCGATCTGGGCGAGCATCAGTTTCAGGAAGTCCTCCTGCCCGACCTTGGCGTTGTCGCCCTCTTCCGCCGAGCGGCTCTTTTCGGGGCGATTCCCCGTGAGTCCCATCTCCTCGAAGCGGTCCTTCCCGTCGGACTCGCCCGGTGGCTTCACCGGATTATCCGGCTTGCCGCCCCCCCCCATGAGCTTGGAGGGATCGATGGGCGGTTTTCCGCCCCCCGGTCCTCCGGGACCGCCCGGACCTCCACCACCCGGGCCTCCGGGACCGCCCGGACCTCCACCGCCCGGGCCTCCGGGACCGCCCGGACCTCCACCACCCGGGCCTCCGGGCCCACCCGGACCACCGCCGGCAGCGGGCGGCTTGTTCATCCCGGCCCCCAGCTGTGTCGGATCAATTGACATGGTTCATCCCTCCTAACGACCCATCTGCAGGGTGCGCATGTACATCTGCTTCGCGGCATTGAAGGTCTCGAGATTGCTCTCGTAGGAACGCTGCGACGAAATCAGGTTGGCCATCTCTTCCATGGGATTGACGTTGGGCCGGAAGATGTAGCCCTCGTCGTTCGCCATCGGATGGTTCGGGTCGTACTGGCGCTGGAGTGGCGCGTCGCTCTCGACCACCTCGCGCATCTTCACGCCGGTGCTCACCTGGCCCCCGTTGCGCGCCTTGTCGTACATCGCCTCGAACACCGGCTGGCGCGCGCGGTAGGTCTCGCCCTCGCTGCTGCTGACGGTGTCGGCGTTGGCCAGGTTGCTGGAGGTCAGGTTCATGCGCAGACGCTGGGAGGTCATGCCCGAACCGGCGGTATCAAAGACTCCGAAGAAAGACATCGTTATTGCCCTCGCACTGCTTTCTTGAGCTTCTCGAAAGTCCCCTCGACGAAATCGAGGGAGGCCATGTAGCGCATGGTGTTCTCGGCGAAGCGCGTCTGCTCCTCCGCCGCGTCCACCGTGTTCCCGTCGATGGAAGGCTGGTTCGGCACGCGGTACTGGATTTCGCCCGATGCGGCGCCGCGCGGACCCTGATGACCGGCATTGGTCCGGGTCATCTGCAGGCCCTGCTGACGCCCCAGCTCCGCGCGCATGGCCCCCTCGAAGTCGATGTCGCGCGCCTTGTAATTGGGGGTGTCCGCGTTGGCCAGGTTGGCGCCCAGGATCTCCGTGCGCCGCTGAGCCGTGCTCAGGGCTTTCGGATGGATTCCGAGGGCGTCATCGATGCTCGTTGCCATGGTGCCGTTCTCCAGCGTTCTCTTCGTTCGCCAGATACAAAGCAACCACTGTGCCAAAATGGCAACTAACTGATTTCGTGAGGATTATGCAGAGCGGCAACCGACGGCGGTGGCCCTTTTCCGGCAACCGCTTGCCGGAGCGGCAAGGGTGGCCGGTGGGTTACTCGGACTTCAGGCGGTAGAGGACACCGCCGGGCGTGCGCACCAGTTCGAAGGCATCCGAGTAGCCGGTCACCGACTCCGAGGAGCCCAGCACCAGATAGCCCTGGGGGTGGAGCTGGCGGGCCAGGCGCTCGAGGATGTCGCGCTTGAGCTCCGCCGAAAAGTAGATAAGGACATTGCGGCAGTAGATGATGTCGAACTTGCCGTAGGAGCTGAAGCTCGCCATCAGGTTCCCCTCCTTGAAGCTGGCCCGCCGCCGGATGGACTCGCGGACCTGCCAGCACCCCTCCTTCTCGACGAAGTACTTGCGCTGCAGGTCGGCGTCCAGACCACGCGCCACCGACATCTTGTCGTAGCACGCTTCCTTGGCCTCGCGGACCATGCTCGGCGAGATATCGGTGCCGAGGATCTCGGCGTCCTTCGGCATGGCGCCGGGGTTGGCCGCGAGGTACTCCTCGATGACCATGGAGATGGAGTAGACCTCCTGCCCCGAAGAGCAGGCCGCCGACCAGATCCGCAGCGGTCGGGTCTGCCGACCGCGACCGAGGATCTCGGGCAGCATCTGCTCGCGCAGCTGCTTGAAGGGGGTCTTGTCGCGGAACCATGAGGTTTCGTTGGTGGTCATTGCATCGATGATCTTTTCCTTCAGGCCCGGTGGTTTGCCGGACTTGATGGCCCGCAGCAGGGAGCCGAGATCGTCGATGTCGTTTTCACGCATCAGCCGGCTGAGCCGACTGTTCACCAGATAATGCTTGTTGGCTCCCAGGGTGATCCCGGCCGCATCTTCCAGAAACAGGCGAAAGCTGTCGTATTCGTCTTCAGTAAATTGCTTGGCCATTGCGTTTCCGAAAGGGCTCCACGGGAATGGGCGATTTGACCGGCGGCTGCGCGCAGCGCGAAGGATACCCGTTATTATAAACCGATGACAGAGCGACTCGAAAGTTGCACCATGGAGCATCAACGGGGAATACTACCCCCTTCGGGT
>JBNJEU010000097.1:0-4306 GCA_051746205.1 Pseudomonadota bacterium
GAGGCCGCCGACAAGCTGACCGCGTTCCTCGGCCTCGGGCCGGAGGTTTCGGTGGCCCTCCAGGCCTTCCCTCACAAGCACTGGGACAAGACCATCCCCACCGATCCGGTGCTCTACCGCTTCTACGAGGCGATCAACGTCTACGGCGAGACCATGAAGGCACTGATCCACGAGAAGTTCGGTGACGGCATCATGAGCGCCATCGACTTCACCATGGATATCGACAAGGTCGAGGACCCGAAGGGGGATCGTGTGAAGATCACCTGGAACGGGAAGTTCCTGCCGTACAAGAGCTGGTAAGACCCCGCAGCGTTCCGGTCCCCGGAGACCCGTCGTCTTCCGGTGACGGACCGCCACCATCCCGTTACACTGGCCTCGATCTTCCGAAAAAGGGGGTTCCATGAGGCCGCTTCGCTTTCCCCGTAACGCGACGTCGCTGACAGCCGGGATACTGCTGTCAGCGACGCTGTGGCCCGCTGGAGCAGCCACCGACGCGCCCCCGCTGTTCGATGCCCACCTCCACTACTCGGCGCCGCATGCCGAGGCTTTCGAACCAGCGGAGATCATCGCCCGGCTGAAGCGGAACAACATCGAACGCGCCGTGTTCATGAGTACACCCAACGACGGCACCGAAGCCCTGTACGCCCTCGACCCGGAACGCATCGTCCCCTTCGCCGGCCTCTACCGGGACGCCGACGCCAAGCAGAACTGGCACCGGGACGATTCAGTGCCCGAGCGGCTGCGCGAGGCGCTGGCCAGCGGCATCTACCAGGGGATCGGCGAACTCCATCTGTTCGCCTGGAACCGTGACAGTCCGGTCTTCCACGAGGTCGTCGACATCGCCGCCGAGCACGGGCTGGTGCTGATGGTCCACGGCGATCCGACCATCATCGACACGGTGTTCGAACGCGCGCCGATGCTCGAGGTGATCTGGGCCCACGCCGGCTCGCTGCCCTATCCGGCCCTGATCGCCGACTACCTGGAGCGCTATCCGACCCTCCATATCGACACCTCGGTGCGCGACGGCCGGATCGCCCCGGACGGGGAGCTGGACGAGGACTGGCGGGCACTTTTCAAGGCGTACCCGGACCGTTTCATGGTCGGCGTCGACACCTTCAGCAGCAACCGCTGGCGGGATTTCGACCAGGTCGTCACCACCATCCGCAGCTGGCTGACCAGGTTGCCCCCGGACCTTCAGCGACGTCTGCGGTACGAGAATGCAGCGACCCTGTTCGAGGAGTGACGCCGGTTCGACCGGAAGAGGCGTTCAGTGCCTTCAGTCGTCGCGGTTCAGCCGTGCACGCATGCGCCGGAGGATGAACCAGACCCCGCCGACCACCACCGGGACACTGAGACCGATGGCGACATTCACCGGGATCGGAAGCCCGGCGGAATCGTCGATCCCGCGCAGGATGTAGGCCACCAGACTGCTGAGGTAGTAGCTGATCACCACCACCGAGAGCCCTTCCACCGTCTCCTGCAGGCGCAACTGCAAGTGGGCGCGGCGGTTCATGGAACGCAGCAGATCGCGATTCTGGCGCTCCAGGGCCACGTCGACCCGGGTGCGCAGCAACGAGCTGGTACGATGGATCCGCGTGGAGAGAGACTCCAGTCTCTCCGACTGGGACTCGCAGGTCTGCATGGCCGGATCGAGTCGCCGCCCGAGGTACTCCGGCAAGGTCTGCAGGCCGGGGGTGCGCACCACCCGCAACGCCTCGATGCGCTTGTGGACCAGCGATGAGTATGCCCGCGAGGCGTGAAAGCGGGTACTGGTATAGCTGCCGATGCGCTCGACATCGGCGGCCAGTTGCGAGAGGTCGCCGAGAAGCGCTTCCTGCTTCTCGGTGTGCTCCAGCCCCTCGGCCGAGAGGTTGGTCATCTGATCATTGATCTCGTTGAGCCGTCCTTCCAGCTCGTTCATCTCCGGCATCAACTCGCGGGCGAGCGGGAGCGCCAGCAGCGCCATCAGCCGGTAGGTCTCCAGCTCGAACAACCGCTGAACAAGCCGTCCCGCCTGACGACGGGAGAGGTCGAAATCGCGAACCAGGAAACGGGCAAAGCCGTCCTCATGGATGCGGAAGTCGGTCCAGACATGGGCCTCTCCGCCGGCGACACCGTTACCGATGAAAGTATTCGGAGCGAAGATCGTCGCCAGCTCTTCCATGGAGCGCTCCGGCATGTCCCGCGCCTCCAGGGCGAGATGGATGGCGGCGACGGTCTGCCCCGGCAGCGAACGGACCCATTCCGGAGGCAAACGCTCGGTCACCGGCGCCGCGAAGGGTTCGTCGAACGCCAGCCCGTCGAGGAAGAACGCCCAGGTGGAGAACTCGTTGTGGCGTTCCCAGCGCATCTTCAAGGGCCCCAGATCGCGGGCGAGGAAATTCTCTTCGGGAAGGCTGTCATCCGCACCGAAATGGCGACAGAGTTCGGCGACGCGTTCGCGTTCCTCGGGAATGGACTCGCGGGGAGAGAAGATCGCCAGCCACGAGGCGCGGCCGGGCGGGTCCATCGGTTCGTAGAAGCGCGCGTGGAGCTCGTCGTGGATGGGTCCGCGCAGGGGGTGGCTCGGGGGGTACATCGGATTGTCGGTCATCATCGCATCCTTCAGCGCGGACTGAGACGGTAGACCGTCTCCAGCAGCCGGGTCACTCCACGCTCGCGGAACTTGCGATTCTCCTCCAGGGCATCGGCCTGCCACAGGCGCTGGATTGTCCAGGTGTCACCATAAAGGGCGCGCACTTCCGTCTCCGTCACCGAAAATGGCGGTCCGTTCATCTCCTCCGGCGGATAATCCAGGGTCACCAGCAGCGTCTCCGCCCAGACCGGCAGGATCCGCTTGAGGTGAGCAGCATAGTCCCGGCGCATCGGCGGCGGCAGGGCAATGAGCGAGGCGCGGTCGAAGACCCCGGCGCAGCCCTCGGTCTCCTCCGAGTCCAGATCGAAAAAATCACCCCGGATGATGGTCAGCCCATCCACGCTCCAGCGCTCGCCGATGGCGCACTCGGTCACCGTCGGGCGCAGATCGTTCTCGGCAAAGAAGTCGCGCACCGCGATGGCCGAAACCTCGATACCGAGCACTTCGTGTCCCTGGGCACGCAGCCAGAGCAGATCACGCGCCTTGCCGCACAGTGGTACAAAAACCTTCGTCCCGCGTGCCAGTCCCAGCTCGTGCCAGTACGCCTCCAGATGGGTGTTCACCCGGTCTTCGTGGAAGCCGATCTGATTGTTCTCCCAGCGCTCGTGCCAGAACTGTTCATCCATAGCGTGGTTGTGCCCCTATTTACCCTTGATGTAGCGCTCGTCGGAGAAGGTGACCACCCAGTCGGGGCGGAAGACCACGAGCATCGTGATGACCATGCCGGTAACAAAGCCCTCACCGAACATCATGAACGGCGTGTAGGCCAGAAAGTGGTCGAAGACACGGTCCCACGGCCTGGAACCGGCGAGTACCGGTACCAGCGCCGAGGCCACCACGGTCACGGCCGTGATCGCCGCCGCACCGAAGAAGCCGTTGCCGAAGACGTAGATGAAGAAGTGGTGCGGCAGACGGCGTTCCAGCACCCGCAACAGAGTATGGGCCAGGTAGACCGGCAACACCGCCAGCAGCAGCATGTTCAGCGATACCGTCGACCAGTCCCCGAGCCCGTACGCGGTGGCGCCGAAGACCACCACCGTCAGCGCCACCATGGCGTAGGCCCAGCCGAACATCAGCGTGAACAAGGTGGCGCCGAGAAAATGGTAATGGAGCCCTCCCATCGAGGTGGCGCGCACACTCCACAGGATCAGCAGCAGTACCGTGCAGCCGGCCAGCAGATGAAGGAAGGTGCGTTCGTGCAGCCACTGCCACGGCGTGGCGCGCAGGAGTCCGAACAGGAGCACGACCAGGATCAGATGGGTCGGCCAGAGCCAGGCGGCGGGGAGCAGATCAGCAGTCAGATTCATGACTCAAGACTAAAAAAAACGCCGGCATAACGCCAGCGTTGAAGGCAAACGATATCGCGGAGCCGGGGCCTCGGCGGGGGGCGCCGCGTCGGTGGTCGCGCGGGTATTCCCGGACAGCGGTCGTCGGCCGCAGGGATGCGGCCGTCGAGCCTACATGGACGTATTCACGGCGTACCGCAGTCCGGGAACACCCGCGCGACCACCGACGCGGCGCCCCCCGCCGAGGCCTTCTCCCTCGTGGTGTCTCTAGACGCGCCCTCCGAGGGCCAGTTCGGGGTTATACAGGTATTCGATGTTCCCCGCTTCGACCTCCTTCAGGTACGCCTCGAAATCCTTCTTGGCGTCCGTCCAGCTGATCCCCATC
>JBNJEU010000098.1:0-4203 GCA_051746205.1 Pseudomonadota bacterium
CAGGTGGATCGGAATGGTCAGGTCGGTGAGATCGTCGATCGGCTCGCCGCCCTGACCCTTCAGGCTGCGCACCACGGCCGCGCGCAGTTCGTAGTCGAGTTGTTCGCTGGCCAGATGGAGGCTGCCGGAGCCGGCAACACGCAGACCCGGGGTCTGCAGGGCGAGATCATCATTGGTGGCGAGTCCGTCACGGATATCGATGCTGGCGGCCAGAGCGGAAAAATCGGTGGCCGAGGCCCGATGCTCCGGCGGCTCCTCGTCCTCGATCCGGGCCCACGCGTTGGTGATCAACTCGGCAAGATTGACGTCCTTGATGGCCCCGTTGCGGAAGTTGACCAGGACCTCGCCGTCGAGTCCGCGACGGAGCTGCCGAAACGTTTCGCCGCGGCCCTCGATGTCGATGCTGAGATCGGTGCGTCCGGAGATGTAGGGTTCTCCCAGGAGATCCGCGAGCAGAGGAGCCGCCTGAACGCCGGAGAGGTCCGTGGCGGCCTCCAGGCCGAGCGTGTCACCGGTGGCGTCGAGATGAGTCTCCAGCAGGAGGTGGCCTTCGTAGAGTTCGACCCTGAAGGGGGCGACATCGAGCAGGCCGTCACTTGCACGGAGATCCAGACGCATGTTTTCCAGATCCAGACCGGCGGCGCCAATCCGATCGACGCGGACCGTTCCGAGGGCGTCGAAGGCGCGCAATGGCTCGACCGGGAGGTCGAAATCGGGCAGCAGGAAGGGCGATTCGGAGGATTCTTGCGCCGTGTCTTCTTCCCCCTCGGCCGGGGCCTCGTCGGTTTCGGGGGGGAGGTAGCGGTCCAGATCGAGCTCGTCGACGATCAAGTTGAAGTGGATCTCGGGAGGGGCGAAGCGGGCGAGTCCGGCCTGCCCGGTCAGCGTGGTATCGTCCAGACGCAGCTGGAGCTGTTCGGTCATGAAATGGTCTGTGCCGCCGTCGAAGGCCAGGTTCAGGGCCAGGGTGGAGAGGGCATCTGCGTCCGCCATGGGCGGCAGTTCGATGCCGAGATCGGCGGCGATGGCACGGGGATCGACCGGCTCAAGAGCCAGCGAACCGCCAAACGTGGGGTCGTCGGTCCGCAGTCGATCCACTTCCAGATGGCCGCTCAGTTCCGAATCGAAGAGGGTGCCACGCAAGCCATGAAGCTCGGCGCGGTCGAACCCGAGATCGATCAGGAACTCGGATTGCAGATGTGTCTCGGCGAGGGCGCCGAGCTTTACCGGCGGCGGATCGGGCAGCAGTACGGCCAACCGCTCGGGAGCGGTGAGTTCAAAGGCGAAGTGGCCCTCGCCGCGCGGCTCATTCGAGAGATTGCTGGCCAGGAGGTCGAGTTCCAATCGCGTCCCCGCGGCGTCCAGCCTGAGGTCGTGGATCTCGGCCGTATCCGTGTCGAGATTGGCGCCGGCGCGCTTCAGAGCGAGCCTGAGTTCCGCCGTTTCGCTCCCCAGAGGTTCGCCTTCGGCGTCGACCGACAATTCGAGGTCCCGTGCGATGAGCTCGGGAGTAGCGAGATCCAGTTCCAGACTGGAGCGCAGGTCGAGCCGCGCGTGCAGGTCCGGTTCGGCACTGTACACATCGGCTCCGATGACCAGCGGGATGGCGTTTCCGGCGCGCACGGCACCCATGTCGAGGCCCAGATTCTCCATGCGGTAGGTCGCACCGCTGGTTGCGTCGGACCAGGTCACGGCGGCGTCGGTGAGCCGGATGCCGCCGAGGGTAATGGCCTCCAGGGGATCGCGGGTGGCGTCGGCCTCGAGCTCGTCGGTGGCCGCGGGAGCCGCTTCGGAGGGGTCTTCGTCGACATCGGGATCGGCGATCAGATCCGCCCAGTTACCGCGACCCTTGGCGTCCCTTGCCAGGTTCAGGCGGAGGCCGTCAAGGACGAGGGTGTCGACCTCGGCGCGACCGCGGAAGAGCGGCAGGACACGGATTCGGACTTCGGCCCTGCCGATGCGCGCGAATGGCGCAGGTTCGGTGAAATCGGGCGCGGGGCCGAGTTCGACCTCGCCCAGTCGGATGCCGAGCCAGGGGAAGAAGTTGAGTCGTACATCACCCTCGATGGCGAGCTCGCGCCCCGTATCCTCTTCGACGGCCGATTCGATGTGGCTGCGGAAGTCATTGGGGTCGACAACCCGGGGCAGGATCAGCGCCGCGAGTACCAGAAATAGGAGCAGGCCAGCGACAACGGTGGCCGCGATGCGAAGGATTGTGCGCATGCCGGGGTACCCTGATATGGAGCGGGTGATGGGAATCGAACCCACGTCGCCAGGTTGGGAACCTGGTGCTCTACCATTGAGCTACACCCGCAGCCGATTGGCTATTGTCTCCCCACCGGCGCGGCCTGTCAAAGCGGTTCATCATTGCCGGGAAGCCCGAGATCGTCCGTCTCGGCATCCTCGGCTCCGGCACCCTCGCCGCCACCCTCCAGAGGCAGACTGCCACCAAAGGCGGAGACGAGGGCGCCACTGTAACGTGCCTGGACCAGGTGGCGCCGAACCTTGAATGTCGGAGTCAGGATGCCATTTTCCACGGTCCATTCGTCCGTGACCGGGATCACGTATTCGATGGGAACCGTGCGACGAACTCCATCCAGCAATTCGTTGGCGCGTTCGACCATCCATTGATGGGCGGCCTCGCTGTTGATGTCGGCATTCTTCGGATCATCGGATTCCAGCTCCTGGGAAAGTTCGGCCCAGAGCCGGGTGTCGATCACGATGACGGCCACCACGTGGGACTGGCCGTGGCCGAACACGGCCGCGTGCAGGAAAAGGGGATCCTGGACGATGCACATCTCCATCAGCTCGGGATAGGCCTGGCGACCGGACGTGAGTTCCAGTGGGTTGTCCACTCGCCCCTTCATGTAGAGGTGGTCCTGCTTGAACTCGAGCCGGTCACCGGTCAGCAGCCAGTCCTTGTTCTTGGCCTCGATACTGGATGCGCCACCGAGGTAGTACTGCATGATGCTGTCGCCGTACATCATCAGCTCCTCGCCCTGGCCGATCTTCATATGGAAGGTATCCAGCGGGTAGCCCACCGATTCGGGGTGGTTGCCGTGCATGGTGTTCAGGGCCACCAGGCCGCCGGCCTCGGTCTGGTGGTAGCCCTGCAGGATCTGGATCCCGAGACCGATGAAGTTCCGGGCCAGCTTGGGCGGCAGCGGCGTACCGGTCGTGATCACGCGGCGCAGACGTCGGCCAAAGAGTTCGGGGCGCAGATTGCGCAGCACCAGCTTTTTCATGAAGGGGTGGATGAAGGCGAGCAGACTGAACGACTGGCGCTTGTGCTCCACCTCGTACTGGGCCCAGCCCGCATCGAGGGCGAGCCGGTAGAGGAATCGGTCCAGCGGGGACGCCTCGCGGAAGACCTTTTCCAGCTCGCGATTGAGCATGTTCAGAACCTGGGGCGTGGTCACCATCATCGTCGGGACGACGTTGGGGATGTCTCGCGGCAGGGCACGGATGCTGCGGGCGAAGGCGATGATCGCACCCGACATCATCGGAACGTAGACTCCGCAGATGCGCTCGGCCAGACTCGCCAGCGACATGTGGGAGAGGAACTGGTCGCTGTGGCGTACCGCCATCATCCGGGCGGCATCGCGGGCGTTGGTAAGCAGGCTGACATGGTTGAGGAGGACGCCCTTGGGACGACCGGTGGTGCCGGGGGTGTAGACAATGGTGGCCGGCTGTTTGGGATCGCCCCAGCGCTCGACCAGAGGTCCGGCCTCCACCGGCAGCCAGTTGCGCGCCGCCGCCAGCCGGGAATCATCGGACTGGATGACGATCTCGCCGTTTTCGTCGGTCTCCGGCTCCAGGATGATGATGCGCTCGAGGATTGCCAGTTGGTCACTGGCCTCCTGCAGACGCTGCCAGGTGCTCTCGTCGTCGATGATCAGGGTGGCTACGCCGGCGTCGTTGAGGATGTAGGCGACGTTCTCCGGGGTGTCGTGAGGAAAGATCGGAACCACGACGATCTCCAGCGCCATGGCGGCCTGCTCGGTGATGATCCACTCCTTGCAGTTGCGCGCCATGATGGCGACGCGGTCGCCGACGTCGAGCCCCTCGCGGCCGAAGGCCGATTTCCAGCGCGTTACCTCCAGGCCGAGGCCGGCCCAGGAGTAGGAGCGCCACTGGCGGATGGTGCGATCGTATTCCTTGAAGGCGACCTCGCTGGGCGCCTTGCGGATGCGATTGAAGAAC
>JBNJEU010000099.1:0-4054 GCA_051746205.1 Pseudomonadota bacterium
CGTTGAAGTGACCAATATTTCCGCGCACGGCATCTGGCTGATGGAGCGGGAGCGGGAACATTTTCTACCGTATGACGCCTTCCCGTGGTTCAGGGAGCAGCCGGTGAGTGCGATCCTGCGGGTGGAAGAACCCGCGCCGGGCCATTTTCACTGGCCCGAGCTCGATGTCGACCTGACGGTGGCGATGATCGAGCATCCGGAACGGTATCCGGAGATCGCCTCGGTCTAGCGCGGCAGCAGGGTCCGCCAGACCATCCAGGCGCGGTCGCGCGGCCGCAGGCGCGGGCGGCTGAACAGGTCGTCGGCGGGCTGGGCGTGGAGGCGCTCGAGGGTGCGCACGCCGCCGTAGAGGATCAGCCGCGCCTCGAACTTCATCCGTCCGGGGAGGCGTTTGCCGAGGCCGGCGCCGCCGCGCAGGAGCTTGCGGGCGCGGTCGATCTGGTAGTGGAGCAGGGCGCGCATGGCGGCGTCGCTGACGCGGTCGCGGATGTGCGCCTCGTCGACGCCGAAACGGGCCATCTCGTCGACAGGCAGGTAGATGCGGTCGTTCTCCTCGTAGTCCTGGGCGATGTCCTGGAGGAAGTTGACCAGTTGCAGGCCGCTGCACAGGGCGTCGGAGTGGGCGAGGGTGCGTTCGTCGTCGATGTCGTACAGGGCGAGCAGCAGGCGGCCCACCGGGTTGGCGGAGCGGCGGCAGTAGTCCATGACCTCGCCGAAGTCGGCGTAGCGGCGCTTTTCCACGTCCTGGCGGAAGGCGGAGAGCAGGTCGCGGAACGGTTGCAGCGGCAGGCTGTGGCGGTGGATGGCGTCGGCCAGGGCGACGTCCACGGGATCGTCGGGGTCCGGATCGCCGTGGCCGAAGGCCTCGAGCCGGACGGCGCGGTCGTCGAGGGCGGCGAGGCGCGCCTCGGGGGGATGGTCGCCCTCGTCGGCCAGGTCGTCGGCGCCCCGGGCGAAGGCGTAGATGGCCGCCACCGGGTCGCGCAGACGGCGCGGCAGCACCCGACTCGCCACCGGGAAGTTCTCGTAGTGGCCGCGGGCGATGGCGCGGCACTGGCGGTAGGCCTGTTCGGGGGTCACGATGCGATCTCCGGTGGCGCCGGGGCGCGGCGGTCTTCGGCGGGGGTGGTCGATTCGTCGGCGGTCTCCGCCAGCCAGCGGCCGAGGTCGGCCGGGGTGGCCAGGCGGTGGTCGGCGCCCCAGCTCGCCGGATCGTCGTCGGGTCCGAGATAGCCCCATTCGGCGGCCAGGGTGACCATCCCGGCGGCCCGGCCGGCGGCGATGTCGCGCTCCGCGTCGCCGATATAGATGGTGGTCGCCGGCTCGCTGCCCGCCAGGGCGCAGGCGTGGCGCATCGGCGCCGGATGCGGCTTCGACTCGGCCAGGGTGTCCCCCCCGACCAGACAGGCGGCGCGCCGGTGCAGCCCCAGCGCCTCCATCAGCGCGAAGGTGAAGCGCTCCGGCTTGTTGGTCACCACCCCCCACGGCCGACCTTCCCCCTCCAGCCGTTCCAGCACCGCCTCCAGCCCCGGAAACAGCCGGCTCTCCTCGGCAATGGCGGCGGCGTAGTGGTCCAGCAGCCGCTCCGTCAGCGTGGCGCGGTGCGATTCATCCGCTTCTGGAAAACCAAACCGAATCAAGGCCCCACCACCGTGGGAGACCCACGGCCGAATCGTCTCGAAGGGGAGCGCCTCGCTTCCCTCTTCCAACCGCACCCGGTTCAGTGCCGCCGCCAGATCCGGAGCCGTGTCCACCAAGGTCCCATCCAGATCGAAGAGCACTCCGGAGAAAGAGAAGGGGGAAACTCCCTCATCACCGGAATCCGGCCCGGTCCGGGAATGACTCGCCGGTGAAGCGTCGGGCGTCCCGGGTCGGGGTGCCGCACCCGAAAAAAGGGGACTGTCCCCTTTCTCACCGCCCCCTTCGTCAGCCACGGCGGTAACAGGCCATGTAGTTGACGTCGATGTCGTCCCCGACCCGGTACTGCCGGCTCAGCGGGTTGTAGCTGATGCCGCTGAAATCCTCGGCCACCAGCTCCGCCGCACGCGCCCAGCGGTCCAGCTCCGCCGGGGTGATGAAGCGGCTGTAGTCGTGGGTGCCGCGCGGCAGCATGCCGAGGAGGTACTCGGCGCCGACGATGGCGAACAGGTAGCTCTTCGGGTTGCGGTTCAGGGTGGAGAAGAAGATGCGGCCGCCGGGCTTCACCAGCCGCGCGCAGGCGGCGATCACCGAGGCCGGATCCGGGACGTGCTCGAGCATCTCCATGCAGGTGACCACGTCGAAGGATTCCGGCGCCTTCTCGGCCATGGCCTCGGCGGTGGTCTGATCGTACTCGACCTCGGCCCCCGATTCGTGGCGGTGGAGCTTCGCCACCCGGATCGCCTGGGCGCCCATGTCGATCCCGGTAACGGTGGCGCCGCGCAGGGCCATGGCCTCGGAGAGCAGGCCGCCGCCGCAGCCGACGTCGATGGCGGTCCGGCCCTCCAGCGGGGCGCGGCCGTCGATGTACGCCAGGCGCAGCGGGTTGATGGCGTGGAGCGGGGCGCAGTCGCCGTCACGGTCCCACCAGCGGCTGGCCAGCTCGTCGAACCTGGCCACTTCCACCGGATCGCTGTTGAGGGTCGCGGTCTCGCTGTTCATGGGTCTCCTCCATTGAAGGGGATGGTCCCCCTTTTCCTCAGTCTACCGGTCTTCGGGCGTCGGTGGAAAAGGGGACGGTCCCCTTTTACGCGTTGGCGGCCAGGCAGGTCTGCCAGTGGCGCGCCTTGTCCCGCAGCATGGCGGGTTCGAGGGTGGTGAGGCGGCCCTCTTCGACCACGTGGCGGCCGCCGACCCAGACGTGGTTCACCTGCTCGCGCCCGGCGGCGTAGACCAGCTGCGAGATCGGGTGGTAGACCGGCTGGGTGGTAAGGCGGTCGAGGTCGACGGCGACGAGGTCGGCCTGCTTGCCGGGGACCAGGCTGCCGAGGGCGTGGTCGAGGTTCAGGGCGCGGGCGCCGCCGAGGGTGGCCATGGCCAGCGCGGCCTCGGCGGGCAGGGCGGCGGCGTCGCCGGTCTGCGCCTTGGCGACCAGGGCGGCGCTCTGCATCTCGGCCAGCAGGTCGAGATCGTTGTTGCTGGCGGCGCCGTCGGTGCCGAGGGCGAGGTTGATGCCGGCGCCGCGCAGGGTCTCCACCGAGCAGGTGCCGCTGGCCAGTTTCTGGTTGGACTGCGGGCAGTGGACCACGTGGGCGCCGGCTCCGGCGAGGGTGGCGATGTCGGCGTCGTTCAGGGTGGTGGCGTGGACGGCCAGCAGCCGCTCGTTGACCAGGCCGAGATCGCGCAGCCGTTCCAGCGGGCGCCTGCCGTGCTGGTGCAGGCTCTCCTCCACCTCGTGGGCGGTCTCGTGGAGGTGGATGTGGATCGGGATGTCGAGCTTCTCAGCCAGCTCGGCCACCGAGCGCAGCGGGTCGTCGGAAACGGTGTAGGGGCCGTGGGGCGCCATGGCGGTGGTCACCAGCGGCTCGTCGTGCCAGCGCTGGTGGACCGCCTCGCCGCGCTGGAAGTACTCCGCCGGGTCCTGCGCCCACGGCGTGGGGAAGTCGATGACGATGAGCCCGACATTGGCGCGGATCCCGGCGGCGACCGCGGCCTCGGCGGTGGCGTCGGGGAAGAAGTACATGTCGTTGAAGCAGGTGGTGCCGGAGAGCAGCATCTCGGCGACGGCCAGCTCGCTGCCGTCGCGGACGAACTCGGTGCCCACGTGGCGGCCCTCGGCGGGCCAGATGTGGCCCTTGAGCCACTCCATCAGCGGCAGATCGTCGGCCAGGCCGCGCATCAGGGTCATGGCGGCATGGGTGTGGGCGTTGATCAGGCCGGGGATGAGCAGGTGGTCGCCGAGTTCGTGGACGGTGTCGGCGGTGACGGTGGCGCGCGCCTCGTGGCCGGGCAGCACGGCGGTGATGACGCCGTCGCGGATGGCGATGGCGTGGTCCTCGAGGACGGTGTTGTCGGGCTCCACCGGGGCGATCCAGCGGGCGTGGATGAGGGTGTCCGCGTGTGTCATGGCGCTGCT
>JBNJEU010000100.1:0-4012 GCA_051746205.1 Pseudomonadota bacterium
GACGACGCCCTCTATGCCCGCCTGCTGCGGGGGTTCCGGGACAAGCTGACGAGCGACTACGCCCCGCTGCTCGACCACCTCCGCGCCGGTCGCGACGAGGAGGCCCGCCGAATCGCCCACACCCTCAAGGGGGTGGCTGGCACCCTGGCCGCAGTGGAACTGCAGCAGCTGGCCGAACAGATCGATGCGACGATCAAGCGGGGCGAGGTCGTGGGGGGCGATCTGCTGGCGGCCATGGAGCGGACGCTGGCCGCGACACAAGCTACCCTTGATGGTCTGGAGCCATCCGAGGAGAACGCGGGGGCCATGGGTACGGCCGCGGCGGTAGCGACCCTGCGCGAGCGGCTGGAGGCCAGCGAACTGGTCGAAGAGGCGACCCTGCGTCAGGCCCTTGGCTACCTGCGTGGCCGTGGGCTGGACTGTGACGCTCTGGAGGCACATGTGGAACAGATGGAGTTCGATGAAGCCTTGCAGAGCCTCGACGAACTGTTGCAAGACACCAACGAAGGCACGACATGAACAGCGAAGAGCAGAAGCCGACCCTCCTGGTGGTCGATGACGAGCCGGCCAACGTCCAGGCCCTGGGCGCCTTGCTGAAGGACGACTATCGTGTCCGGGTGGCCAACAGCGGTGAAAAGGTGCTGGCCATGGTCCAGGAGGGCGATCAGGCGCCACCCGACCTCATCCTGCTCGACATCCAGATGCCCGGCATCGATGGCTACGAGGTCTGTCGCCGCCTCAAGGAAGACCCGAAAACCAGCGGCATCGCCATCATCTTCGTCACCGCACGTGATGCCGTCAGCGACGAAGAGCACGGCCTGAACCTCGGCGCGGTGGACTACATCGCCAAGCCGTTCAATCAGGCCATCGTCCGCGCCCGAGTCCACACGCACATGAATCTGAAGCGCAAGACCGACCTGCTGGAACAGTACGCCCTGCTCGACGGCCTCACCGGCATCCCCAATCGCCGCCATTTCGACGATCTGTTCGACCGGGAGACCCGCCGCTGCCTGCGCGAGGGTCAGCCGCTCTCCGTGGTCATGATGGACATCGACCATTTCAAGGGCTTCAACGACCACTACGGCCACGGTGCCGGGGACCTGTGCCTGCAGAAGGTAGCCGGGACACTGGACAGTGTGGTCGCGCGTCCGGGCGATCTGATCTGCCGCTACGGCGGCGAGGAATTCGTCGCCCTGCTGCCCGGAACCGACGCCAACGGCGCCCGCGAGGTCGCCGAAAACCTGCGCGCGGCCGTGGAGGCACTGGCAATCACCCACGAATACTCCAGCACCGCACCGGTGGTCACCCTGAGCCTCGGAACCGCCACCCTCGACCCGCACCGCGATTCGGAAGCCGACCGCAACCCTCTGCTCAAACGGGCCGACGAGGCCCTCTACGCCGCCAAGGAGGCGGGCCGCAACCGGGTCGGCTGAGATTCGGCTCAGTCATCCTCCCCCCACAACAGCCCCGGCAGTACCTCCCGGAACAGCTCCGCGGTGCGATTCAGGGCGCGCTGACGGGCGGTCGCGGCATCGGTGGCGGAGGCGCGCAAGGCATGACGGCTCTCGGAGCGCGTGTCGCCGTCGGTCTCGACGATCCGCAGCACCACCTCGCCCTCGACCCAGTACCAGCCATCGCGCCGTCCGCGATCGGTCAGCTCAGGTTCAACGACCATCCGGTAATCGGCCGTCCCGGCGGCGACCACATCGAGGCCGAGATTGGCCAGAGCACCGCTAAGGGCGCGCTGCAACGAGCCGTCGTCGTCGCCCGCGACCTCGGCAGTCACGCGCAGGGTCGCCAGGCTGGCGCGGCGTTCCTCGGCCAGCTCCGCACGATCATGGCGCGGAGGAATGCCGCGCCCGTCGGGATCGAGGATCCGGAGGCGCGGTTGCAGCTCGTGGCGGGTCCGTTGCGCCTCCAGGGCACGCGTCAGGGCGGCGACCACGGCAAGGCCGTCGTCGGCCGTCGCCGCCTGCTCCAGGTGGGTCTCGGTGGCCCGATCCAGTTCGCGAATGGACTCGCGCAGGTCGGTGGCGGCCCGCTCCCGGGAGAGCACCGCGAGGGCGTGGTAGGCGCCGTTGTCGGGTTCGCGCCAGACCTCGGCGATGCGCACCCCGGTCAGCACCTCGTCGGTGCGGGTGCGCACACCGTGGTCGATGGTCCGGCTCAGTTCCCCGTCCACTTCGCGCTCCTCGTCGCGGGTTTCGGCGACCACCGTCACCCGAAAACGGCGAGCCAGTTCGGCGCGCGCCAGGTTGCGCGCCTCGGCCAGACGCGCAGCGCGACCGCTGCCGGTGAGCCAGGCGTTCTCGGGATAATCCGCCGCCGGGTCGCCGTGGACCCAGTCGGGGGCCGGCTCGTGTTCCGGCCCGCCGGCGCAGGCCACCAGGAGCCCCGCCAGCACCAGCAGCAAGGCCGGCCCGGTCACCGGGTGGCGTGGTCTAATCGGTATCCGGCGCATCGGCGTCCCCCGTCGTGTCGGTGTCCTGCTCGCGCCCGCCCCGCCAGACGCTGTTCGGGCTGATCCAGTGGTCGATGATGAAGTGGTGCCGACCCGGGCGCAGGGTCACATCCGGCCAGTGGACCTCGCTGCCGACGCCGCCTCCGCCATAGCGGGCACCGAGGTCGTACTCCCCGGGAGGGAGGCTCAGCCGGGCGACCCGGAACCGACCCGGCAGGGTGACCCAGCTGCGGGTATCGGCCCGCTCGGTGGTCACGGTGAAGAGGTTCACCAGCAGTCCCAGCAACGGGTCCGAGTCCCGCGCCTCGTCCACGGCGGCGTCACCGACCACCGCTCGGGCCAGGGAGCGGGCCAGCATCCCCGGCTTGCGCTCCGCCAGCACCGCCCGCGCCACCGGCTCCACGTCCTGCACCAGCTCCGCGCCGACGCGCTCGCCATCGGCCCGCAATTCCACCCGCCCCAGCCGCCACGGCCGCGATTGATAGACCGGCAGGGCGATGCGGTGAAGGTTGCCGTCACGCCCCTGAGCCATCACCGCCTCCTCCCGCAGGATCGGCGCCAGTCCCTCGTTGAGGATCAGAATGACGTGGGCCGAGCGCCGATACTCGGTCTGGGTCCGCCAGGCGCGTTCCGGGTAGCGTTCGCGCAGGGCGGCGTGCTCGTCGTCCAGGCCGAGATGGTCGGTCAGGCGCAGCAGGGCGGCCTGCAACTGGCGCGGGGGCGCGACCCCGAAATCGGCCTGCTGGCGCTGATACGCCGCGTGCGCCATGCGATAGGCCACCAGGGCCTGGGACGCCTCGCCGAGCGCCTCGTAGAGCAGGCCGGTGAGGTAGCGGGCAAAGGGATCGGCGTCGTATTTCGAGCCACCGGCGGCGTCGGCAATGGTCTCCAGGCGCAGGTCCACCTGCAGCGCCTCGACCCGGGCGCTGTCCAGTTCGCCGAGGTCGAGGTAATTGAACGCCTTGATCAGGTGGAGCATCACCTGTTCGTGGGGCGTGCCGACGTAGGCCCGCGACCCCTCGGTCACGGTCAGGGAGCCGAGGGTCTCGGTGATGCTGAAGGCATCCAGCGCCTCCAGTCGCTCCTTGGCGCGCTCCAGATCACGATTGCTCGCCTCGAAGTCACCATTGAGGCGGTGGAGCATGCCGCGATTGAGATGGAACAGGACCTCGTTGGGGCCATCCCCGGCGGTGTCCTCGACCTCCTCCAGCGCGCGCTCCCACTGCCCGGCCAACAGGGCCGACTCCATCTCCTCGACCCGATCGCTGTAGGTGGCGCACCCGGCGAGCAGAGTCAGGGGCAGCAGCAGCGCCGGGAGCCGTCCCGACAACGCGCGCGCCATCAACCGACTCAGGGGCGGACCGCCGCCCCGCTCAGCAGCTTGCGGATGCGCTTCTGGCCGATCCAGACCTTGCGGTTGTCGGCCAGGCTGATCAGCTCCATGTCCACCTGGTAGAAACGCACCTCTTCCCGGCCATCCTGGTCGATGATCGAGTTGATGCTGCCGAGCAGCATGAAATCGGCGCCCAGCTCCTCGCCCATCGCCTTGCG
>JBNJEU010000101.1:0-3932 GCA_051746205.1 Pseudomonadota bacterium
CTGGTGCGCCGCGAACTCACCGACATCGCCGGCCGCCTCGGTGTCCTGCCCG
The DNA here is from genome assembly GCA_051746205.1 of Pseudomonadota bacterium. Lineage (GTDB taxonomy): Bacteria > Pseudomonadota > Gammaproteobacteria > Thiohalospirales > Thiohalospiraceae > Thiohalospira. The sequence continues at coordinate 53 of JBNJEU010000101.1, forward strand.
GCATCGAGGACCTCTCCCTCTCGACCAACGCCGTGCGCCTGGCGCGCTTCGCCGAACCGCTGCGCGCCGCCGGGATCCGCCGCCTCAACGTCAGCCTCGACACCCTGCGCCCCGACCGCTTCAAGGCGACCACCGGCGGCGGCCGCCTGGACAAGGTCCTCGACGGGCTGATGGCAGCGAAGGCCGCCGGTTTCGGCCCCATCAAGATCAACGCGGTGGCCCAGAAGGGGATCAACGACGACGAGATCACCGACCTGGTGGACTTCTGCCTCGAGCACGGTTTCACTCTTCGCTTCATCGAGACCATGCCGGTGGGCAGCACCGGGCAGAGCGCCGAGGCGGACCACTATCTGGATCTCGGCGAGGTCCGCCGTCAGCTGGAGGATCGCTACGAGCTGCTGCCGGCGACCATGCCCGGGGGCGGTCCGGCCCGCTATGTCCAGGTGGCCGGCAGCGACCTGCGGATCGGCTTCATCACCCCCATCTCCCGGCACTTCTGCGAGAGCTGCAACCGCGTTCGTCTGGGCCCCGACGGCATGCTCCACCTCTGTCTCGGTGACGAAGCCAACCACGACCTGCGGACACCGCTGCGCGCCGGCATCAGCGATGCCGAGCTGGAAGCACAGATCCGGCGCGCCATCGCCATCAAGCCGGAACGCCATGAGTTTCGCGACAATCCCGACAAGATCGTGCGTTTCATGTCGATGACTGGCGGCTGAGTCTCAGACGGTACTACACTGAACTTCCTGTCCATGGAACCGCGCCTGAGGGCCCCATGATCTTCCCGCATCTCGCCACCATCGCCACCACCGACGTAATCACCCTGCCACCGACGGCGACCATTGGCGATGCTGTGCGGGCGATGGAGGAGCGCGACGTCCACACTGTGGTGGTCGTCACCCCCCGTGGTTATCGCCTTTTCTCCTCCGCGAGACTGCTCGACTTCAAAAGCCGCGGACACGACCTCCAGACCCCGCTGGATGAGCTGGACCTGCCATGGGCCATCACCCTCGATCCCGACGCCTCGGTCCTCGATGGCCTCAGGGCGATCCAGAACCACAGTGAGTTCATCGGCCTGGAGGATCGGGCCGGTGAACTCCGTGGCATCGTGAACTACAGCGATCTGACCGGCAGCCTCGACCCACGGGTTCTGGCCCGGCACCAGAACCTGGGGGAGCTGCTGCAGCACGACCCCGCCCGCGATGGCCTCACTGAAAAGAAGAGCGCCGCTCAGAATCAGCGCCGGGAGCACGAATTCTTCACCGGCGGCCCGGTGGTGGTCTTCGTCTGGCACCCCGAACCGGGCTGGCCGGTGCACTATGTCTCACCGAACGTCGAGCAGGTCCTCGGTTACAGTGCCGGCGAGATCCTGGCGCCCGACTTCCACTTCGCCGATCTGGTTCACCCCGACGACATGGCATGGCTTGGCGACGAGGTCACCAGCTATCTCGCCCGGGGCGAGACCGGCTTCGAACAGCACTACCGCCTGCGCACCCGCTCCGGCGACTACCGGTGGTTCTACGACTACACCGCGCCCGACTACGACGACCGGGGGCAACCTCGCCTGATCCGTGGCTACATCCTCGACCGCACCGAAGAGCGCCAGGCTCAGGAGCGGATCGCCGAGAACGAGGAGCGCTGGCGCTTCGTACTGGAGGCCACCGAGCAGGGGGTGTGGGACTGGGATGCCTCTACCGGTTCGGTGTACTTCTCTCCGCAGTGGAAGCACATGCTCGGGCACGAGGAGTACGAGGTCGGGACCAGCCTCGACGAGTGGAAGAGCCGCGTCCACCCGGACGACCTGGACCACTGCCTGGCCGATCTGGACCGCCACTTCCGCGGCGAGACCGCCACCTACGAGAACGAACATCGGGTGCGCTGCAAGGACGGCAGCTACAAGTGGATCCTCGACCGCGGGCGGGTGGTCCAGCGCGACGACGACGGGCAGCCGCTGCGCGTAATCGGCAGCCACACCGACATGACCGAACGCCATCACCTGTTCGAGAACCTCGAAAAGCAGGAGAGCCGCTTCCGCACCCTGTTCGATCTCTACCCCGACGCCACCGTGCTCATCGATCCGGAGAGTGGTCTGCCGGTGCAGTTCAACCGGCTGGCCCACGAACAGCTGGGCTACACCGCCGAGGAGTTCGGCCGGCTGCGCATCCCGGATTACGAGGCCCAGGAGACGCCCGAAGAGACCGCCGAGCACATCCGGACCATCCTCACGCGGGGACGCGATGACTTCGAGACCCAGCACCGCTGCAAGGACGGCAGCGTCATCGATGTCGAGGTGACGGTGATCCTGCTCTCGCTCGATGAGCGCACCCTGTTCCTGACCGTATTCCGGAACATCACCAGGCAGAAACAGGCCCTGAGGGATCTCGCCGAGAGCGAGAAACGCTTCATGGATGTGTCCATGGCGGCGGGGGAATACATCTGGGAGATCGACTCCGAGGGTCGCTACAGCATCGTCACATCACCGGCAGAAGCCCTTCTGGGCTACCCGGTGGAGGAGATCATCGGCCGCTCGCCTTTCGACTTCATGCCGGAGGGTGAGGCCGAGCGCGTTCAGGATCGGCTCAATGAATGGGCCACGAACAAGAGTTCATGGCAGGGCCTCGAGCATGTCTCGATACGTCCGGACGGCAGTCTGGTCCATCAGCGCGTGAGCGGCCTGCCCGTCCTCGACGAGGACGGCAATCTGAACGGCTTCCGCGGGACCGGTCGCGACATTACGGCCGAGAAGGAGGCGGAACAGGCCCAGAAGGCGTTGACGGAACGCCTGCACCTGGCGACCTCGGCGGCCGAACTCGGCATCTGGGACTACGACGTCGCCAGCGGCCGCCTCGAATGGGACGACGGCATGTTCCGCCTCTACGGCATCGACCCGGCCAACTTCGGGCATGCTTTCGAAGACTGGGCCGGAGCCCTGATGCCGGAGTCCCGGGAAACGGCGGTGGCCATCTTCCAGGCCGCCGTGGAATCCGACGAACCATTCGATGTGCAGATCGCCATTCGCCGCGCCGATGACGGGACAATCCGCACCCTGCACGGCCAGGCCCAGGTCATCCGGGATGATGCCGGTAAAGCCACTCGCATCGTCGGCGTCAACCGCGACATCACCGCGACCAGACAGGCCCAGAAGGAATCCGAACGGGCCCGCGAACAGGCCGAACAGGCCAGTCGTGCCAAGAGTGAGTTCCTGGCCAACATGAGCCACGAGATCCGCACGCCGATGAACGCGGTCATCGGCCTGAGCCAGTTACTGGAACAGACCCCCCTGGACGAGAAACAGCGCGACCAGGTGAACAAGATCCACCAGTCCTCGCGGATGCTGCTCGGCATCCTCAACGACATCCTCGACTTCTCCAAGATCGAGTCGGGCCGGCTGGAGCTGGAGGTGCGCGATTTCGAGCTGGACAGGGTTGTCGAGCAGATGGGCATACTATTCGGAGAAAAGGCCCGCACCGATGGACTGGAAATACTCTACGACATCCAGCCCGACCTGCCGCGGTCTCTGGTCGGCGACTCCCTGCGGCTCTCCCAGGTGCTCGGCAACCTGCTCAGCAATGCGACCAAATTCACCGAACGGGGCGGTACCGTGGAGCTCGGGATCCGGGCGGTCGAGCCCGTGGCGAATGACCGCGCCACCCTGCGCTTCCATGTTCGCGACACCGGCATCGGCATGAGCGAGGCGCAGATCGCCCGGCTTTTCCGGCCCTTCAGCCAGGCCGACACGTCCACGACCCGCCGGTACGGCGGTACCGGTCTGGGGCTGGTGATCAGTCGACGGCTGGTGGAGAAGATGGGGGGAGAGCTGGAAGTGGAATCGGCCCCCGGCGAGGGCAGCACCTTCGCATTCACCCTGACACTGCCGCTT
>JBNJEU010000102.1:0-3826 GCA_051746205.1 Pseudomonadota bacterium
GGCGTCTCCATCCCCGCCCAGCTTCCCGAGCCCGGCGGCGAGTTCACTGGAATCGGCGTCTCCATCCCCGCCCAGCTTCCCGAGCCCGGCGGCGAGTTCACTGGAATCGGCGTCTCCATCCCCGCCCAGCTTCCCGAGCCCGGCGGCGAGTTCCGCGTCATCCATCCCGCCCAGGGCCGCGATCTCCGTGTCGGAGAATTCCTTGCCCAGGAGTTCCTTGATGGAAAGCTTCCCGACCTCGCCCTCGCCCATGGCGCCGGCCAGCTGCTTCTGCAACTGCGCGAGCATCTCCTGGAGCTTGGCCAACAGTTCCCGCGCTTCCTCGCCGGAGAGCGCCATCATCTCCTCCGCGGTCTTGCCATCCACTCCGAACAGGGCTTGTAACTTTTTCTTGTCGGCCCCGGCAAAGGGATGCTCGCCGTCCGGCAACCCCTTGCCGCCGGAACCGCTCTCCGCGCTCCCCATTACCGACTGGAGGGCCCCCTTGAAGTCTCCCTTCTCTCCTCCTCCCGCAGGGCCGGAGCCCCCGGAAACGCTCGTTCCTTGAGAACCCGATTGCAACATGCTCAGGATCGCTGACACGTTCTGTCCCCTCTTCGAATCAAAGTCACGCCAGATATACAGCAAGGGACGTGCCAGGTCGGAAGGGGCTTGTTCCGGCGGGCTGCGCGGGTCCCGGGGCGTCCGCCGGAACAAGCTGGAGGAATCGAGAGGGGGTTTCAGGAGGTGCCGTTGCGGTCGTTGCGGCCGTTGCGCAGCGCCAGCTGACCGGCGAACTCGTCCATGACCTTCTGTTCACGCCGCGCCTCGTGCCACGCCTCGTCATCCTGGAAGCGCTCGATGACCAGATCCATGCGCTGACACTCGACCCGGGCGGCCAGCCACTCCTGACGGCGCTGTTCCACTTCCGTACGGGCCCGTTCGATGACCTGCAACTGGCCCTCGACGGCCTGATCGAGCTGGCCGAGGAAGCCGTGGAAACCGCGCACCTGGCGCCCACTGACGCCCTGGCCTCCGGCACTGGAAACCACCTGCCGGTATTCGCCCCGATAGCTGTCGAGATCCTCGAGCTTGGCCTCCTGATTGGCCAGATTCTCCCGCGCCCGCGCCAGGGCCAGCGCGGCCTGTTCCTCGCGGTTGGCGGCCAGGCGGATCAGGGGCTGGAGGCGCTCACTCCGTACCATGCCGGCTTACCCCTCCTGATCCGCTTGCCGGTAACGCGCTTCCCCCGGGAAGAGTTGCTGGAGTTGCTCGATGCTGTTCGTCAGATCGGCGGGCTCGTTCATCCCCTGGGAGAGGAAGGCCTGGAGCCGGGGCAGCATGTCGATGGCCTGGTCGATGTTCGGATCGGAGCCGCGATTGTAGGCGCCGATGCTGATCAGATCGCGATTCTGCTCGTAGCGCGAAAGGACCTGTTTGAAGCGGCGCGCTGCTTCCTGATGGGCGTTGTCGGAGATGTCCGGCATCACGCGGCTGATGGAGGCCTCGATGTCGATGGCCGGATACTGCCCGCCCTCGGCCAGCCGCCGCGACAGGACGATGTGGCCGTCGAGGATCGCCCGCGAGGCGTCGGCGATGGGATCCTGCTGATCATCGCCCTCGGTGAGCACGGTGTAGAAGGCGGTAATGGAGCCGCCCCCCTCGCGGCCATTGCCGGAGCGCTCGACCAGACCGGGAAGCTTGGCGAAAACGGATGGTGGATACCCCTTGGTCGCCGGCGGCTCGCCCACGGCCAGCGCGATCTCGCGCTGGGCCTGGGCGTAGCGGGTCAACGAATCCATCAGCAGCAGGACATTGCGCCCCTGATCACGGAAGTATTCGGCGATGGAGTGGGCCTGCGCGGCCCCGTGCAGGCGCATCACCGGGGTGGCGTCGGCCGGCGCCGCGATCACCACGGCGCGCTCGCGACCGGCCTCACCGAGGATGTTCTCGATGAAGTCCTTGACCTCGCGACCGCGCTCACCGATGAGCCCGACCACCACCACGTCGGCACTGGTAAAACGCGTCATCATGCCGAGCAGTACGCTCTTGCCGACGCCCGAGCCGGCAAACAGGCCCATGCGCTGACCGCGCCCCACGGAGAGCAGCGCGTTGATGGCGCGCACGCCGACATCCAGCGGCTCGCGCACCGGGGCACGTTCCATGGGATTCACCGACTGGGCGGTCAGGGGAGTGCGATCGTGGACGTCGAGGGTGCCCTTGCCGTCCAGTGGCTCGCCTGCGCCGTCGATGACTCGACCCAGCAGGCCGTCCCCCACCGGCGCCTCGTGGATATGGCCGGTGGGAATGACCCGGGCGTTGGGGACCACGGTGCGCATCTCGGAGGTCGGCATCAGGAAGAGGCGCTCACCGTCGAAGCCGACCACCTCCGCCTCGATCTCGCTGCCGTCGGGATTGCGCACCATGCACTGAGCGCCGGTGGAAGCGCGGCAACCCACGGCCTCCATGGTCAGACCGACCATGCGCACCAGGGTGCCCTCGGCCACACTGCGCACGGGCTCCAGTTCGAGCCGGCGCTCCGCCCGTTCCAGGCGGTGGCGCCAGTAGGGTCGTCGATCAGGTGTCGCTGCCGGACTCGGATTCATCGCCTCGCTCCCCGCCCAGCAGTCGCGCGCTCAGCGCCGCCAGGCGCCGTTCCAGGGTGGCATCCACCGTGGTAAAGTCGCTGATCACCCGGCAGCCCCCGCGGTTCAGCCCGGGATCTTCCACCAGGCGCCAGCTGCGATCGTCCTCGTCGTGCAGACCCAGGGCCTCGCGGACGATCACGGCGTCCTCCGGGTGCAGATGCAAGTCGTATTCCACGGTCCGGGCGGGGAGTTCACCCACCGCCTCGCGGACCACGGCGACGATCTCGTCGGGCCGGGTGTGGAGCTCACGGCGCACCAGCTGGCGCGCTGCGGCGTTGATCACCGCAAGGAGCTGCTCTTCGACCATCTCGTCGAGCTGCTCCAGCGGGTGAGCCAGTGTCTCGAGGATCGCGGCAAGGCCCTCGGCCCGGGCGGCAAGTTCCTGCCGCTCTTCCTCCGCCGCCGCGCGCCCCTCCTCGAGGCCGGCGGCGTGACCCTCGGCATGGCCCGCCTCGAGGCCGGCGGTGTGGCCGGCCTCGCGCCCCTCGGCTTCACCGGCCGCGCGCCCCTCGTCGAAACCGACCTGATACCCCTGAAGGCGCGCCTCTTCCTTGACCGCCTCCAGCTCCTCCGCCGTGGGCCAGGGGTCCGGCTCCGGCTCGAGCGCCTCCGGTTCCGGCTCCTCCTCGGGCTCGTCCCGCCGCTTGCCGGCGGGATCACCCATCTCCGGGAACCGCCAGCGCTGAAACTCGCCGGCCTCGTCGCCCCGGATGATGCTAGACATACTGGTCGCCCTTGCCTCCCAGCGAGATGTCGCCGGCTTCGGCCATGCGCCGCGCCACCGACAGGATCTCCTTCTGCGCCGTCTCCACGTCGGAGAGGCGCACCGGCCCCTTGGCCTCCAGGTCGTCCTTGAGCATCTCGCCGGCGCGCTTGGACATGTTCTTGAAGACTTTCTCCTGTACCGCGTCATCGGAGCCCTTCAGCGCGGTGATCAGGGTATCGGAGGGCACCTCGCGCAACAGCGCCTGGATGGACCGATCGTCGATGTCCCCGAGATTGTCGAACACGAACATCAGATCCTGAATGGTCTGAGCCAGCTCCGGGTCGACGTCGTTGATGTTGTCGAGCACGCCGGTCTCGACGCTGGAGTCGACGAAGTTGAGGATGTCGGCGGCCTTCTTCACGCCGCCCAGGTTGGCCGACTTGAGGTTGGAGGTGGAGCCGCCGGCGAACTGGCGCTCGAAGATCTCGTCCAG
>JBNJEU010000103.1:0-3707 GCA_051746205.1 Pseudomonadota bacterium
GGCCAAGGAGGAGTCCGAACGGGCCAACCAGTCCAAGTCCGAATTCCTCTCCAGCATGAGCCACGAACTGCGCACGCCGATGAACGCCATCATCGGTTTCTCCCAGTTGCTCGAGTACGACGAGGCCCTGGATGAGGAGCAGCAGGAAAACGTCCAGGAGATCCTCAAGGCGGGCAACCACCTGCTGGAGCTGATCAACGAGGTGCTCGATCTGGCTCGGGTCGAGTCGGGCCGTCTCAGCCTCTCCCTGGAGGCGGTGGCGCTGGGGCCGGTGGTGGATGAGTGTCTCTCCCTGACCGAGGCCCTGGCGCGTAAGCACGGCATCGAACTGCATTACGACACCCTCGAAGAGGTGTGGGTTCGCGCCGATCGCACGCGGCTCAAACAGGTGCTGCTGAATCTGCTGACCAATGCGGTGAAGTACAACCGTGAGCAGGGCGAGGTGCACCTGCGCTTCGAGGTGCGAGAGGACCGCCTGCGCCTGAGGGTTGCCGATACCGGCCACGGGATCCCGCCTGAGAAACTGGAGGGGTTGTTCGAGCCCTTCAACCGTCTCGGCGCCGAGAACGGCGAGGTGGAGGGCACCGGCATCGGCCTGACCATTACCCGTCGGATCATGGAGATGATGGGCGGCAGCGTGGAAGTCGAGAGCGAGGTCGGCGTCGGCAGTACCTTCTGGCTGGAATTACCGCTGGAGTCGGCCATGGAAATGGAAGACGGGGCCGCGGAAGGGGATGCTCGGGACACGCCCGTGTCTGAGGGCGCCGAAGCCGAGCACCGGGTGCTCTACATCGAGGACAACCCGGCCAACCTGAGGCTGGTCGCGAGCATTCTGGGCAAGCTGCCCCACATCCACCTGCAGACGGCCCATCTCCCGGAGCTGGGTCTGGAGCTGGCCCGGGCGCACAAGCCGGCATTGATCCTGCTGGATATCAACATGCCGGGAATGGACGGCTACCAGGTGCTCGAGGCCCTCCGCGATGATCCGGAACTGAGCCGCGTCCCGGTGATCGCCGTATCGGCCAATGCCATGCCGCGGGATATCGAGCGCGGCATGGCGGCCGGCTTCAACGACTACTTGACCAAGCCCATCCAGGTCCGCCCCTTCATCGAAAGAGTCGAGTACTGGTTGCGAGGGGATGGAACAACAGGAGAAGACCGATGAGTGATCCCCGCCCCGAACGCCATGATGCCTGCATCTTCATCGTCGATGACGAGCCGGGCAACCTCAAACTGCTGGACAAGATGCTGGCCTCGCAGGGCTATCGGCAACGGGTGTTGATCCAGGACCCGCGCGAGGTCCTGCCCGGTTACCAGGAGACGCGTCCCGATCTGATCCTGCTCGATATCAACATGCCGCATCTGGACGGCTATCAGGTGATGGAACAGCTGAACGCCCTGGAGGATCCGCTGTTGCCGCCCATCATCATCCTCACCGCTCAGCATGGGCAGGATTATCTGCTGCGGGCCCTGGAATCCGGTGCTCGTGATTTTGTCGGCAAGCCGTTCGACCGTAACGAGCTGCTGATGCGCGTGCGTAACCTGCTCGACGCCCAGCTGGCCCACCGGCTGCTGCACGAACAGAAGGACGTGCTCGAGTCGATGGTCCGCGAGCGGACCCGGGCGTTGCACGAAACCCGGCTGCAGGTGGTGCAACGGCTGGGCCGGGCGGCGGAGTACCGGGACGAGGAGACCGGCAACCACGTCATGCGCATGAGCCATATCTGTGAGCATGTAGCGCGCGTCATCGGCTGGGACGAGGAGCGCTGCGACCTGATCCTGAATGCCAGCCCGATGCACGACATCGGCAAGATCGGCATCCCCGACGCCGTGCTGCAGAAACCGGGCCGTTTCGACCCCGAGGAGCGGGCGATCATCGAGACCCACGCCGCCATCGGGGCCGATCTGCTGGAAGGCGATGACTCCGAGTTGATGACCATGGCCCGCGAGATCGCCCGGACCCATCACGAGAAGTGGGACGGCAATGGCTACCCCGACGGCCTCAGTGGCGAGGCGATTCCCATGGCGGGGCGCATTGCCGCATTGGCCGATGTCTTTGATGCCCTGACCTCGAAGCGCCCCTACAAGACGGCGTGGACGGTGGAGGCCGCGGCCGAGCTGATCCGGGAGAACAGGGGTACCCACTTCGACCCCGAGCTGGCCGATGTCTTCCTTGCCGAGCTTCCCGAGATCGTCGCCATCCGAGAACGGTTTGCGGAGCCGGGGTGATGGTGTTTTCCCCACGGGGAGTCAGCCGGTCAATTCAGGCATGGTAGTTGCAGTGTTCCTGTGGATGGAGGGCCATCTTCCATTATCAACACAAACGGCCGAGTGAAGGGGATGCCTCTTCGGCCAACAAGGAGCGAGCAATGAACTTCCACTCCCTGGGCTTCCGCGTCGTGGCCTTTGCCAGCGCCACGATCACCGTTCTGGTCGCCGTGCTGTTCGTCCTCTACGCCGTCGAGGCGCGGCGGGACACCATCGAGAACGAGGTCAACGAGGCGCGTGCCATCATCCTGATGGCGGAGTCCGTGCGCGAGGAGATGTCGCGCAAGTGGGATCTGGGGATGTTCAGCCCCGAGAGTCTCAGGGAGATGGAGTTCAGTAGTGACGCCGAACGACGCGAGCGGATCATGGCGGCGATCCCGGTGGTCACTGCCTGGGAAACGGCCCAGGCCAAGGCCGAGGAGGCGGGTTACGAGTTTCTGACACCGCGCGAGGGGGCCCGCAACGAAGAGAACGAACCCAACGGGCTGGAGCGCGAGGCACTGGATTATTTCGCCGCCAATCCCGAGGCCAGCGAATACCATGTCATCGATCGAGAAGAGAACGCGGTACGCTACTTCCGCCCGGTGCGCCTGGGCGAGACCTGCATGTATTGCCATGGTGACCCGGCCACCTCGATGGAGGTCTGGGGTCGCGACGATGGCCGCGATATCACCGGCCACCGCATGGAGAACAAGGAAATCGGTGACCTCCATGGCGCCTTCGAGGTGGTGAAATCGCTGGATGCCGCCGACGCCGCCCTGCGCAACACCGTTCTGGCGGGAGCGGGGCTGGCCGTGGTCCTCCTCTGTGTGGCCGGTGGCGTGCTAGCTGTCTGGATCCGCCGACGGGTGACCCGGCCGCTCTCGGAGGCGGCTGACGGGATGCGTGAAGCCGAGCAGGAGGGTGATCTCGGCTACCGGATGCACATCGATGGCCGCGACGAGCTGGCGAGCATGGGCCAGGGCTTCAACAGCTTCATGCAGCGGATCCAGACGCTGGTGCAACAGGTCACCCAGTCGGCGATGGACGTGGGGATGTCCGCCCAGGAAGTGGCGCGGATCGGCGACAGGACCCGCGAGGGTGTCCAGCGCCAGCAGGCAGAGACCGAGCAGGTCGCCACGGCCATGAACGAGATGACCGCCACCGTGGATGAGGTGGCTCGCAATGCCGCCTCGGCATCGGACGCCACCCACACCGCTGATGAAGAGGCGAAGGCGGGTAACCAGGTGGTCCAGGGCACCATCGATTCCATCCGTTCACTGGCCGATGAGGTCGAGCGCGCCAACGGGGTCATCAACCGGGTCAGCAGCGACAGTGAGAACATCAGCAAGGTGGTCGACGTGATCAACGAGATCGCCGAGCAGACCAACCTGCTGGCGCTGAACGCGGCCATCGAGGCGGCACGCGCGGGCGAGGCCGGCCGTGGTTTCGCCGTGGTC
>JBNJEU010000104.1:0-3614 GCA_051746205.1 Pseudomonadota bacterium
AGAAGCTGGGCACCCAGGACCTCGGCGATCCGGGGGGCCGGCTCATGTAGGTCATAGCGTCCGCACATCAGTCCGAGTATGGATCAACGAACGCGGGATGGGGAGCGGTTCAACTCCGGTTCGACCCTGTGGGACATCCACCGGACGACGGATCGGGTTCCCCCGCCCGAACCTGCGCCTTCGATTTCCGCACCTTCAATTCCCGCACCAGGGCGTATTCCGGACGGGCCCCGGACCGAGGCCGGTTCACGGTCCGAGGGAACCCGGACTCAGGAGCCGGTCAGACGATCCATGGCCGCCATGACTTCATCCGAGGCGGCCTCGGCCGCGTCCACCTGATTCAGCAATTCGTCGTGGAGGGCATCGTCGTGGGCCCAGTCGCGATCCGAGAGCGCAATGGCCTCCCGGAACCCGGTATGAACCCGCTGGTGGGGGTCCTCGATGTCCTTGAAAGCCGGCTGACCGGCAAACCGGCGTTGTCCGTCGCCCTCGTAGTACCAGCGTCCCAGGCGGCAACGGGTGTGATCCACCTGCACCGCCTCCCGAGATTCCGTCGCCTTGCTGTTGGCGATGCCGTTGTAAGCGTGTTGCTTGTAGACGATGTGGTCCACCTTCACCAAGGAGCCGAAGGCCTTGTCGTGGGCAAAAGACAGTTCCCGCATGGTACGCTCGGAACCATCGGCAAAGTTGCGGAATTGCCGATTGAATTCCTCCACACCGCCGCTTACCTCGCGAACCCCTTCCACCGCCTCCTGACTGGCCTCGTTGATCGTCGTGACCGAACGCTGGAAGCGCTGGATGGTCTCCCGGATCTCGTCGGTGGACTGCTTGGTCCGTTCCGAGAGCGAGCGCACTTCATCGGCCACCACGGCAAAACCACGCCCGGCCTCACCGGCCCGGGCTGCCTCGATGGCGGCATTCAGTGCCAGGAGACTGGTCTGGTCGGCGATGTCGCCGATCAGCTCCATGGCTCGGCTCACCGCATCGCTGTCCGAACTCAGTGTACCGGCCCCCTCGGCCGTGGTCTCCACCTGGCGAGTCACCTCCCGGAGGCGTTCGGTGAGGCTTTGCACGGCTTCCTGCCCTTCGGTTGCCTCGGTGGCCGTCTGCGAGGCCGTCTCGTTCACCTCGTTGATGTGTTCGGCAATGGCCTTGAGCTCGGCCTGGTTGTTCTTGAGATTCTCCAGCAACGAACCGGTATTGCGTTCGTGCAGTTCGGACTGAAGGCGGTTGCGGGCGATATAGTGCTGGCCCTCGGCCATTGACGCGATGGCCTGGTCGATGTTCTCCAGGGAGTGAGCAAACTGACCGGGCATGCCCACGAGTTGCGGACGTCGGTTCAAGTCTCCGGCGCTGACCCGGTCGAAGCAGGTATTCACCTCCTTGAAAAAGGCCTCGACCAGATCCAGGAAGTCATTGAGCTCCCAGACGGTATAGCCCAGTTCCCCAAGCCCGAAGGTTTCGCCCGCCACCCGATTGTGGAGGTCGCCCTTGCGGGCCATCTTGAGCAAATCCTGGACCGAGCCGATGGCGTCCAGCTGACGGCTGGCACTCAGCCAGGAGTAGATGGAATAGATCACGGCCAGGGCGGGAATGGCGGCCATTTCCCAGCTGGGACCCAGGCGCCAGGCGAGAAACCCGGTCAGAGCCAGAATGGCTGTGGGGAACAGGAGGGTAGTGACCCGAAACTGGGTGCGCAGAAGGGGGATCCGGGCGCTGCGGTGGTGGAGATCACTCATGCCGTCCTCCGAAGATCGCAGCCGCTCTGAAGTTCGAGAACCCAGTCGCGATAGCAGGCATGACCGGCCTCGCGCGCTTGCTCCAGCAGCCAGTCACGGCTCGCCTCGGGGGCCGTCTGGCTCGTCTGATCCGCCTCGATCCGGCGCATCTCCTCGTAGAGAGCGGCCATGGTCCGCACCCCCTCTTCCCTCGGCGCTCGACGAACGGAGTGGTAGCCAACCAGCTCCCCGGAGGGATTCCGGTCGGGTGTGACATCGGCGAAGACCCAGTAGAACCCACCATCCGCGGTACGGTTCTTGATGAAGCCGAAAAACTCGTTCCCCTCGACTACGCTTTCCCAGAGCAGCCGGAAGACCCCCCGAGGCATATCGGAATGACGGATGACGTTGTGAGGGTGACCCAGCAGCACCTGTTCTGGAAATCCGGAGACCACCATGAAAGCGCGGTTGGCATAGGTGATCCGCCCCTTGAGATCCGTTTTGGAGACAAGGAAATAGTCGGGATCGACCCGGGTCTCCTTCGATGACTTCTGCTCAGACATTGTTGACCTCGGATTCAGTTGGTCGATGGGTGCATCCGCGTTGCATGCCGCACAGTGCGGATCCGTTTTCTGGTCCCCGCATCAACTCCCGTAATGGCGCCGCTCAGCGAGATACCCGACCAGCAGGAAGGCGGCGACCACCACCGGCCCCAGCCAGACGGCGCCGGCGGCGGCCAGCAGGTGCACCAGCAACGGCGTGAAGTAGTTCACCAGCGCGCCGTAACCAAAGGCGCAGACCAGCATGAAGATGAAAACCCGCAGCAGGAAATGAAGGCGGCGCACCATCTCCTGGACAACCCGATTCAGGTCGGCCCCGTAGACCACCAGCAGGGTGGCAATCAGGGCCATTGCGATGCTCCCCAGATGGGGCCGGAGCATGGCGCTGAAGTGGGTCAGCGCGTTGATGACGATTTCCACCGCGACGTTCTCCTTAGCGCTGGTCGAGGAAGCGGGTCACGGCTGCAATGGTATCGTCGGCGAAGAAATCGCGGAAGAAGTGGCCGGCGCCATCGACGGTGACGAATTCCGATCCCGCCGGCATCTCGATGGCGTCGATCCGCTCCGCGAGTTCCGGGACCACGTCGTCCTCGGAGCCGGCGACCACCAGCACGGGGCGCTCCAGCTGTTCGATGTTGGAGGGGGCATCGAAACCCTCGTTGTCGGCGTAGTAGGCAAGCACCGACTCGGCCGTGGCCGCCGTATCCTGGCAGTAGAGCAGGCCCACCGGCTCCATCACCGCGTCGGCCCCCTCACTCGCTTTCAGGGCCTCGGCTTCCTCCAGCACCTCGCTCAGCGGACGGCCATGGGTCTCCTCGTACTCGGCGTACATCGCATCGCGCTCCCAGGTGGCCGGGGCGACCAGCTGCAGGGTTTCCGGCTCGATGCGATCGGCCAGCACGGCGCGGGTAGCGTCGGCGCCGCCACGGGAGTGGGCCAGCAGATGGTAGTCCGTGTGGCCCTGCTCGCGCAGCCACGCCTGCCAGGTGGCCAGCTCGTCGACCGCGGAGTCGGGGGTGTGGCGGTGGGTGATGTCACAGTCGGCCATGCCGGTGCGCCCGCTCTGGCCGTAACTGAGGTTGATGCTGAGGCTGGGGATCCCGGCCTGCGCCAGCAGCCCCTGGAAGGTCTCCATGATCTCCATCTGCCCGTGGGCCAGGGTGCCGTGGAGCATCAGGATGGGCTCGCGGTCGGCGTCGCCGGCCTCCCACCAGCCCACCAGTTCGCGGTCGTCCAGAGTCGTCTCCACGCGCTCGGCCGCCTGGGTCGCGGGAACGAGGAACAGGGTCGTCAGGGCGGCCAGCAGGCCGGTTCGTATGCGGTGGTTCATGGGGGA
>JBNJEU010000105.1:0-3574 GCA_051746205.1 Pseudomonadota bacterium
ATGCCGACGCCCTCGGCATCGCGCCCGAGGAGTTGCGGAGTCTGCCGGAACGGCCCGACTAGAACGCCATCGCCTCCTGAACCAGCTCGTCCAGCAGTTCCTCGACGTCCCCGAGCGCGGCCCGGGATTCTTCGTCCCCGACCCGGGGTGGCCGACGGTAGGCGAGATAGACCTGACCCGGCTCGTCCGCCACCGTGTAGACGGCGATGATGTAGGGGCAGAAGACGATGTTGTGGATGTCCGCCTCCATGGTGGCCCGGGAGACGGTGGCGCTGCAGAACTCCAGCGCCTGGCCCTTCTCGTAGACGGCCTCGCCACCGACATCGTCGGCGGTGCGCGCGAGCATCTCGGCGATGTGGGCCGTGTTGTTGATCACCATGCCCCGGCCGGTAATGGCCATCTCCACCGCCTCCAGGGCGAAGTCGAAGGACTCCTCGTACTGGTAGACCACCATGTGCTCGGTCTTCTTCACCGGCTCCTGGGCCGCGGCGGCGGTGCCGGCCAGCAGCAGGGCGGCCACGGCCAGCAGGGGGGCGGCGATGCGCGTCATCGGTTTCATCATCCTGAGCTCCTCATCGTTGTTGTCCCGCGAGATGGTACCACCCGCCACGCCACGCGGGCAGGACGGCCGGCGGAAAAATGAGTGCGAAATGGGGACACCCGCCGTCTGTTCCACTACGCTCGGGAGTCAATGACAGAGAGTGGAGGACTGACCATGACACCCTGCCATGGGATTGCCGTATGCGGGTTGCTGTTCGGGATGCTGGCCCTGCCGGCCGCGCCCCTTCTGGCGGAGAAACCGGGAGACGCGGCGGCGCTGGAGGACATCGAGGAAGGTCGGATCGTCTGGGACGTCACCCTCGGCGATCCCGAGGCGCTCTCGGGTCGGCTCGATGTGGTGAACGAGACCTACGACGACCTGGTACGCCAGGACGTGAAGCCGCGCATGGTCTTCGCCTTTCGGGGCGGCGCGGCCCGTGTCATCGCCACCGATGTGGACGCCCACTTCGACCTCGCCGAGCGCAATGCCGTGCTCGAGGTCCAGGAGAAGCTGGCCGCGCTGCTGGAGCGACCCGGGGTGACCATGGAAGCGTGCAGCATCGCCACGCGGCGCCACAATCTGGATCAGTCGGATTTGCTCCCGGGGATCGATCTGGTCGGCAACACCTTCCTGTCGCTCATGGGGTACGGCCAGAGGGGCTATGTCGCCATCCCCCTGAACTAGCGACGGAACCGTCCCCTCACGCCATCGCCGGTGAACGACTTGCCACTCGAACGGGTACCAGGGCGTCAAGAAACTCGCGGGCCATGGCCCGCTGGTCGTGGGCCAGGGCAGTCCGGCGGCAGGTGGTGCGGTCCAGCCACAGGGCCTGTTCAGCGGCGCGCTGCAGGTCATTGTCCAGACAGCCGGTGACGCCGTGCTCGACCACATCGGCGGGACCGGTGACCGGATAGGCCGCCACCGGCGTGCCGCACGCCATCGCTTCCAGCATGACCACGCCGAGGGTGTCGGTCCGCGACGGGAAGACGAAGACATCGGCGCTGGCGTACCAGGCGGCGAGCGATCGCCCGTATTGGTAGCCCGGGAAGACGACTTCGGGATGGGCGCGCTGGAGTCGCGCGCGCTCGGGGCCATCCCCCACCACCACCTTGGTACCGGGCCATTCCATCGCCAGGAAGGCCTCGATGTTCTTCTCCACCGCTACCCGGCCGGCGTAGAGGGCCACCGGACCCGGTTCGGGGCGTTCCTGCAGCGCGCGCGCGGCTTCCGGATGGAACAGGTCGGTGTCCACCCCGCGCCCCCAGACCCGCAGGTTCTCGAACCCTCGTTCTTCCAGCTCCCGGGCCATGCCGGCGGTGGGCACCAGCACGGCCCGGCTGTCGGCGTGAAAGCGGCGCAGCAGACCGTAGCCCCAGTCCAGGGGCACGATGGGGAGCCGCGCCCGCAGGTACTCCGGAAAGCGGGTATGGAAGGATGTCGTGTGCGCCCAGCCGCCGCGCCGCAGGAAGCCCATGGCGGCCCGCCCCAGCGGCCCCTCGGTGGCCACATGCACACAGTCGGGCTCGAACCACGCCAGCCGCCGGGCCACGGAGCCGGGATTCAGGGCCAGCCGGATCTCCGGATAGCCGGGGCACGGCATGGTCCGAAAATCGTTCGGTTCGATGACGCCGACATGATGCCCCTCACCGCGCAGCCAGTCGACGACCGTGGACATGGTGGTCACGACGCCGTTGACCTGGGGGTGCCAGGCGTCGGTCACGATGGCGATCCTCATGCGACTTCCCCCCTCCGCTCCTCGTCTTCGGAGGACGGTGTGTGCATTTCGCCGTCCTCCGCTGTCCCGCGATTGCTCGCGTGGTCGATGGTCAACCAGCGGCGCAGTTCCACTCGGCCGTCCACCTGTTCCACCAGCGCCGTGCAGCTCTCCACCCAGTCACCACAGTTATGGTAGGCGATGCCGTCGAGATCCCGGATCTCGGCGTGGTGGATGTGGCCACAGACCACACCGTCGAAACCACGCCGCCGGCAGTCCCAGGCTACTGCCTGCTCGAACTCGCCGATGTAGTTCACCGCCCCCTTCACTCGCTGCTTGACGTGCGCGGAGAGGGACCAGTAGGGGTAACCGCAGCGCTCGCGGAAGCGGTTGAACCAGTGATTGATCCAGAGGAGGAAGGCGTACCCCTTGTCGCCGAGGAAGGCGAGCCACTTGTGGCCCTGGACCACGCTGTCGTAGCAGTCACCGTGAACCACCAGCAGGCGGCGGCCGTCGGCGGTGGTGTGGGAGGCCTCGTCGCACACGCGGATGTTGCCGAGATCCAATGAGCCGTATTTGCGCAGGAACTCGTCGTGATTGCCGGTGATGAAGGTCACCCTGCAGCCGCGCTTGGCCTTGGTCAGCACCTGGCGAATGACGTTGGTGTGGGCCTGAGGCCAGTACAGCCGCGATTTCAACCGCCAGCCATCGATGATGTCGCCGACCAGATAGAGTTCATCGCAGCTGTGCTGCTTGAGAAAGGCGACCAGCGCCTCGGCCCGGCACCCTTTGGTGCCGAGATGGATGTCGGAGAGCCAGATGGTGCGCAGGTGTTCACGCTGGCGCCGGGGCGTCGCCATCTCGCCGCCATCGGGTGTCTCGGTTCCATTGATATCGGTTAGATTCGTCATGGGCCGCATGACACCACCGCGATGTGAACCCCCGATGACCCCGGCGTGACCATCTCGTGACAGCACCGTGTGGTCGCGGACGGGGAGAGCTGGCAGAATCCCGCGCCAAACCACTCAACACAGGAGGTCGCCATGTCCACCATCGAAGTGATCCACGATCCCGAGCGGAGCCAGCTCGACGCGCTCGGTGTCTTCGACTGGCCGATCTGGGAGAAGGAGGCCTCCGCCTTCCCGTGGCACTACGACGACCGCGAGACCTGTTACATCCTCG
Organism: Pseudomonadota bacterium; assembly: GCA_051746205.1. Taxonomy (GTDB): domain Bacteria; phylum Pseudomonadota; class Gammaproteobacteria; order Thiohalospirales; family Thiohalospiraceae; genus Thiohalospira. The sequence goes on from JBNJEU010000105.1 coordinate 3,438, forward strand.
AGGGGCGGGTGACGGTGACCCCCGACGGCGACGCCCCGGTGACCGTCGGCGAGGGCGATCTGGTCACCTTCCCGCAGGGGATGGACTGCACCTGGCACATCCACACCGACATCCGCAAGCACTACCGCTTCGGCTGA
>JBNJEU010000106.1:0-3571 GCA_051746205.1 Pseudomonadota bacterium
CAACGTCACCAACATCACCCAGGTGGCGGACGAGACCAGTGTCGGTGCCCAGGAGCTGGGTTCCGCCAGCGAGCAGCTCAATCAGCTGGCGGCGGAGCTGGAAGAGCGGCTGGCGCAGTTCAAGTCATAGGGGGAGCTGCCCCGGGTGGTCCGTTGCCGGGCGGTGGCGCCGGGGGGGGCCACCTCGCGCTCCGGGGGTTGGTCCGCCGTCACAGTCCGGTGCGCCGCAGGACCGCCAGCGGCGGCTCGCGGATGATCCGGCGGCCTCCCGCCAGCCCCGTGGCGGCGGCCACCACCGCCCCGGCCACCAGACCGGCCAGCGGGATCAGCGGGCTCGGTTGCCAGGCCAGTTCGAAGGCCATCCGTGCCAGGACCATGCCGAAGGCCGAGGCGGCCAGGCCCGCCACCAGCCCCGCCGTGGCCCCCAGGGTCGCGAATTCCGCCAGCGTTGCCCGGATCAGAAGGGCGCGGGGCGCCCCGAGGGCGCGCAGGATGGCACCGTCACGTCGCCGTTCGTCCAGGGTCGCTTCCAGCGCGGCATACAGCAGCAGCAGCCCGGCCAGCAGGGTGAAGCCGAAGAGGTACTCCACCGCCGCGGCCACCCGGTCCATGATCCCGCGGACCCGCTCGATGATGTGGCCCGTGTCGATGAGGGTCAGGCCGGGGTGGGCGCGATTGAGCTCTCCGGGAAGCCCCGGGGCGTCCGCCGGCAGCCGGAAGCTGGTGATCCAGGTCGCCGGCGCGTCGGCGAGCACCGCCGGCGGCGTGATGGCGAAGAAATTCGGCTGGAACGACGTCCAGTCCACCTCCCGCAGGCTGGTCACGGTGACCTCGCGCTCGCGTCCGGCGATGCGAAAATGAAGCGTGTCGCCAAGGTCCAGATCCAGGGTGTCGGCGATGCCGCGCTCCAGCGAGAGCGCGTCCTCGGTGGACTCGGGTCCCCACCAGCGGCCGGCCACCACCTCGTTGTTCGGCGGCGGTTCCTCCGCCCAGGTCAGGTTGAAGGCGCGATCGACCAGCCGGCGGGCGCGCCCCTCGGCGTAATCATCCGGCTCCACCGCCTCGCCGTTGACCGCCACCAGGCGCCCGCGAACCATCGGGTAGAGGTTCGGCGAGGCGACCCCCGCCGCGGTCAGCGTCTCGCGCACCGCGTCGACATCGTCGGGCTGGATGTTGATGACGAAGTGGTCCGGCGCCTCGTCGGGGATGCTGGCCCGCCAGCTCTCCAGCAGGTCGGTGCGCACCAGGGTCAGGATCAGCAGCGCCGCCAGGCCGACGCCGAGGCCGACCACCTGGACCACTGTGGTACCGGGCCGGCGGCCGAGATTGGCCAGGCCGTAGCGCCAGGCGCGGCCCCGGTGGCGGCCGAGACGCTGGATGGCCATGAGCAGCAGCCCGGCGGCACCGGCCAGCACCGCGATGATGGCCGCCAGACCGCCGAACACCCCGATCGCCAGAACGGGGGCCCCGGCGGTCCAGCCGATGACCAGCAGCAGGGCCGCCGCCGGGACGCCCCAGAGCAGCCAGACGGAGACCGGCGGTGGCGTCAGATCGCGACGCAGGACCCGAGCCGGCGGCACCCGTCCCAGTCGCAACAGCGGTGGCAAGCCGAAGGCGAGCAGCAGCCCGGCGGCCAGCAGCCCGGCGGCCAGCGCCGGCCCCGGTGCCGGCGGCGGCAGGGTGAGTTCGAACAGTCCGGCGGCGATCCGCGCCAGCACTTCCTGGGCGGCGAAGGCAACGCCCACGCCGGCCAGCGACGCGATGATCCCCAGCAGCACCAGTTGCCAGAGGAAGGCGCGACCAACCAGTCGGCCGGGGGCACCGAAGGCGCGCAGCAGCGCAGCGGTATCGCGGTGACGTTCGGCGTAGCGCCGTGCCACCAGGGCCACCGCAACACCACCGACCGCCGCGGTGAGCAGCGCCACCAGGGCCAGGTAGCGCTGGGCCTGGCTCAGTGCCTCGTCCAGCGCCGGCTGTGCCTCGCGCGGGGTCAGCAGGTCCTGGCCGGGCTCCAGGCGCGGCGCCAGCCAGTCGGCGAAGGCATCGAGGCCCCCGGGATCCCCGGCGAAGAGCAGGCGATGGCTGACTCGGCTGCCGGGCTGGACCAGTTCGGTGGCCGGCAGATCCTCGACGCGGATCTGGACCCGGGGCGCCAGACCGGCCATGCCGCTGCTCTGATCGGGCTCGCGCACCAGCACCTGGTCGATGGTGAAGGTCTTTCGGCCGAGCGACAGGGTGTCCCCCGGGGCGAGGTCCAGGCGGCGCATCAGACCGCGTTCCACCCGCACTGTACCCGGCGAGGGACGCGCGGCGGTGGCCCGTCCCTCGCCGTCGATGGTCGCCGCGACGACGACCTCGCCGCGCAGCGGATACCCGTCGCCGACGGCCTTCAGGCGGACCATCTGTGGCGGCCCGTCATCGCCGGTGGCCGCCATGGTGGGAAGGGTGGTCAGACGGGCATGGCGGAGATCGCGTTGTTCCGCCTCGGTCCGCCATGCTCCCGGCAACGCGGCGTCGCCCTCCACCGCCAGGTCGGCGGCCAGGGTCTCGCTGGCCTGCTGGCCCAGAGCGCGGTCGACGCGGTCGCTGAACAGTCCGACCGCCCCCATGCCGGCGGCGGCGATGATCAGGGCCAGAATGATGATCCGCAGTTCGCCGTGGCGCCACTCGCGACCGAGGGCGCGGGCGGCGAGGCGCGGGGCGCTGATGCCGTTCATGTGGCCTCCTCGCTCAGGCGGCCGCCGTCGATGGTCAGCCGTCGGGCGCAGCGATGCGCCAGGGCGGGGTCGTGGGTGACCAGAACCAGGGTGGTGCGGAATTCGGTGTTGAGTTCGAACAGCAGGTCGATGATCCGGCCACCGGTCCCCTGATCCAGGTTGCCGGTGGGTTCGTCGGCGAACAGCACCGCCGGGCGGGGCGCAAAGGCGCGGGCGATGGCCACGCGCTGCTGTTCACCGCCGGAAAGCTGCTGGGGGCGGTGCTGGGCGCGGTCCGCAAGACCGACGCGGTCCAGCACGTCCCGGGCGCGCGCCTCGGCATCGGCGATCCCGGCCACCTCCATCGGCAGCAGCACATTCTCCAGAGCGGTCAGCGCCGGCAGCAGGTGGAACGACTGGAAGACAAAGCCCACCCGGCCGGCGCGCACGGCGGCGCGCTGGTCCTCGTCGCAGTCGGTGATCTCCGCGCCGGCCAGCCAGACCCGGCCACGGGTGGGACGATCCAGCCCGGCCAGCAGGCCCAGCAGGGTCGACTTGCCGGAACCGGAGGCGCCCAGGATGGCGATGGTCTCGCCGGGGGCGATGGCCAGGTCGACGTCGCGGAGAATGGTCAGGGTGCCGTCGGGGCTGCTAACCTCTTGGCCGAGGCCGCGCGCCTCGACCGTCGACTCCGTGGAGGATGGATCTACCGTGCTGGACATGCGTCGTCTCCTGTTGGCCTGCGTTGTGCTGTTCGGCACCCCGGTGGTGGCGGCGGCCCCCAAACTGCTGGTGGTGGGCGACAGCCTCAGCGCCGCCCACGGCATGGCCGAGGCCGATGGCTGGGTCACCCTGCTGGAAGACCGCCTGGCGGC
>JBNJEU010000107.1:0-3439 GCA_051746205.1 Pseudomonadota bacterium
GCTGAGGCGGTCGATGGCCTCGTCCACCCCCGCGTCGCTGAACTCCGCCACCGAGCGGCAATTGCGGCAGATGAGCAGCTGCGCCCCGTGGGGGCTCTCCGGACAGGTGCAGCCGATGAAGGCGTTGAGGCCCTCGACCCGGTGGATGAGCCCCTGCTCCTGCAGGAACTCCAGCGCCCGGTAGACCGTCGGCGGGGCCGCCCGCGTGCCTTCCCGCTGCAACGTCTCCAGCAGGTCGTAGGCCCCCACCGGTCGGTGCGCTGCCCAGATCAGCTCCAGCACATGGCGGCGTTGTGGCGTCAGTCGCGCCCCGCGCTCCCGGCAGAGCGCCTCGGCGCGCGCCAGGGCATCGGAGGCGCAGGCGGCGTGGTCGTGTTGGCGGAAGGCCGTGGGGCGGGTCATGCGAAACCTCTGCTGACTGTTATGTTGTAACAACATGCTAGCAGGGGAAGCGGGGCCGGTCCACATTCCCCGGCCCTCCCGTGTGTCGCGAATGTTAAACAAGATTTTACAATTGTGAATTTTTCTTCAGTGTCAAATTTTTATGACACGACGTGGGGGTTTCGCGCCACGCGTGTGCTTCCACGGCGGGGCCGGATATGGAAAACTGCATAAAATTTGAACGACTTACCCTGTAAACGGCTCACAAGGAACCCGGCATGGCCCGTTATCCCGGTACGCATCCGCGGCGTGGCACCACGCCCGGCCCGTGCGGCGTGATCCTGCTGGTCGGCATGGCCGGCCTGTTCTCCACAACCGCCCCGGCGGACGAGGGCGAGCTCACCACCATCCGGGTCGAGGGCGGTCAGTGGCTGGCGCCCGAGGCCGAGGTCGAACCCGCCGAGCCGCGCGCCACCGATCCGGCGCTGGGCACGCGCGCCGTGGTCGAGGCCGAGACCCTGAAGGAGACCAGCCCCGATCGGGTGGAGGCGCTGACCGACCGGCTGCCCGGCGCCCACGCCGGCTTCGAGCTCGGCCATCTGGAGACCGGCGTCACCATGCGCGGCTTCGCCGTGACGCGCCCGGCGAAGGACGGCCTGCCGGACATCCACCGCCTCTTCGTGCGCGACCTCTACACGGTGGAGCGGGTGGAACTGATGACCGGCCCCGATGCCATCCTGTCGGGGGTTTCCTCTCCGGGCGGCCTGATCCGCTACACCGGCAAGCGCCCGGAATTCGACTCCGCGCACGCCTTCGGCATCGAGACCGGGGACCCGGACCACCGCCGCCTGACCCTGGACTCCACCGGACCCCTGAGCGAGCGGGTGGCCTATCGCGTGGTCGCCGCCGCCCAGGACGGCGAGACCGACCCCGGTGAGCTGAGCACCCGGCGTGACCATGCCCAGGTGGGGCTCTCCTGGCTCTACGGCGATCACGGCGAGGTCTATCTGGAGCACGAGTATCAGCGCAACCAGCAGCCCTACAACATGGGCACCATCATCACCGACGACGGGCCGCGCTACGACACCATCTACCACGCCCCGGACCAGGACAGTGACCGCCGCTACCGGCGCACCGCCCTCGAATGGAACCACGATCTCACCTCGAGCCTGGCGATCAGCGCGCGGGCCGCGCGCGCGCGGGTGACGCGCGACGAACGCCTGATCGGCTTCTTCACCGCCGGGACCCTTCCCGCGCCGGACCCGCTCTGGGGGTACGCGGCGGACCTCGAGGACGACTACACCCAGGATGACGCGCGGGTTCAGCTGACCGTCGAGTCCGGACAGGCGAAGACACGGCACACCACGGTCCTCGGTGCCGACCATCAGACCCGCCGTATCGACCTCAGAAGAGAGCAGAGTTTCTGGGATGGAAGCAATTTCGTCTATCTGCTCGACCAGGAGGACCCCGATTTCAGTGATGTCGATACTGACAATTTGCCGGTCACGGCACTTCACGAACGCCCCGAGGAGACCCGGCGCGCTGGCGCCTATCTCGCCCATCGCACCGCGGGGGACGGCTGGCGCGTGACCGCCGGTCTGCGCCAGAACGCGTACGAGACCCGCAGCGCCGACGAGGCCGACGCGAAGCTGGAAACGGAGAACAAGGGCAGCGACACCACCTGGCAGCTCGGCAGCACCGTGCGCACCAGCGAGCATCTCGAGCACTTCGGGCACATCGGCACCACGGTGCAGCCCAACAGCGGTCGGGATCGCGATGGCGAGCTGCTGCCGCACCGGCGCGCCACCCAGGTGGAGCTCGGGATGCGGGTCCACCCGAATCCGCGCCAGCGCTGGGAGTTCCTCTATTTCATGACGGATGTCCGCACTGTCGCGCGGGAGGATGAGGATTGTGACGCGGACTGCCTGAAGGCGGCCGGGGTGGACACGGCGTACACCGTGGAAGGCCGGCTGGACGTGCGCGGGCTCGAGACCCGCTACGATCTGGCGGCCGGCGACTGGCGTCTGCACCTCAACTACGGGGTCCAGCGCAGCCGCGTCCTGGACGACGCCGACGACCATGCGGGCCATCAGTTCCCCGGCGTTCCCGAGTACACCGGCGGCGCCCGGCTGGCGCGCGAATGGCGGAGCGGGGGCAACACCGCCCGCCTGTGGTGGGGCGCCGAGCATGTCGGTGAACGCCATGTCGACGCCGCGAACGAGTATACCGTCCCCGCGTATACCCGCCACGACATCGGCGCCTCCTACCACTGGCGCGATGGCACCCGCCTGCACCTGGTCGCCGACAACGTCACCGATGAACGGTACATCGCCGCCCCCAATGTCCAGGGGCCGAGACGCTCCGTGCGCCTGGGGATGAGCCGGGACTTCTAGGCCAGCGGGAGTGCGGCCATGAGCAGCGAGCTGGAAGACTACATCCGCCTGCGGGCCCGGAAGCAGGGATTTACCCTGGCCTCCCTCTGCAAGGAAGCCGGCATCACCCGCCAGGCCCTCTACGAGACCTGGCGCCCCGGTCGTCTCCCCCGCCTGCGGACCCTGGTGGCACTGGCCTCGGCGCTGGAGGTCCATCCGCTGTGGCTGCTGAAACTGGTCTTCGCGGAACAGGCGACGAGCGACACGCCCCTCCCCGCCGAACCGAGCCGGGACGCCAGCGCCTTTGTCGCCGATCACGGCCACCCCGACGGCAGTCCGGTCACCATCGGCGAGACCTTCCACAAGGTCTGGGAGCTGCAGAACGTCGGCCACACCACCTGGAACGATCGCTTCCTGGACTGCCAGGACGAGGAACTGCTGGTCTACACGCGCGAGGGCGAGCACCTCAATCTGGCTCCGCCCCTGCGCCCCGCCCGGTGGCGCGTACCCATCCCGACCACCGCCCCGGGCGAGACCGTCCGGGTGGGGGTCGACCTCACCGCCCCCGACGCCCCCGGCGCGGTCTTCTCCTACTGGAAGATGGCCCACGCGGACGGGAGCCTCTGCTTCCCCGACAAGCGCGGGCTGTGGGTGAAGGTGCGGGTGGTGGCGCCGCTGGGGGCGGC
>JBNJEU010000108.1:0-3438 GCA_051746205.1 Pseudomonadota bacterium
CCACCGTAACGATCCGTGACCGGGCGGTGGGCATTCGCTGGACCGACCGCGCGCGGCGGGCGCTGGCCGAACGTGAAAGCGCCCTGTATGTGGAGATGCAGCTCTATTTTTCCTGCGTCGTGCAGAAACACGTGGTGTTCCACGATACCCCGGACCATTCGGATTTCGTCGAGGCGGGCGATAACCTCCATGTCCGGGCGAGCGCGGTGGAATCGGATATCTGCACGCCCGAGGAGTTCGCCGCCAGCCATCCCGCCCGGCGTGAACTGGACAGCGCGGCGGCCATGCGCATGGTCCCCCGAAGCCTCTGGCTGGATTATCGCCGGGGCGCGTGGACGGGGGAGATGGCCGTCGGCGCGAAGACGTGAGCACGGGTACCGAGAGCTCGACGAAATGACGACCACAACGCTTCAGGTCAAGGTCAAACCCCGCGCCCGGGTCTCGGAGCTCTCCCGGGCCGATGACGGCACGTGGGTCGCGAAGCTGAAAGCCCCGCCGGTGGACGGCAAGGCGAACGCGGAGTTGATCGGGCTCGTGGCCGGTGCGTTCGGCTGCCGGAAGTCCGCCGTGACCATCATGTCCGGCGCCTCCGGACGGACCAAGCTCGTCCGGATCGAGGCCTGACGGGGAGGCGCGCTCCCCCGTGGCTCATGCGGAAGGATGGGCCAGGCAGGCGGCGGGGACGCTCTCCGCTGTGCGGTCGGCCACCTCGTCCGGGCGGACCATTTCCCGGAAGCAGCGCAGCAGATCATCGGTTCCCATGGCGCGCGGCAGATAGTCGGCCGTGCCCCACAGCCGGGCTCGTTCCGCCGCCGCCTCGTCGTCGTTCATGGTGAGGAGGATGTAGCGGGTGGGCGTCAGTTCACGACTGAGTTCCATGATGATGCCGGAGATGACCGGGCCACCGACTTGCTCGTCGATGATCAGGACATCCGGATCGTGGTACGAGGCGATTTGGACGGCGCTCAGCGGGACGGGGCAGAGATGGAGGATCTCGAAGAAGGGCAGGCGCGCCTCCAGAACCGTGCGCAGGGACGCGATGCAGTGCTCGTCGTCGGTCATCAGCAGGGCCTTGATTCCCATGGCTCTTTCCTCTTTTCAGGGGGCATCGGGGCCCGCGCTGGACCGTCAGGCCACGGTTCCGAGCGGACCGCGCCGACGCAGTGGAGGACCTGGAGCCCCGGTGTCACGCGGAGACAGGCATAACGGCCCTCCACCGATTCTGGTCGACGGGGGGCGTCTGTCAACTGGTTCAGGAAGACCCCAGCCGCTGAGTGCAAGGTTGTCGGAGACAGGACGGATGGCTGGCCTCCTGGGCCGAACGCAGGTCTCGTCCATGAAAACAGATTACCGTCCGAGCTGAACGTGCTCGGCCAGGTTGAGCATGCCGGACGTCATAGCGGCTTCCCGGTGGAGCGGGCGACTTCGTGGATGGGCTGCTGGCGTGTCCGCGGGTCGATGATGATCACGTCGATGCGGCGATCACCCAGTTGTCGCTGAAGACGGGCGGCGAAACGGGCTGCGGTTGTGGCGCGATTGTCGAGCACCTCGTCGGTCTCCACCAGCAGGTCGATGTCGCCGCCGCGCTTGGTGTCGTCGACCCGCGAGCCGAACAGGGAGACGCGCGCGGCCGGGCCGAACAGCTCTTCGGCCGTGCGGCGAATGGTGGTCTGCTGTTCGTCGGTCAGTCGCATGCGGTCAGGTTAGCCGAAGTTCCGCCCGCCGGCCAGACAACGGGGCGCAAAGCGCGGCTCGCCGCGCTACAATGGCCCGATGGACGCCCTCTACAACAAGCTCTCGGAAAAGATCAGCGATCTCATCCTGGCGGTCATCGCCCTCGGTTTGCTGGTGGTGTCGGTGGAGTATGTGCAGATCCTCACCGACAACCCGGAGATGCTGAAGAACCCCGATTTCTGGAAGCGCATCGCCCTGACCTCGCTGGTCACGGCCTTTACCGCCTACAAGTTCGTGGCCTATTCGGCCTACTTCTGCAATCCGGACAACTGCGAACGGCTCGCCGGGCTGAGCGAGTGGCGGATCGTGGTGCTGTTCCTCCTCGACCTGGTGGAGGTGACCCTGGTGGCCTGGCTCTACGCCGTGATGCTCATCGGCCAGCTGACCTCCCTGGGTGACGGCATCGTCAGCAGCGACATCGCGCTGGGGGCGACCACCATTCCCTTCCTGTTCCTCTTCCTCGCCCTGTGGCACCTGACCGTCCTGCTCTGGTACATCGTCGCCCGGGGCAGCGGGGGAGACCGGCGGCTGCACGCCGGCTTCATGGCGGCCTATCTGCTGGCGATGCTGCTGCTGGTCAAGCCCGACATCGACGCCTTCCGGGGGCTGACGGACTGGCTCGCCATCGCCTTCTTCGCCCTGTGCGTGGGGCTGCTCTACCGGCTGAAGGCCGTCCCCGACATCCGCGCCGCCGGTTCGGCCAACGGCTGAACCCGGGCGTCCGGTTTCCCCGTCCGGGGTGGGCTGGGATCATGGCCGTTTTGCCGCATCGGAGTCGCCATGCCCCTCCACCGCCTGCCCGCGCGCCGCGCAACCGGGACCCTCATGGTCGTGATCGGGGTGCTCACCCTGAGCCTGGACGGGTTGTTGATCCGGCTGGTGGGCGCCAGCGGGCCGGACATCCTGTTCTGGCGCGGCCTGTTCATGGTGATCGCGCTCACCGTCGTCGTGCGGCTGATGACCGGCCAGTGGATCACCCAGCGGCTGCGCGGGGGCGGGCGCGACACGCCGTGGGTCGTCGGCTGCTTCGCCCTCACCAATTTCCTGTTCGTCTTCGCCGTGCTGAACACGGCGGTGGCGAATGCCGTGGTGATCCTGGCGGCGTCGCCCCTGTTCGCGGCGCTGCTCTCCGGCTGGCTGCTGAAGGAATGGATCCCGGTGCGCACCTGGATCGCCATGGCGGTGGTGTTCGCCGGGATCGTCGGGGTGTTCGCCGGCTCGCTGGAGACCGGCGGCCTGCTCGGTGACGCGCTGGCCCTGGCCGCGGCCTTCATCATCGGTCTGAAGCTGACGCTGCTGCGCCGTTCCCCGGACATCGACCGGATCGCCGCCATCGGCACCGGTGGGCTGCTGGGGGCGCTCGTCGCGCTGCCGCTGGCCGCGCCCCTGGCGGTGGGGGGCGCGTCCCTGGCGCTGCTGGCCGCCATGGGATCGGTGCAGATGCCGCTGGCGCTGGTGCTCATCGCCCTGGCCACCCACCACCTGCCGGCGGGGGAGGTGGCGATGTTCCTGGTGCTCGAGGCGGTGTTCGGGAGCCTGTGGGTCTGGTGGGTCCTGGCGGAGGCGCCGCCACCGGCGACCCTGATCGGCGGCACGCTGGTGCTGGTGACGCTGGCGGTTCACTCCTGGCTGGCGTGGCGGGAGGATGAGTCCGGCATTGACATGCCATAATAAGGATATAGCCTTTTTAATATGTGGACGATA
>JBNJEU010000109.1:0-3431 GCA_051746205.1 Pseudomonadota bacterium
CCATGGCGTTCACGTCATGGCGCAGAGGGTCGCAGGTTCAATCCCCGCGCCCCCGACCATCCATTCGACGCAACACGAGGTTCCCCGCATGAGTGAATCGGCCGTCAAGACCGAAGAGAAGAAGCAGCACTTCGACGACATCTACGTCGCCGAGACCCCGGTCCCGTTCAAGGAGGAGATCATCGACAAGCTCGACTACATCTCCGACGACTTCAACCGTCAGACCTTCGATCGGCTGATCCTGCCGTGGGCCGAGGAACAGGCCGCCGCCGGCCGGACGCTCAACTTCGTCGACCTCTGCTGCTGCTTCGGCAACACCACCATGGCCGCCATCCACGGCATGGACGTGGAGGGGATCCGCGCCAACTGGAAGGACGCCGAGGCCTGCGCCACCGTGAGCGCGCCGCGCCGCTTCCCGACCCACTCGGTGGGCATCGACATCTCCGGCAACGCGGTCAACTACGGCAAGAGCGCCGGCCTGTTCGACGAGGTCCACGAGGCCGACCTGAACCAGCCGGCGCCGGAGACCGCCAAGGCCATCGAGAAGGCCATGACGGACGCCGACATCGTCATCTCCACCGCCTCGCTGGTCTATCTCGATCCGCCGGCCATCGAGAAGCTCATCGACGCCTTCGCCAGTGGCTCGGGCGAGGGCTACATGCTGGTGAACTTCCTCAACCCCTTCGCACTGGAGAAGGCGGACGCCACCAAGCGGATGCTGCTGGACCGGCTGGAGTTCGTCGGCAGCACCGCCTCGCGCCATCGCCGCATGTCGCCGCTGGAGCAGGAGAACTATCCGGGCGAGGAATGGGCGCTGCTGGAGATCTGGGTGCTGCGTCGCCGCGGCTAGGTCCCGCAGAAGGTGCGCCGCACGCGCTGTTCCGGCAGCGGTGGGCGCGCCAGCTCTTCCTCCCCCGGATGATCGTCGAACGGGGCCCGCAGCACCTTCAACAGGCGCTGCATGGGCTCGAGATCGGCATTGTCGCTGGCGGCGTCCACCGCCCACTGGGCCAGGTGGTTGCGCAGGATGAAGCGCGGGTTGGTGGCGCGCATGGCCGCGCGTCGCTCGCCTTCATCCACCCCCTCCTCCGCCAGTCGCGCGCGCCAGCGCCCCAGCCAGTCGACCATCCCCACCCGACCCCCTTCCCCGAACCGTGCCAGCAGCTCGTCGTCCGCCGGACCCGGCCCATTGCCGGCATCCGCCAGGGCGCGGAAGGTCCCGGTGAAGTCGGCGGTGCCGTCGGCCATGGCCTGGAGGAGATCGTGGAAGAGTGGGCCGTCGGTCGGCCGGGCGGCGCGCAGGCCGAGCTTGGCGGCCATGCCGTCGCGCCAGTGGGCCTCGAAGCGCGGCATGAACCCCTCCAGTAGCCCCCGGGCCCGCTCCACGGCGGTGTCGGAATCGGCATCGATGAGCGGCAACAGGCACTCGGCCAGCCGGGTCAGATTCCAGACGGCGATCCCGGGCTGCTGATTGAAGGCGTAGCGACCGCCCTCGTCGATGGAGCTGTAGACGGTGTCCGGGCGGTACTCGTCGAGAAAGCCGAAGGGGCCGTAATCGAGGGTCTCGCCGACCACGGAGGTGTTGTCGGTGTTCATCACGCCGTGGATGAAGCCGACGTTGAGCCAGTCGGCGACCAGCGCGGCGTTGGCCTCGATGATCGCCTCCAGCAGCGCCGGATACGGCTCCGCCGCCTCGGCCAGATGCGGGTAGTGGCGGTCGATGACGTAGTCGGCCAGGGTGCGCACCGCGTCGATGTCGCCCCGGCGGCCGAAGTACTCGAACGTCCCCACCCGCACGTGGCTGCGCGCCACGCGGGTGAGCACGCCGCCCGGCTGATCACTCCAGCCCCGGCGCACCGGCTCGCCGGTACTCACCGCCGCCAGGGCGCGGGTGGTCGAGACCCCCAGCGCCGCCATCGCCTCCCCGGCCAGGTACTCCCGCACCACCGGGCCGATGGGCGAACGGCCGTCACCGCCCCGGGAGAACGGCGTGCGCCCCGCCCCCTTCAACTGGATGTCGCGGCGCACCCCGTGGCGGTCGACCACCTCCCCCAGCAGGATGGCGCGCCCGTCGCCGAGCTGCGGCACCCAGTTGCCGAACTGGTGCCCGGCGTAGGCCAGCGCCACCGGCTCGGCCCCCTCGGGCACCGCATTGCCGGCGAACAGCGCCAGTCCCGCCTCCCCCGCCAGCGCGGCCCCCTCCAGCCCCAGCTCCGCCGCCAGACCATCGTTAAAGGCGATCCAGCGCGGCTCCGGAGCCGGCGACGGCGCCACCTCGGCGCGGAAGCCCTCCGGCAGCCGGGCGTAGCTGTTGTCGAACGGGAACAGCGGTGCGGACCGCTCCACCGCCCCCTGCTCGCTGCTGCTCTGTTGCGTATCCACGGAAACGACCCCTTAATCCTATCGTTTTACTCGGGTTTAAGGGTAGCACGTCCGTGGTGGTGACAGAACGACCAATCGGGCGGGAAGGCGAAACCGCTGTTTGCAAACCGCTGGAGGCATCGGCAAGCTGAGTTCAGAGGCCAGAGCGCGAGCATCGCGCCATCCCCTCATACATGGCGGGCGGCACCATGGAGAGGCGAAGTGGAGGCGCTGTACGTGCTGGTGGTAGCGTGCCGGGAGGTGCGTTATTCGGGGTTGAGCGGAGTGGATGAAGGGCGCTGGACAGGCCTGGAATTGATCGAGATCGGGTTCGGTGTTCGGTGGGACGTGTTGAACGGGATTTGATGGTGGCGGTGAAACGCTGGTCCGGGGTGATGTGGGGTGGGTGTGTGGAAGACCGGCTCGGTGTTATTCGGCAGCGGTATAACACGGTTAAAAGCGGATTCCGTTCAATCAGCTGTTATGCAGAAATGGCATGGAGTGTGACCTGGAGATCTTGGGGTGAATAATTTGCTAAAACGGGTGCAGGACCTCGTTACGCGTGGAGAGGTCCGAATTTCGGAGCACGGGTACGATGAGTTGGCTGATGACGGGTTGAAGGCGCGTGAGGTTGTTAATGGGGTGTTTGGGGCCGCAGTTGTCGAGGAGTATCCGGATTTTCCGAAGGGGCCGAGTGTTCTATTGCTTCAAAAAGTGGACAATAGTACTACAGTCCATGTCGTCTGGGGCATTCCTAAGGGCCATGAGGGGCCGGCTGTTTTGGTAACGGCCTATAAGCCAGATCCTGCACGGTGGGACGAGCACTTCATGATGAGGAGGAAATAATCATGGCGCAGCGAACTAAGACGAAGTATGTCCATGAAGGAAAATATGTCGCAGAGATTGAAGTCTCTTTGATCGAGGATGGAACCCACTGGTCACCTTATCTCAGCATTGACGACGCGTATAAGCTTGATGATGTACGTGATGCCCTTCGCGAAGGCGATCTCGATGCAGCTGCGGGGTATGGGCGAATTTACGAGATGCGGCCAGTAGCCTCCCAGTAATTG
>JBNJEU010000110.1:0-3400 GCA_051746205.1 Pseudomonadota bacterium
GAGGCGACCCTGCGTCAGGCCCTTGGCTACCTGCGTGGCCGTGGGCTGGACTGTGACGCTCTGGAGGCACATGTGGAACAGATGGAGTTCGATGAAGCCCTGCGCCTGCTTGAAGAACTGACGGCACAAGCGGAAAAGGGGACGACATGAAACAGCTGTTACTGGTTGAGGACAGCCGCCTCTTCGCCCAGGCGGTGGAGCGGGAGCTGGCAGTCAACAACATCTTTGCCACCCGCACGGCCACGACGATGGCGGAAGCGCGTGAACTGCTCGCAACGGAAACCTTCTTTGCCGCCATCAGCGACCTGCAACTGCCCGATGCCAGCGACGGGGAAGTGGTCCCGGAGTTGCTGGAAAAGGAGTTGCCGGTGATCGTCCTGACCGGCCGTGCCGATGGTCCGGTGCGGGAGCGGATCAACGAACTGCCGCTGGTCGACTACGTGGTCAAGAACAGCGTCAACGACATCACCTATGCCGCGCGTCTGGCCGAGCTGCTGGTGGCTACGCGCGGGATGGGGACCCTCATGGTGGGGTTCGATCAGGCCTTTGTCGAGCGGGCGGAGTTGCTGTTCGGGCCGCTGGGGCTGGTCAGCGAATACAGCGAAGATGCCGTGACCATCGAGGCGGCAATGGAGGGCCTTTCGGTCGATCTTGTCCTCATCGATCACGATGCGACGGGGGAGCAGGGGTTGTCGCTGCTTCGGGCGTTGCGGCGTCGATACAGCACCGAGCAATTGCCGATCCTGCTCGCCACCGAGCAACACGATCCGGCCCTCGAGGCTCAATTGCTCAAAGCGGGTGCCAGTGACTTCCTGATCAAACCCTTTTCCCGGGAAGAGTTTACCGCCCGGATCCTCAATCTGCTCGGTACTCTGGAGCGATTTCGGCAGGTGTCCCGCTATGCGGAAACCGTCGACCGCTACGTGATCACCTCCACCACCGATGAACGGGGCCGGATCCTGACCGCCAGTCAGGCCTTCTGTGACATCTCCGGCTACAGCAAGGAGGAGCTCATCGGTCGGGATCACAATATCGTTCGCCATCCCGACATGCCCGACGCCCTCTACGCCGATCTCTGGCGCACCATTACCAGCGGCCGGACCTGGGAGGGCGAGGTCAAGAATCTGCGCAAGGACGGGGGCTACTACTGGGTCCATGTACACATCGAACCCCGGTTCGATCGGGAAGGGGTGATCATCGGGTATGTCGCGGTACGCCAGGACATCACCGACAAGAAGCGGATCGAGTGGCTCTCCATCACCGATGCCATGACCGGTCTCTACAACCGCCGTCACCTCGCCGAGATCTTCGACCGCGTTGTCGCCGAGGCGGTCGCCCGGAGCCAGGTCTATGGCTTCATCCTGTTCGATGTGGACAAGTTCAAGCAATACAACGATCACTATGGCCACCAGGCGGGTGATGATGTGCTGGTGACCGTCGGCGAGCTGATGAGCGAGCGGACCGGAGACGAGGTGTCCGCCTTTCGTCTGGGGGGCGAGGAGTTTGCCTTTTTTGGCCGCTTCGAGACCGCGGACGACGTCGGCGCGCTGGCGGAGCGGTTCCGTCAGGCCCTGCAGGACCGCGGGATCGTCCATGCCTGCAACGAGGCGGCGGAGGTCGTGACCGCGTCGTTCGGACTGGCCCTTGCCAGCGGTCGGGATGGGCTGGATGAACTGTACAAGCGGGCCGACGAGGCGCTCTACGAGGCCAAGGAGGCAGGCCGCAACCGGGTGGTCAGGGCCCCGGAGGCGGGGAACGCTGATGGCTCATGATCAATCCAGAGGGCACCCGATGAGACAACACGCAGAGGAGGTTCAGGACGCGATCATGGGTATGGACCGGCCCGATTACTCCCGTCCCCGGGGTGAACCGTTGATCTTCGTGGTCGAGGACGACGAACTGCAGGGTGAGGCGGTGAGCTGCATTCTGCAGGAATGGGGCTATCACGTGCGCCTGTTTGGAGCGTTGTCGGACTTCGGAGTGGCCCTCAAGGGCGCGGCCCAGAGAGGCGAGCCGCCTGCCGCCGTGGTCATGGACATGGCCTTCCCCGAAGGGGACCTGGCTGGTGCCGAGACCCTGCGGGAGCTGCGGCAGGTACACGGGGAGGCCCTTCCCCCGGTCCTGTTCCTGTCGATGCGCCAGGATCTGGATGCTCGACTGGCCGCCTATCGCAGTGGTTCGGTCAGCTACCTGAAAAAGCCGGTGGAGGCCCGCTGCCTGTTGCGCCAGCTCGATGCCATCACCCGGCGGCTGCCCAGCGAGCCGTATCGCGTGCTGATGGTCGAGGACGAGGCCCTGATCCTGGAGGCGCAGACCGCGGTATTGCGTGGCGCCGGGATGGCCGTGACCGCCCTGACCGAGCCGCGCCGGGCGCTGGAACAGATCGACGCCATCGACCCGGAGGTCATCGTCCTGGACCTCCACATGCCGGACATCAGTGGCGCGGAACTGGCGGCGCTGTTGCGCGAAGAGGCGCGTTATCAGGAGGTTCCGATCGTTTTCCTCTCCGGCGAGGTCGACGAGGACTGGCAAGTGGGGGCCCTGAATCAGGGGGGGGACGAATTCCTGTCCAAACCGGTGGAGCCCGACCATCTGAGCAGCCGGGTCGCGAGCTGGGCTCGCCGCAGCCGTGAATTGCGCCACCGCCGAGAACAATTGCAGGCGATGCTCCGGGAGCGCGAGCAGGAGCATCAGGCCCTGAACCATCACGCCATCGTCAGCATCGCCGACGCGGCCGGCAACATTACCTACGTCAACGACATGTTCTGCCGCATCAGCGGCTATGCCCGTGAGGAACTGCTGGGCGGGAACCACCGCATGCTCAAGTCGGGCGCGCACCCCGACAGCCTCTACCGCGAGATGTGGGAGACCATCGCCTCCGGCCGGGTCTGGCACGGCGAGATCTGTAATCGGCGCAAGGACGGTGGTTTCTACTGGGTCGAGTCCACCATTACCCCCTTTGTCGACGAAGCGGGGCTGCCGTATCAATACGTCTCGCTGCGTACCGACATCACCAAACGGATGCGCGTCGAACAGATGGCCGAAAAAGCCAGGGAGCGCCTGCGGCTTGGTCAGTTGTACGCCAATATCGGTACTTGGGAGTGGGATCTCGTCAGTGGCGATGTGTTCTGGAGCGAGCGCATTGCGCCGCTGTTTGGCTACCCGGCGGGTGATCTGGAAACCACGTACGACAATTTTCTGGGCGCGGTGCATCCCGATGACCGCCAGGCGGTCGTCGATGCGGTGGGTGCCTGCATTGAAAACGATACACCCTACGAGATTGAACACCGCGTGGTATGGCCCGATGGCACGGTGCGCTGGTTGATGGAGCGCGGTGCGGTACAACGCGATGCCGAGGGTAACGCACTGATGATGATCGGTGTGGTACAGGACATCGACG
>JBNJEU010000111.1:0-3286 GCA_051746205.1 Pseudomonadota bacterium
CTACCGCGACCGGGATCTGCTGGCGCCGCACGGCATGCGCGAGCGGCTGGAGGCCTATTACGCGGAGGAGAACGCGGAACTCGGGCGCATCGCGGCCCGCATCCTGGAACACGGGCCGAGCGAGGGCGGCGAGGCGCTCGCGGAGCACTGAACGCCACGGTCCTTCAGTCGACCGTTCTTCAGTCGATCGCCGCCAGCGGCTCGGTCCACGCCGGGTCCAGGCGGCTCGCGGCGATGAAGTGCGGATTCAGCAGGGTGTCGCGGCGGTTGTAGATCAGTTCGTCGAGGAAGCGATCCACCACCACGCCGCCGGCGGCGCTCACCACCGCGTGGGCGGCACCGGTATCCCACTCCATGGTCGGTCCGATGCGCGGATAGAGGTCGGCGCTGCCCTCGGCGACCAGACAGAGCTTCAGCGAGCTGCCCATGCTCACCAGTTCGGCGTCGTCGCCCAGGGCGTCCACCAGGGTCTGCACCTCCGGCGCGGCGTGGGAGCGCGATCCGACCACCCGCCACGGCCGCCCCGCCACGGGCTCGGCGACGTGGATGTGGTGCGGCTCGTTGTCGCCGTCGCGGCGGCGCGCCCCGAGGGTGTCGCCGAGATAGGTGCGCTCGAGCACCGGGGCGTGGACCACGCCGGCCACCGGGAAGCTGTCCTCGATGAGGGCGATGTTCACGGTGAATTCGCCGTTGCGCTTGATGAACTCCTTGGTGCCGTCCAGCGGATCGACCAGGAAGAAGGGGTTCCAGCCCTGACGCTGGGCCGCCGGCACGTCGGCGCCCTCTTCCGAGAGGATCGGGATGTCGGGGAAGGCGGCCTTCAGGCCCTCGACGATCACCTGGTGGGCCGCCTCGTCGGCGGCGGTGAGCGGCGATTCGTCGTCCTTGTACTGGACGTCGGTGTTCCCCTGATCGTAGATGCGCATGATGGCATCGCCGGCGCGGCGGGCGATGGTTTCCAGGGTATCGAGCGTCTGTGACATACTGCCCTCGTCTGCGGTTTCGGTGAATGGCCGCAGTGTACCAGCAACGCCCGAATCCATCCGCCCCGGACCAGCAACCGCCCATGCCGTCGACCGCCGAACCGAACCGCGACCGCCTCGCCGTGCTCATCGCCTACACCGGCGAGGGCGGTGTGGAAAAGATGATGAACAACCTGCTGCGCGGGCTGGTGGAGGCCGGGGTCGCGGTGGACCTGCTGCTGCTCAAGGGGCGCGGCGAACACGTGGCCGGGATCCCCGACGGGGTGAACGTCATCGACCTGAAGGTCCGCACCAGTCTCCAGGCGCTGCCGGCCCTGGCCCGCTATCTGCGCCGCGCCCGTCCCCGCGCCCTGCTCGCCGCCAAGGATCGCGCCGGCCGCGTGGCGGTACTGGCGCGCGGGCTGGCGCGCACCGACACCCGGCTGGTGCTGCGCCTGGGGATGCACCTCTCCGGCTCGCTGGCCAGCAAGGGCTGGCTCGCCCACCGGCTGCGCTACTGGCCGGTGCGCTGGCTCTACCCGCGCATCGACGCCTTCATCACCGTGGCCGGGCCGGTGGCCGACGACATCGCCGCCATCGGCCGCCTGCCGCGCGAGCGCTTCAGCGTGATCCCGAACCCCACCGTGGGACCGGAGCTGTCCCGGCTCATCGCCACGCCCCCCGATCACCCGTGGTTGCGCCCCGAGACCGAGGGCGAACGCCCGCCGGTGGTCCTCGGCGCCGGCCGCTTCAAGTACCAGAAGGACTTTGCCACCTTGCTGCGCGCCTTCGCCCGTCTGACCGAGCGCCGCGACGCCCGTCTCGTCCTCCTCGGCGACGGACCCGACCGCGCCGCCCTGCTGGCCCTGCGCGACGAGCTCGGCCTGCGCGATCGCGTCGACTTCCCCGGCTTCCAGCCGAATCCCGCCGCCTGGATGGCCGCCGCCGACCTGTTCGTCCTCTCCTCGCGCTACGAGGGCGCCCCCAACGTCCTGGTCGAGGCGCTGGCCTGCGGCACCCCCGTGGTCGCCACCGACTGCCCCAGCGGCCCCCGCGACATCCTCGACGGCGGCCGCCACGGCCCCCTCGTCCCGGTCGGCGACGTCGAGGCCATGGCCGACGCCATGGCAACCACCCTGGACGCCCCCCGCCCCGCCGGCGAGCTGCGGGCGGCCGTGGCCGATTACACCATCCCGGTGGCCACACAGCGGTACCTTGAGGTCCTCTTCCCGCACTGATCCTCGAGCTGCCCCGCGAAACCCGGCCTCCCGATCCGGCCATCAAAACGGTACAATCCCCGGATGCTCATTTCGTACAAGAAAAACTTCCTCTTCGTCCACATCGCCAAGACCGGTGGCACCAGCGTGCGCGCCGCCCTGCGCCGCTATCGCTGGGGCGGCTGGTACAGCGTGCCGCTGTGGCTGGCCAGCCAGGTGAGCCAGATCACCCGGCCGCGCCACAAGCTCGGCCTGAAGTTCCCGCGCCACGCCAAGGCCATCGCCGCCTACGAGATGCTGCCGACGCCGGTCTACACCGAGCTGTTCAAGTTCGCCATCGTGCGCAATCCGTGGGACCTGCAGGTGAGCTCCTTCCACCACATCCGCCGCGAGAAGCCGAAGGTGGTGGCCGGGGTGAAGACCTTCGAGGACTTCCTCAAGCTCAAGTTCGACCCGGAGCGCCCGTACAACTACATGCTCGACACCTCCGCCGAGCTGCAGCACGAGTACCTGATCAACCTGCGCGGCGAGATCATTGTCGATTTCATCGGCCGCTACGAGCGCCTGCAGGACGACTTCGACACCATCTGCGAGCGCATCGGCATCGCGCCGTTCGCACTGCCCCACCTGCGCCGGGCCACCGATCGCGAGGATTACCGGCGCTACTACACCGACGAGCTGGTGGAGCTGGTGGGCGACCACTACCGGCGCGACCTCGAACTGCTGGACTACCGCTTCGAGCCGCCGGCTGCCTGAATTCAACGCCACCCGGAGAACAGGGACATCATGGCCAGAAAACCGTCCATCCTGGACATCCATCAGCTGGAGCACCGCACGGTCAGCCTCCGCAACCGCCTGCGGTTCCATCTGGGCCCGAAGGGGGAGCCGGACGGGCGCCGCTATTTCGTCATCGGCCATCCGCGCACGGGGACCCAGACCCTGCACCGGGTGTTCAAGGCCAACGACATCCCCAGCTTCCATTCGTCGAGGAGCTGGAGGCTGGCCGACTACACGGCCTTCTCCGATCGCGGCAATTACCAGCCCGTGCGCCAGCTCGACCACTACTACCGCGATGCGCTGTTCGTGCTGAACACCCGCCCGGCCTAC
>JBNJEU010000112.1:0-3236 GCA_051746205.1 Pseudomonadota bacterium
GGGCGCTGGTCGAGGCCGGCCGCATCGACTCCGCCGCGCCGATCATCGGCATGCAGTGGCTGGCGATGAACCGGGAGCGATTACGGCGGCAGTGGGGATGACCCGACTCCAGGCCAGGTGGCTCCTCCCGCTGCACGATACCGAGGGTGTGGAGGAAGCGTTCCACGGGGAGCAGAGTCCCGCCGTTCACAGCCGCACCCCCGTGCGCAGCGCCTCGCGATGAACGGCCTGAAGCGGCGTATCCGGATCGACGATCAGCACATCGATGGGCTGGTCCCCCAGCCGCCGCTGCAGCCGCGCCACGACACGCAGCGCCTTGCGCTCGCGCTCGACCACCGGCGTGTCCGACGTGATCAGGAGATCGATGTCGCCCCCCCGACCGGTGTCATCGGTACGCGAGCCGAACAGGTGGACATCCGCCTCCTCGCCCACCACCTCGCGGACGGTATCGCGAATGATCGCCCGATTGCGTTCGGATAGCCGCATGCTCGATTCCCGTGCCTTTCCGTGTCCCGGGGCCGATTATCGACCAGCCGCGCGCGCGTGTCGACGCATCGGGGGTTGAAGCCGCCCCCTCCCGCCACCATCATCAACACACCGACCACCGCAAACGGCGCGCACCATGACCCAGGACCACGATTCCGAATTCGAGCAGGAATACGACGGCGACGACGACGAACCGGAACTCATCCTCCCCGACGAGGACGACGAGAGCACCGGTCAGGCGCTGGAGGTCGCGGCGAAGGTGCGGCCGACCCGGATCTTCCTGCTGCCGGTGCCCGAGCGCCCGTTCTTCCCGGCCCAGACCATGCCGCTGGTGGTGGACGAGGCCGACTGGCTGGAGACCCTGCACAAGGCCGGCGACACCCCCCACCGCATGCTCGGGCTGGTGCTCACCGACGCCGAGGACCCCCACGACGCCACCCCGGAGGACTGCTATGCCACCGGCAGCCTGGTGCGGATCCACCAGGCGGCGCGCCACTCCGGCAAGATCCAGTTCATCGCCGAGGGGTTGCAGCGCTTCCGGATCCGGCACTGGATCTCGCGCGAGCCGCCGTTCGAGGTGGAGGTCGAGTACCCCAGCGAACAGCCGAGCACCGACGAGAGCGACGAGCTGCGCGCCTACGCCGTGGCCATCATCAACTCGCTGAAGGAGCTCACGCCCCTCAACCCGCTCTACAGCGAGGAGCTGCGCTTCTTCCTCAACCGCTTCAGCCCCAACGAGCCGTCGCCGCTGTCCGACTTCGCCGCCGCGCTGACCACCGCCGAGCGCGAGGACCTCCAGGAGGTCCTCGGCACCTTCAACCTGCGCAAGCGCATGGAGAAGGTGCTGGTGCTGGTGAAGAAGGAGGTCGAGGTGGCCAAGCTCCAGGCGCAGATCCACGAGCAGGTGGAACAGCGCATGAACGAGCAGCAGCGCCAGTTCTTCCTGCGCGAGCAGCTCAAGGCGATCCAGAAGGAGCTCGGCATCGCCAAGGACGACCGCACCGCCGATGTCGAGCGCTTCCGCGAGCGGCTGGAGCCGCTCACCGTCCCCGAGGCGGCGCAGGCGCGCATCGACGAGGAGCTGCAGAAGCTCGAGATGCTGGAGACCGGCTCACCGGAGTACGGCGTTACCCGCAACTACCTGGACTGGATCACCAGCCTGCCGTGGGGGCTGCACTCCGAGGACCAGCTCGACATCCCGCGCGCACGAAAGATCCTCGACCGCGACCACGACGGCCTCGAGGACGTGAAGGACCGGATCATCGAATTCCTCGCCGTCGGCGCCCTGCGCGGCGACATCGGCGGCTCCATCCTGCTGCTGGTGGGCCCGCCCGGGGTCGGCAAGACCTCCGTCGGCCGCTCCGTGGCCGAGGCGGTCGGGCGCACGTTCTACCGCTTCTCGCTGGGCGGCATGCGCGACGAGGCCGAGATCAAGGGCCACCGGCGCACCTACATCGGCGCCATGCCGGGCAAGCTCATCCAGGCGCTGAAGGATGTCCAGACCGAGAACCCGGTGATCATGCTCGACGAGGTCGACAAGCTCGGGATCTCCTTCCAGGGCGATCCCGCCTCGGCGCTGCTGGAGGTGCTCGATCCGGAGCAGAACAGCGAATTCCTCGACCACTACCTGGATGTGCGCTTCGACCTCTCCAAGTGCGTCTTCATCTGCACCGCCAACCAGCTCGACACCGTGCCGGGGCCGCTGCTGGACCGCATGGAGGTGATCCGGCTGTCCGGCTACATCGCCGAGGAGAAGGTCGCCATCGCCAAGCACCACCTCTGGCCGCGCCAGCTCAAGCGCGCCGGGCTGAAGAAGGGTCAGTTGCCGCTCACCGACGCCGCCCTGCGCCACATCATCGAGGGCTACGCCCGCGAGGCCGGCGTGCGCAGTCTGGAAAAGCAGCTCGGCCGGCTGGTGCGCAAGGCCGCCGTGGAGCTGCTGGAGCGCGACGAGGGCGAGAGCGGACCCATCCGCCTCAACGTCAAGCAGGTGGAGACGTATTTGGGGCCGCCGTCGTTCCAGCGCGAACGGCTGCTCACCGGCGTCGGCGTCGTCACCGGGCTGGCGTGGACCACCATGGGCGGCACCACCCTGCCGGTGGAGGCCGCGCGGATCCACACCGAACAGCGCGGCTTCAAGCTCACCGGCCAGCTCGGCGAGGTCATGCAGGAGTCCGCCGCCATCGCCCACAGCTACATCGCCGCCAACCTGAAGCCGTTCAAGGGCGACACGGCCTACTTCGACAAGTCCTACATCCACCTGCACGTGCCCGAGGGCTCGACCCCCAAGGACGGCCCCAGCGCCGGCGTCACCATGGCCACCGCCCTGCTCTCCCTGGCGCGCAACGAGCCGGTCAAACGCCCCCTGGCCATGACCGGCGAGATGACCCTCGGCGGCCACGTCTACCCCGTCGGCGGGATCCGCGAAAAGGTCATCGCCGCCCGCCGCGCCGGGATCCACGAACTCATCCTCCCCGAGGGCAACCGGCGCGACTACGACGAACTCCCCGACTACCTGCGCGAGGGGCTCACCGTGCACTTCGCCAGGCACTTCCGGGACATCGTCGGGATCGTGTTCTAGAGGGGGTGAAAAAGGGGACAGTCCCCTTTTGAAGGCGCGGATGGGCACGGATTGAGTCGGGGGAGGAGAAGGTCCTCTCTAACGCAGGAAGAGGTGGCGCTCGTGCTCCGCGAGCCCCAGTGAGTCGGCCATCGCCTCCCGGCCCTCCAGGGCGGCCAGCAGCCTGTCG
>JBNJEU010000113.1:0-3196 GCA_051746205.1 Pseudomonadota bacterium
CTGAGCGAGGATGGTGCGGCCGCGATCCTGCACGAGCAGATGAGCATCGGCACGCTGCTCTGGTATCCCTTTGCCTTCCGGAAGGGAGGCCATCACCTGCTTGTCCTCAACTGGCTGGAGCGTCAGGCCGAGCCGGACGAGCAACAGCTGGGCTTTCTGGCCACCGTGGCCGGCCTGGTGGAGGTGGCCCAGAACAAGATCCGCATGCTGGAACGGAGTCGTCACGAGCTGGAGACGGCGAAACGGGATCTGGAACGCAACAACGCAGAGTTGAGGCGGTTGGCGGAGATCTCCGCGCACCATCTGATGGAGCCGGTGCGCCGCTTGACGGCCTATAGCCAGCGTCTGCATCGGGAGCTCCCCGAAGCAGTGACCGAGGGTACGGACTGGCAGCGCATGGAGCAGCAGAACCAGCGGATGAGCGCGCTGTTGATGGATCTGCAGCGCTACCTTGCGCACCAGACCACCGTGCCCGTGCGTGAGACCGTGAGGCTGGAGCAGGTCGTGAACAGCGCCCAGTCCCTGCTCGCGGCGAGGGGCGACGATGCGGAGGCGGTGCGAGTGGTCTTTGAACCGGATCCGCCACCGCCGGTTTATGCCGACTTCGGTGAGCTGGTGGAACTCTTCCGGCAGTTGCTGGCCAATGCGCGCGTCTACGCCCGGCTGGATGAGCCGCCGGAAGTGCACATCCACATCGAGGAAGGTGTCGAGGGTGTACAAATTATCTTCAGCGACAACGGTCGGGGTTTCGAACCGGAATACGGCGAGCGGATCTTCCGTCTGTTCGAACGCCTGTATCCGGATCAGGACGGTGGGGGTACCGGTCTCGGACTGGCACTGGCGCGGCGTATCGTCGAGAACCATGGCGGCTGGATGACAGCGGAGTCGGCGGGTCGCGGCCAGGGGGCGACCATCCGTTTCTTGCTTCCTGGCCGGGTGCGCTTGTCCACAGAACCTGTGGAAAACCCTGTGGAAAGGATGCGGGATGGAGTGCTAACTATCTGACTCGTCTTGGGGGGTCTCAGATTGGTCATCGAATGACCGACGCTCGTAACCCACTGTTTCAAGTTTTATTTTGTAAGCGATTGATTGTTCAATGGGACGCCACTCTGGTCGGATGTCAAGCCCGGAACGCGACGAGCAGGGTGTTGACAACTCACCTTCTCGTCCAGCTCGCGAGTCAGTCGTGTCGGCAGAGGTGGGTGACGCTGCAAACGCCATCGGAGCCCTTCAGGAAGCGATGATGATGCGGTCGCGCCCTTCCTCCTTGGCCTGGTAGAGGGCATCGTCGGCCCGCTTCAGCAGCTCCTCGGCGGAATCATCGTCCTCGAGCGTCGCAACGCCGAGGCTGATGGTGACGCCCGCGACGCCTTCCTCCATCGGCGTGCTGGCCACATACTCGCGCAGCTCCTCGGCCAGGGCAGCGGCCCCTTTCAGGTCGGTATCCGGCAGGATGGCGAGGAACTCCTCGCCGCCCCAGCGCCCGAACACGTCGGTGGCGCGCAGGCGGCCTCCCACACGATTCACGACTTCGATCAGGACCCGATCACCGAGCTGGTGGCCATGCGTGTCGTTGAATCTTTTGAAATGGTCGATATCCAGGATGACCAGGGCCAGGGGTTGGTGGTCGCGGTGATGGCGCGCCACTTCGTGGGCGAGATGTTCATCGAGCTTGCGCCGGTTCAGGATGTCGGTGAGGGTGTCGTGGGTGGCGCGCCGTTCCAGTTGCGCCTCCAGCTCCTTCTGGTGGGTGATGTCGTGGAAGATCGCCACGTAGTGGGTCACCTCGCCCTTTTCGTCACGCAGCGCGGTAATCGATTCCCACTCCGGAAAGACGGAGCCGTCCCGGCGCCGGTTCCAGACTTCGCCGCTCCACTGACCGTCCTGTTCCAGCGCGCGCCACATCCGACGGTAGAATTCCGGATCGTGGTGGCCCGATTTCAGTAGAGCGGGGGTCTGACCGATGGCCTCTTTGGCACTGTAGCCGGTGACGGCCTCGAACGCCGGGTTGACCCGCTCGATGAGCCCCGCGTGGTTGGTGATGAAGATGGCATGGGCGGATTCGAAGGCTGCGGCCAGCAGGCGCAGTTCACTCTGGACCTGATTGCGCTCCCAGGAGTAGAGCATGACTCGGCCCAGCAGGTCCGGATCGAGACGGCCCTTGACCAGGTAGTCCTGGGCCCCGAGCTGGATGGCCTCGATGCCGACATCGGTGTCGTCGTGGCCGGTGAGGACAATGAGTGGCCACTGGCCGGCCTCGCGAAAGAAGCGGCGCACGGTCTCGATGCCGTTGCTGTCCGGCAGCCCGAGATCGAGGAGCACGGCGTCGACGCGGTTCTCGGCCAGCCATTCCACGGCCTCGGCCAGACGGACCACGCGGTGCAGCGTGCAGTCCACCACCGGCGACAGGTCGAGGTACTCCTCGATGAGCAGTGCGTCGTCCGGGTTGTCCTCGACCACGAGCAGGTGCATGCGTGCGGATGGCCTGTCCTGTGTCATCACAGTACGATCTCTCCTGCGTGTCTCGGCGGGCCACTCGCGCATGCGGTGCCCGTGAGTTCGGAATAACCGTTGAGTGTAAAAGAACGGTCGCGCAAAACGCGAGAGGTGTTTTCTCCAGATGGATCGAAGATGAACGAAAGGTCGATTAATCCGCGTGAGTGGTGCCAAGTTGCTCCTGAACCAGGGCGAGGCGGCGCCGGCTCACCGGGATGAGGGTCCCGGCGGTGTCGTCGAGGCGCAGGGCGTGGCCGCCGTCCTCCCGGAGCAGGGCGTCGACATGGGCGAGATTCACCACGAAGCTGCGATGGACGCGCAGGAAACAATCCGGCAGCTCCGCTTCGAAGCTTCCGAGCGGCTGGCTGGCCAGCAGGACATTGCGGGGGCCGTGGATCCGGGTGTAATGGCCGTCGGCACCGAGGTGGGTGATGGCTGTCGGGTCGAGGAAGCGCGTCTCCTGATAGAGCGGCACGGCCAGTCGTTGCAGGGCGGGACTGGTCGGCTCGATACGGGGCACTTCGGAACCCGTGGTGGTGGGGTCTCGACCGGCGGGGACCTCGACCATGCCGCCGCGCGGTACCATCAGTGCCAGCAGCAGGCCCGGTTCCGGGCCGTCGGTGCGGGTGTCGGCCACCAGGGTCAAATGGAGCGGAATCGGTTCGTCGCCCCGGCACAGACTCGCCTCGCCTTCCCAGAG
>JBNJEU010000114.1:0-3163 GCA_051746205.1 Pseudomonadota bacterium
GACGTCCAGCTGCTGGTCTCGGAGTGGTGCCCCAGCTGCCATCAGGCGGAAACGGTCTGGCAGCAGTTGGCGGGGGAGCGCACCATCCGTTTCCAGGTGGTGGACATGGCCCAGCCGGAGGGGCGGGCGCTGGTGCAGCGGCTGCGGATCCGCTCGGTGCCGGCGGTGGTGGTCGACGGCGAGCTGGCCGCCGTCGGCCTGGTGGACCGCGGCCGGGCACTGGAGCTGGTGCCGGACGCGGCGCCGAAGGCGGCCTCGGCCACCCGCCACATCGGGCTCGGCCTGGCCGGGAGCAGCCGGGCGGCCCTGGGGGCGGCGGCGATCTACCTGGTCCTCGCCGGCTTCCTTCTGATGCTCGAGGCGTGGCGCGACGGCGCGGGTCTGACCGCCGGCGGGGCCTTCCACCCGGGGGCGCTGCACCTGTTCACCCTCGGCTTCCTGAGCTTCTTCCTCTACGGCCTCGGTGAACACATGCTGCCGCGCTTCACCGGCCGGCCGCTGCCCATGGGCGTGTGGAGCTGGACGCAGCAGGGTCTCGCGCACGCCGGCGTCATCGGATTCTTCATCGGCCATGGTCTGGCGTGGAACGCGGTGGCGCTGGGCGGCGCCCTGCTGGCCTGGCTGGGGCTGGCACTGTTCGCCTGGCGGATCCTCCCGGTGGTCGCCCGTCTCGGGGATCCCGAGCAGGCGGGAGGCATCCCGTGAAAGTGAGCATCGAGGAGCCGGGTCGCCACCGCTTCGCCCTGGACCACCTCGGCTTCCGCCCCTTCTTCCTGCTGGCCGGGCTCCACGCGGTCGTCGTTGTCGGCCTGTGGGCGTGGCTCTACCTGGTGGACATCACCGCCGTGCCGACGGCCGCCTTCGGCGGGCCGTTCGCTTGGCACGGCCACACCCTGATCTTCGGTTACGCCCTGGCGGCCATCGCCGGCTTCCTGCTCACGGCGGTGCGCAACTGGACCGGGGTGCAGACCACCCACGGCCCGGCGCTGCTGGCTCTGGCCGGGCTCTGGCTCGGCGGCCGGGTGGCGGCGCTGTTCGGGGATGCCGGGCTGGTGGCCATGGCGCTGTTCGACACCGCCTTCATCGTCTGGCTGCTGGCGGCGCTGGCCCGGCCGGTGTGGCGGGCGCGCCAGTGGGGGCAGCTGGCGGTGCTCGGCAAGGTCGCGCTGCTCGGGGCGAGCAACGGCCTGTTCTACCTCGGCGCCTTCGGCTGGGTGGCCAACGGCCAGCAGCCGGGGCTCCACTCCGGCCTGTATATCGTGCTCTCGCTGATCCTGCTGATGAGCCGACGGGTGCTGCCGTTCTTCATCGAACGCGGGCTCGACGGCGCCTTCACCCCGGTGAACCGGGTGGCGCTGGATCGGGCCGCGATGGGGCTGATGATCGCCTTCTGGCTGCTGGAGGTCTTCCTGCCGTGGCCGACCCTGGCGGCGGTGGTGGCCGGGGCCATGGCGCTGGTCCTGGCGGTGCGGCTGGCCGGCTGGTACAGCCACGCCATCTGGCGCAAGCCGCTGCTCTGGGTGCTGCTGCTCGCCTCCGCCTGGATCGTGGTCGGCTTCGCCCTGCGCGCCGTGGCCGGGTTCACGCCGCTGGACCCGATGGCGGCGCTGCACGCCTTCACCTACGGCGGCATCGGCCTGATGACCCTGGGGATGATGACCCGCGTGGCGCTGGGCCATACCGGGCGCAACGTCTTCGACCCGCCGCGCGTGCTCGGGCCGCTGTTCGCGCTGCTGGCCGTCGGTGCCCTGGCGCGGGTGGCCGGGCCGCTGCTGTGGCCGGGCCTCGACGCCGTCTGGATGGGCGCCTCCCAGGCGCTCTGGGTGGCGGCCTTCGGCGGCTTCGTGGTGGTCTACGCGCCGATGCTGGTGAAGGCGCGCATCGACGGGCGCTACGGCTGACGGCGCCCCTTCACGGGGACCAGCCCGGGGGGATGTCCGCCGGGGTGTCGATGTCGGCCAGCGGTTCCAGCTCGAACGGCCGCAGGCCGGCCGCGGCGGCGCGTTCGCGGGTGCGTGCCGCCACCCGCTCGCCGCCCCACGGGATGTCGCGGAACAGGGCCGGTTCGAACCGGTTCAGGCCGATGAGGACGTAGCCGCCATCCACGGCCGGGCCGAGGACCATCGGATGGCCCGCCTCCAGGGCCGCGAAGGCCGCCTCCAGATAGTCCGTCGCGTACCCCGGCGAGTCGCTGCCGACGAGCACCGCCGGGCCGCCGTCGGCCAGGGCGCGTGCCAGCGCGTGGGCCATGCGCTCGCCGAGATCGCTCCCCTGCTGAGGCCGCAGCCGCGCCCCGAATTCGGCCGCCCACTCGCGCAGCAGCGGGTGTTCGGTGTCGGGATGGGCATGGATGGTGAGGGTGGCCCCCCGAACCCGGGCGGCCTCGGTCAGGATGTGGTGCAGCAGGCGCCGCTGGAGGGCGGCCGCCCCCGCCGCCCCGAGGGCGGGAATCAGCCGGGTCTTGCACGCCCCCGGCACCGGGGCGCGCGCCATGATCAGCAGCTGACGACCACCGCTCATCGATACCGCCGTGCCAGACCGGCGACGTCGGCGCCAAGGAACCAGCGCAGGCGCAGGCCCCACATCAGGACCACGGTGCGCAGGATGCCGTTGGCCTCCCAGCGCCGGCTGGAGGTGGTCAGGGTGGTCGCCAGACAGACGGGGCGGCCGCGTCGGCGCAGGGCGCGGGAGAGTTCGATGTCCTCCATCAGCGGCAGCTCGGGATAACCGCCCACCACCTCGAAGGCGGCGCGCTGAACGACGAGGCCCTGATCGCCGGTGGCGATGCCGGTGAGACAGGAACGCAGGTTCATCAGCCGTTCGATGATCCGGAACAGGGGGTGGCGTCCGGAGAGGCGCACCCGGCAGCGGCCCCATTCGCGCCCGGCCGCCACCAGCGCGGCCGGGATCATCGCGTCCGCCTCGGCGGGCACGACGGTGTCGGCGTGGAGGAACCAGAGCCACTCGCCGCCGGCCGCGGCCGCCCCGGCGTTCATCTGGCGGGCGCGCCCCGGCGGCGCCGCGACCACCCGGTCGACCTGGCCGGCGGCACGCTCGACGGTGCCGTCGTCGCTGCCGCCATCAGCCAGAATCACCTCCGCGCCCCGCTCCCGCAGGGGCTGCAGCCGCACCAGGGTGGCGTCGATGACGGCGGCCTCGTTCA
>JBNJEU010000115.1:0-3116 GCA_051746205.1 Pseudomonadota bacterium
TCGAGATCGTCGATTATCACTAGGAGACGACATGGTTCAGCAACTCAATAACGTCCACCCCGGCGAGGTACTCCGGGAAGAGTTCCTGGTACCTCTGGGGATCAGTCAAAACGCCCTTGGTCGTGCCATCGGCGTGTCACCCCGCCGTATCAACGAGATCGTGCACGGCAAACGAGCGTTGACCGCCGACACGGCCCTGCGCCTGGCTCGCTACTTCGGCACCACCCCCGAGTTCTGGATGGGGCTTCAGGACGATTATGAACTGGAAGAGGCGCGACGCAGTCTGGGCGACACACTAGAGCACATTTCCGCCCTCTCTGCCTGACTCCGCTCAGTTCACTCCCCCGCTTCCCCCAGCCAATCCCGTGGCCGCAGGTAGTTGTCGTAGAGGTTTGCCTCGGGGCTGCCCGGCTCCGGGCTCCAGTTGTAGCGCCAGCGCGCCAGCGGCGGCATGGACATCAGGATCGACTCGGTGCGGCCGCCGCTCTGGAGGCCGAACAGGGTGCCACGGTCATAGACCAGGTTGAACTCCACGTAGCGGCCCCGGCGGTAGAGCTGGAAGTCGCGCTCCGCCTCGGTGTACGGCGTCGCCTTGCGGGCGGCGACGATGGGGCGGTAGGCGGGAACGTAGTGGTCGCCCACACTCTTCAGGAAGGCGAAGCTGTCGTCGAAGCCCCACTCGTTGAGGTCGTCGAAGAAGAGGCCGCCGACGCCGCGCGTCTCGTCGCGGTGCTTGATATGGAAATAGTCGTCGCACCACTGCTTGTACGCCGGGTAGACGTCCTCGCCGAAGGGCGCGCAGGCGGCGCGGGCGGTGCGGTGCCAGTGCAGCACGTCCGCGTGGACCGGGTAGAACGGCGTCAGGTCGAAGCCGCCGCCGAACCACCAGACCGGCGGCTCGCCCTCCTTCTCGGCGACGAAGAAGCGCACGTTGGCGTGGGAGGTGGGCACGTGGGGGTTGCGCGGATGGATCACCAGCGACACGCCCATGGCCTGGAAGCGGCGCCCCGCCAGCTCCGGCCGCCGCGCCGACGCCGCCGCCGGCAGCTCGCCGCCGAAGACGTGGGAGAAGTTCACGCCGCCCTGCTCGAAGACATCGCCCTCGGCCAGCACCCGGGTGCGGCCACCGCCGCCGGCCTCGCGCTCCCAGGCGTCCTCCTCGAAGGTCGCGCCGCCATCCTCGGCGGCCAGTTCGTCGCAGATCCGGTCCTGGAGATCCAGCAGATACGTCTTTACGGCGTCGGTGTCGATGGTACTCACGGCGGGCTCCTCTTGTTGCAGGGGGGCAGTGTAGCGGGTCGGGTGGGACGGGGACAGGCCCGACACGGCCTCTCCCCATGGCCGGGACCGAAGGCCGGAACTCGGAGTCCGAGCAGGGTGGGGACAGGCCGCGTCGGGCCGATCCCCTACCGGTGACGGGTCTTCAGCCGCGCCACCGCCTCCGGCGTCCAGCCCGGCGGTTCGCTGACGCCGAGCCAGGCGTCGATGTATTCGGCCGGGGTGTAGACATGGCCGTAGCCCGGCGGCGCGGTGTCGTTGGCGATGACGTCCACCGCCAGTTGCAGACCGGTGACGATGGGGAACCAGCGCAGCTCGTCGGCCACGTCCGGCCCGCGCGGCGCCTCCATCCACTCCGGCCGCTGGTAGAAGGCGCTCGGCTCGAAGAAGGTGATCGGGTCGCTGGCGTGCTGCAGGAAGAGGATCCGCATCGGCCCCCACGGGGCGTCGATGTCGCGCGCGTCGGTGTACTGATTGGCGAAACGCACCAGTGAATCGTCGCGAAAGCGCGGCAGCCAGGCCGGCGAACCGGGCCGGCGCTGCCGGGTGATCTCCCGCCACACCTCGCTGCGGTAGGGCGGGCCGCTCCACAGCGCCCCGTCCACCGGATCGCCGATCACATCGTAGAAATCCATGGCGCGCTGGGAATTCAGCGCCCCGAGGCTCAGGCCGTGGAGGTAGAGTTCCGGGCGCTCGGACTCCGGCAGGTCGGTCCAGTGCTCGTAGACCGTCCGGAACAGCGCCCGCGCGGTCTGGTGGCCGTACTCCCCCTCGACCAGCAGTGACAGCCAGCTCGGCAGATAGGAGTACTGCACGGCGACACTGGCGATGTCGCCGTGGTGGAGGTATTCCACGGTGTCCAGGGCCGACGGGTCGATCCAGCCACTGCCGGTGGGCGTGACCAGCACCAGCGCCGAGCGCTCGAAGGCCCCGACCCGGCGCATCTCCGCCAGCGCCAGCTCGGCGCGCGCCTCGATGGTCGCCGCCGAATTCAGGCCGACATAGACCCGCAGCGGCTCCTCGGCCCGCGCCCCGCTCAGCTCCGCGATGGCATCGCGGTCCGGGCCGCCGCTGACGTGGATGCGCCCCTGCCGCCCCAGGCCCTCCCAGCCGATCAACGACGCGTCGCTGCCGGTCTTCAGCGGCCCCTCGGGCCGCGCCACGTCCGGCTCCAGGCGCGCGTCGACCTGCTGGAAGGAGTTGTCCATGGTCTCCAGCACCTGGCGGAAGAGCAGGCCGTCGATGACGGTCCAGAAGAGCAACAGCGCCACCAGCGCGCCGGCGACGTTGGCGATGCGCCGGGGGATGAAGCGACGCAACCGCCCCGCCACGGCAAGGACGGTCAACCGGAACAGGCGGCCGACCACCAGCCCCGCCGCGAAGACCCCCAGCGCGACGCCCCCCACCCGGAAGTGGTGGACCGTCTCCACCGGCGGCAACTCCATCAGCGCGCGGATCGCGTTCTGCCATGCGCCGGCCCGCCAGAGGAAGATCAGCGCCACCGTCAACAGCACGACGCTGGCCACCATCACGGTCACGCGGTGCAGCCGCGCGCCCCACTTCGGCAGCTCCAGGTACTGCCACAGCCAGCGCACCCCCACCCCGATGCCGTAGCCCGCCACCAGCGACAGCCCCGAGAGCACCCCCTGCATCAGCCAGGGGCGCGGCACCAGACTCGGCGTCAGCGAGGCGGCGAAGAAGAGCGTGGCCAGCAGCAGACCGGTGGTGCAGAGGGAATCGGCGAAGCGCCAGAACGGCCGGGCCGCCGCCGCGCTCAGGCGGCGAACGTGGTGCGGGATGTCATGCCACTGGTTGGAACGGGTCATGCCGGCTCCTCG
>JBNJEU010000116.1:0-3030 GCA_051746205.1 Pseudomonadota bacterium
CGGCATCACCGAGTCGGCGGAGGAGACGGCGCTGGTGGCGCAGGGGGCCTCGATCAGCTCGGCCAATACCATGAACTTTGCCAACTGTCGCCTGAACGGGCAGGACTGTGTCACCGTCACCGAGGAGCAGGCTGCGGCATGTGACCTCTCACGTGTGGAGGCGATGATGCCCAGCTTCGACGCGAACCGCTATACGGCCAATGCCAGCTCCGACCCCGACGAGAACGCGGCTGTCTTCACGCTCACGGTGGCGGCCCCAGGGACAGCCGGCTCCTCCACCACCTGCGTCCTCGAACAGCAGTAGGATCTCCGCCACCAGGCGAGCTTGTTCGGCCTGCACAGTCGCGGGCTCCGGGGGGCGGGTGGACCGGACGGGGGCGTCGGCCGCAGGGATGCGGCCGTCGAGCGTACACGGATGGATTCACAGCGGCCCCCGTCCGGTCCACCCGCCCCCCGGAGCCCTGCTTCGCAGCCGCCATGGCCTCCCACACAGAGGTATAAAGGGGGACCGTTCCCTTCCCATCGACCTGGTTCAGTGCCGCGCCCCCGCCAGATACTCCCGCACCGGCATCGGCCGCGCGAAGTAGTATCCCTGATAGGCCGGACACGCCTGCCCATCCAGGTAGTCGTGCTGCTCGCAGGTCTCCACCCCCTCGGCCACCACCCGCAGGGAGAGGTGATCGGCGATGGCGAGGATGGTTCCCACCTGCCGGTTGTCCTGCCCGTCATCGTCCATGTCGCGGACGAAGGCGCGGTCGATCTTGATCTCGTGCAGCGGCAGCCGGCTCAGGTAGGTCAGTGACGAGTAGCCGGTGCCGAAATCGTCCACCGAGAAGCGGATGCCGTGGGCGCGGAGCTGATCCATCCGCGCCTTTGTCTGGTCCAGATCGTGGAGGACCACGTTCTCGGTGAGCTCCAGCACCAGCCGCTCCGGGTCGGCCCCCGTCTGCTTGATGATGACGAGGACCCGCTGGACGAAATCGGGTTCCTGGAACTGGCGCAGGCTGATGTTCACGGCGATGGACTGGTCCTCGCCGCGTTCCGCCAGACGGGCCTGGAGGCGGCAGGTCTCGGTGAGCACCCACTCGCCGATGGCGACGATGAGGCCGCTCTCCTCGGCCAGTGTAATGAACTCGCCGGGATTCAGGGTGCCGCGCTCCGGGTGCTCCCAGCGCAGCAGGACCTCGGCGCCGACCGGCTGGCCGTCACGACCGTACTGGGGCTGAAGGAAGAGGGCGAACTGATCGTTGGCCAGCGCCCCGCGCAGATCCTGTTCCAGGGCCAGGCGCGACTCCAGTTCGGCCTGCATGGCGGCCTCGAAGCAGCGCACCGCGTTGCGTCCCGATTCCTTCGCCCGGTACATGGCGGTGTCGGCCTCCTTGAGCAGCTCCTCGGCGGTGTCGCCGCCCCGTGGAAAGGCGGTAATGCCGATGCTCAGCCCCACCTGGTGGCTGAAACCGCCCAGATCCACCGGTTCGGAGACGGCCAGGCGAAGTTTGTCCGCCACGCCCAGCGCCGCCTGCAGGGCATCCTCCCGACGGCCGTCGAGTTCCGGCAGCAGGACCACGAATTCGTCCCCGCCGAAGCGCGCCACCGTGTCCTCGTCGCGGAGGTTCGCGCCGAGCCGGCCGGCAATCTGGCGCAGCAGCTCGTCGCCGGCCTCGTGGCCGCGCACGTCGTTGAGGGTCTTGAAGTTATCCAGGTCCATGAACAGCAGGGCGCCCCGCCGCTGATGGCGCTGGTCGCTCTGGATCGCGTGTTCCAGACGGTCGAGGAACAGGGTGCGGTTGGGCAGTCCGGTGAGGGGATCGTAGTAGGCCAGATAGCGGGTCCGCTCCTCCAGGGCCTTGCGCTCGCTGATGTCGTCGAGGTTGATGATGTACTGGGCCTCCTCGCTTTCGGTGCAGACGCTGAACTCCACCGAGGCCCAGAGCAGCAGCAGATCGCCGCTGGCGTGGAGACCGGTCAGTTCGCCCTCCCAGTACTCCCGCTGGTCCAGCTGCTCGCGCAGCAGTGCGCGTTCGTTGTCGTCCCGGACCAGGGTCTCCACCACGGGCTGCCCGATGAGGGCATCGGGGTCGTGGCCGGTGAGCTGCGCGAAGGCGGGGTTGGCGAATTCGATGGCGCCGGACAGGTTGGCGATGACGATGGCGTTGTGGGCCGAGTTGATGACCCGCTTGGCCAGTTGCAGGTCGCGCCGCGAGCGGATCAGCTGCTCGTCGCGTTCGCGCAGGGTCTCGGTGAGCTTCTGCAGATAGTCGTTCTGCAGGATCTGCAGGATGTCGGAGATGGCCAGGATGCCGGTGAGGTCGTCCTGCGCGTCGACCACGCCCAGATGGCGGATGCCCTCGCGCTCCAGCAGGTTGCGCGCCGAGAGCAGGGACTCGTCCGCCGGCATGGTGCGCAGCGGGACGCTGGCGAAGTCGCCCACGGTTCCCGTGTGGCAGTGTTCGGCGACCAGTCGCACCAGATCGCGCTCGGTGATGATGCCGCGCTGTCCATCCGGGAAGTCGACAATGGCGGCATCACCCTGCATGCGGCGCATCTCGTCCACCCCCTCGTGCAGCATGAGGTCGGCATCGAGACGCGGGATCCCGGAGCGGATGGCCGTGGTCACCGGGCGCAGGGTGAGGTAGTGATCGATGCTGTGGCCCAGGGTGACGTCGGTCTGGGAGAGGATGCCGGCCAGTCGCCCGCCGTCACCGATGGCCACGAAGTGGCGGACCCGTTCCTCGCGAAAGCGCATGGCCGCTTCATCGATGGTGGCGTCCAGGGGGATGGTCTTCAGCGGGCTGCTCATTACCTCGGTGATGGCGGTCCGGTAGAACGCCTCGGTGGAGAAGTCGAGGCGGGTGGCGTCGTGCTCGGTCCAGATCCCCACCGGCCGGTCCTGTTCGGTGATGATGATGGAGCTGCAATTGCGCTCGCGCATCCGGCGCGCGGCCTCATCCAGCTTGATCTCGGGGCCGCAGACCAGGACGTCGGTCTGCAGGACCTCGGCAACGGTGCTTTCCTGTGTGGTCGTCATGC
>JBNJEU010000117.1:0-2870 GCA_051746205.1 Pseudomonadota bacterium
TCCTCGAACGCGGCGAAGTCCTCGAAGTCATTGCGGGTGTTGAAGAAGCGCTGTTCCGACAGCTCCAGCACCCCCTGGTCCACGGCCCGCCGCACCGCCTCGAAGGCCGCCCGGCGCACCTCCGACTCGTCATGGAACAGGCGCAGCACCTCGTTGAAGTCCCCGGCGAAGACCGGCTCCGAGATGTAGGCCAGGCCGCCCGGGCGCAGCACCCTGGCGACCTCCGCCATGGCCGCGTCCATGGCCTCCACCGGCACGTGATGCAGGGACTTGAACATGACCACCGCGTCGGCGCTGTCGTCGGCCGCCGGGATGGCCTCGGCGCCGGAACAGGTGAAGGTCACCGTGTCCGGGACGTCATCGGCCTCGACGTTCTTGCCGTGCTGGATCGTGTCCACCTCGCAGGCCAGTACCGAGGCCGGGCGTCCGGTGCCGGCGATGGCCCGGGTGTGGGCGGCACCACCGCAGCCCAGCTCGATGACGTGCGCGCCATCGAGCGGGAGCAGGTCGGTGTAGACGTCGAATTCGTCCACGACGTCGGTGGCCGCGGGATCGTGTATCCGCATGGTGGCTGCGCTCATCGGTCTGGTGGTCTCCCCTGGATTCGTGGAACTTCCCGGCCGAGCGGCCGGTCAGCGCTGCCGCATTATCGCATACGCTGGAGGTCGGGAAATCACCACAGCAACCGGACAACTCGCCCGAGTTCGGGCGGGCCCTTGGGGGACCAGATTCCCCGGAACAAATTCACTCATTGCTACGCTATGCCTTGTTCGACACCCGACACGTTACAGGTTACACTTGCAGCATGATTCGAAGCTTCAAGCACAAGGGCTTGGCCAGATTTTTCAAGACTGGCAGCACCGCAGGGATCCAGACCGACCACGCGAAGAGGCTTCGATTGATTCTCGGTAGGCTCAATGCGGCATCGGACGTCAATGACATGGACTTGCCAGGCCTTCGGCTGCATGAGCTCTCGGGAAATCGCGCCGGAATCTGGTCAGTCACGGTC
The DNA here is from genome assembly GCA_051746205.1 of Pseudomonadota bacterium. Taxonomy (GTDB): domain Bacteria; phylum Pseudomonadota; class Gammaproteobacteria; order Thiohalospirales; family Thiohalospiraceae; genus Thiohalospira. The sequence goes on from JBNJEU010000117.1 coordinate 1,010, forward strand.
AGTGGTAACTGGCGCGTGACCTTCCGGTTCCAGGACGGAGACGCCGAGATTGTGAACTATGAAGATTACCACTGAGGTATCGCCGATGTTGATGCACGATCCCCCCCATCCTGGTGAAGTGTTGCGCGAGCTTTGTCTGGAGCCCTTGGGCCTCTCTGTAACGGCCGCTGCGGAAGCATTGGGAATCAGTCGTAAAACCCTGAGTGCTGTGTTGAACGGCAAGGCCGGCATTAGTCCAGAGATGGCCATTCGGCTTTCCATTGCGTTTGATACTTCGGCAGAGAGTTGGCTGAACCAGCAGTCCCAGTATGAGCTCTGGCATGCTGAGCAGCATCGCAAGGAGCTCAAGGTCAGAAAGCTTGTCGCCGCCTGAAGCAACTCGCCAGCACGGTCCCGCCGATGATCGCCACTGCGCCGACCGGGTTCAGTACCCGGTTGCACCCATCGCCACCATGGTCAACGCCCCGATCACGCCCCACAGGACCGGAATGAGCGAGGCGAGCCAGAAGGCGGGCCCGCGCAGGACGATGAGCAGCACGCCGAGCGTGGCGATTGCCGTGGGGTCGGGGTGCAGGCCGAAGGTCTCGGCCCGGCTCAGACCCGCACCCGTCGCGGCGGCGATCACCGGATAGCCCAGCATGGACACCATCGCCACCGTCGCGCCGATCCAGGCGGAAGGCCCCCCGGCCGGTTCCCGGGTCCCGCCGGTCCCGGCGAAGAACACCAGGGCGAGCAACAGGGCCGCCTGAGCGATGAACCCCCCGCCGAACCACGGGGCGGCCCAGTTCAGTTCGGCATAAAACGTCAGATGGAAGAGGATCCCGCTCGTCAGCCAGGCGGGGACGAGCAGGGCCAGGGCCGTGCGCCCGTTCCCGCGCAGGGCGAGCAGAACGGCCGCCAGGCCGATCACCACAGCAACGAGGTGCAGCGGCCAGAAGGCGTCGTTCACGCGTTCCAGCAGGCGCCCGTAGACCGCCGGGGTGAACGGGATGAAGTCTTCGAGGCGGTAGCTCTGCCAGCCGTTCATGGCGGATTACAGCGACGCGATGTGACGGGCCATGCGCTCCCGCGTGGCCGGTGTCGGCATGGGCTCGTGGCCGGCGCGCATGTTCTCGATGACGTGCTCCACGCGGGTCGTCGCCGGGATGGCGCAGGTCAGCGCCGGGTGGCTGACGATGAACCCGAGCAGGAAGTCGGCCCAGGTGCGGCAGCCGAATTCCTCCGTGGCCCATTCGGGCACCGCGTGCCGACGCTGGAGACCCTTGATCAGGCGACCTCCGTCGTACGGGCGATTGGCGATCACGCCGATGCCCCTTTCCCGCGCCAGCGGCAGCAGGCGGTCCTCGGCCCGGCGGTGGGTGATGTTGTAGGTCAGCTGGACGAAATCGATGTCGTGTTCCCGCAGGATGCGCTCGGTCTGGTCGTGGCGGCGGCCGTGCGAGGTGGTGATGCCGATGTGGGCGATCTCGCCATCGGCCTTCATCCGCTGGAGGACGTCGAGGTGCTCGCGCCAGTCGACGAGGTTGTGTATCTGGACCAGGTCGAAGCGGTCGACGCCCCAGTGCTCGGCCAGCCCGGCCACCTGCTCGCGCGTGCCGCCACCGGCCGGGCTCCAGACCTTCTCGGCGGCGAAGAGCGCATCCGGTCGGCCCAGCTGGTCGAGTGCGTGGCCCACCACCTCGGACGCGGAGCCGTACATCGGTGACGAATCGATCAGGCCGCCGCCGTGCTCGAGGAAGGCCCGCACGACCTCGGTGCGCGCCGCCAGCAGCTCCGGATCGCTGCCGACATTGAAGGTCCGCCAGGTCCCCAGGCCGATGACCGGCAGACGTCCGCCACCGGGGATCGACTTGCGCAGCAG
>JBNJEU010000118.1:0-2855 GCA_051746205.1 Pseudomonadota bacterium
CTGAAGGTAGCTAGGAGAGGGGCGGACACGGAGGCCAAGTGATTGATTTAACTGGCGCCCCGGGCAGGATTCGAACCTGCGACCTTTCCCTTAGGAGGGGAATGCTCTATCCAGCTGAGCTACCGAGGCGGGGTTTCGCGGTCCGACGGGAGGGGAAACTGGTGGAGCCGGGGGGGTTCGAACCCCCGACCTTCGCGTTGCGAACGCGACGCTCTCCCAACTGAGCTACGGCCCCAGGAATTCTCTTCCGAAGAAGAGCGCGAATCCTACCACAGGCGCCGTAGGCTGTGAACCGCTACTGGATGCCGCGCTGGCGCTGTTTCCGGTCCAGGGCCACGACGTACTTCTCCACCATGCGGTGGGCGCGGGGGTCCAACTGGTTGAAACGCAGCCCCAGCTGGATCGCGTTGGTGTCCTCGCGGATGCTGCGCAGCTCCGCTTCGCACTCCAGTGGTTCCTTCTGTTCCGGCAGATCCACCGAGCACAGGGGGATGATGAGACCGGACTCGAAAGACTCGGGCAGTTCGGTGCCGGGCGGCAGTCGGATGCCCATGCCGCCGATGGAAAGATCGGTGAGTTCGCCCTCGATGACCGGGGCGTCGTCACGCCCCTCGGGGTGGAGACGGGCCGGGATGTGGGAGCTCCCGGCGGTGGCCGCCGCCCGGAAATGCTCGCGGCGCTGTTGATAAAGGAGTTTCCCGGGCAGAGCGATGATGTAGTAGGTGGTGCCCCCCTTGGTGCGGATCCGGCTGACCTCGGAGGCGAAGCTGACGTCGACCCCGCCGAGCTGGGCCGAGACCCCGATGCGATGGCCGACCAGGCCCGGAACATCCTTCGGCGGCGGCGTCAGCTCGTCCAGCAGGACCATGCGGCGATCGGCGTTGACGTCGAGCACGGCGCTGGTATGGATCCGGTTGTGCGACTGGGGGGTGCTGACATTGATCAGCTTGCGGGTGTCCTGCAGGCGCTTGAGCACACCGGCGATCTGGGCGGGATTGCGAATGGCGTCGCTTTCGTCCGTGTCGGCCATCGGGGGTTACGCCTTGGTCAGGCTGTTGCCGCCTTCGCCGCGGCTGCTACGCGACTTGCCGCGGGCGGTGTAGAGTTCCACGGCCTCATTGCCGCGCTCGGGTCCGCCGGCGGACTGGAGTACCCCCAGTAGCTGTTCCACACTTTCGCGCGTGGCATCGAGGACACGACCATTCACCTCGTTGAGCTCCTGGCAGGCGGTCAGGCGCCGGGTGATGGTCCGCCACTGGCCGGCCAGTTCGCTCTCCGAGCCGGCCAGGCGCGTCAGGAGCTCCTCCAGAACGGCTTCGGTGGGCTCGAGGCCCCGGGCGCGCATCCAGTCGAGACGCTGGGTAATGGCCACACCCAGCGTTTCCATGGCTGTCTGTTTCTGTTCGGTGCACCGGTCGAGTTGTCCGGCAAGACGGTCGGTCAGTGCCTGGTGTTCGCACTGGAGGGCGGCCTCGAGGTCATCAAGGGCCCGGGTCTCCAGCTCGAACTGCTCTCGCAGGGTCTGGAGGATGGTTTCTCGGTCGCCGCTATCCGCAGAGTGTCGGGCCATCAACCATCCTCGCTGCTCGCCAGCAGATTCTCCGTCTCGATAAGCTGGTTGGCGATGCGCTCGGCATTGATTTCGAAGGTGCCGTCATCAATGGCCTGCCGGACCTCGTCGACGCGATGAGGATCGACGGCGGGCTGTTCGGCCATGGAGGTTTCCAGCTCCTTGAGCCGCTCAGCCGTACTGGTGAGGTTGACGGTGTCGGTGGCCGCCGTGTCACCCGCGCTGGTGGAGGTGTTCCGAACCCCGCCACTTTCGCGCGTATCGACGCGTTCAGGGCTGCGGTTGGTCCCGAGACCGGCGCGATTGTTGAATTCTATGGCCATTGGTTTTCTGCCGTTTAGTATGCCTGCACCGTAGCTATCGGCTTCCGCTGATGAAACTTTAGCGTCTCAGTGTACGGATTCAACTCGGCGCCGTCACCCGCACGCTCAGTCGCCCCGGACCCGGACCCGGCCCGGGGCGACCACCACGGCATCGATCTCGCGTCCCGAAGAGAGGTTGCGCACGCGCACCGTTTCGCCCTTGCGACCGTCCTCCTCGGCTTCACCCTCCATGCTGATCCGGAAGTGTTCGGAACCGGCCTGGATGCTCACCCGATCGCCCCGGTGGATCAGCAGGGGAGGCTGGAGCTGGCTCGGACGCAGGACCGTGTCCGGCCCGATGCCGGTGCGCGGCACCATCCCGATGACCTCATCCGGGTCACGGTAGTAGCCGCGGCGCAACTCACCGGTGTCGTATTCCTCGAGGGAGACATCATCCGCGGTGATCTGGCGGTTGCGCTGCAGAAAGCCGTTGGTGACCACCACCGGGACATTCACGCGCACGATGGCGGGGATGTAGACGGTCCAGGATTCCGGTTCCCGACAGCGCACCCCCACCGTGGTGCGTCCGCTCAGCGAGGTTCCCGGCGGGGTGAAGGCCTCGGGTGCGTGTGCGCAGCGGGTCAGGCGCAGACGCGGATCGATGTAGCCCACCTCGACCTCGACGCGACCCTCGTCGGTGGCCGCTTCCGCCTCCACATACTCGAGGATGGCCGTCTCCAGAGCCGCCAGCTCCTGGCGCTGGTCCGCGTCCCCGACGGCGGCGCCGGCGAGGGCAAGCAGCACGGAGGCAAAGAGCAGTCGCGCTGTGGCGTGGGGACGTGTCGATGGCTTTCGCATGCGCCTCGCGGGGTTCGATGGAGCGGACCCGAAGGGGGTAGTATTCCCCGTTGATGCTCCATGGTGCAACTTTCGAGTCGCTCTGTCATCGGTTTATAATAACGGGTATCCTTCGCGCTGCGCGC
>JBNJEU010000119.1:0-2717 GCA_051746205.1 Pseudomonadota bacterium
AGCGCCCGTCCGGAGAAGCGCGGCAGCACGTGGAGCCCGATGCCGTAGATGAAGAAGGTGACGAAACCGAGCAGCATCAGGTGGCCGTGGACGCGCGGGATCGGACCGGGGATGAAGCCGGGATGGGCCAGCCAGAGCAGCCCGAACAGGCCGCCCAGCAGACCGTAGACCAGCGCCAGGATGATGAACCAGCGGTTGTGTCGATTCATGCCACCTCCATCTCGGTACCGTTGTCGGCAGACCGTAGCACAAAAGTAGCAAAAATATGAATCAATATCGGGGGGGCGAAAAGGGGACAGTCCCCACGCGGACTGTCCCCGTTTTGCCCCCGCTCTTCCCCTGATCGGTATTCCCTGATACAGTGCTCGGGTGTTTGTAGCGGCGCGACGCACAACGTCGCCGCCCAGGTTACCCGCAAGACGCATGCATGCGTTCCAAGGCCGGTACCCTCAAACCGGTCGAGGATCGCATCCGCCAAGGCCTTTCCCCGATGACCTTTTCATCCCGGCGCACCGTCGCTGGTGCCTTGGCGTATGTGTTTCAGGAGTAACTACTCAATGTCTTTCGAATCCCTTGGTCTGTCGACCGAACTGCAGCGCGCCGTCTCCCAGCAGGGCTACACCGAAGCCACCCCGATCCAGGCGCAGGCCATTCCCGCCGTGCTTCAGGGTCGGGACCTGATGGCCAGCGCCCAGACCGGCACCGGCAAGACCGCCGCCTTCACCCTGCCGATGCTGCAGCGGCTGATGGACGGCGCCACCGGCGGCCCGCGCCGCGTCCGCACCCTGGTGCTGGCGCCGACCCGCGAACTGGCCGACCAGGTCAACCAGAGCGTGCGCGACTACGGTTGCCATCTGCCGCTGCGCGCCGTCGAGATCTACGGCGGCGCCCCCATGGGCAAGCAGACCGCTGCCCTGCGCAAGGGCGTCGACATCGTCGTCGCCACCCCGGGCCGCCTCATCGACCACATGGATCGCGGCAACATCGATCTGAGCCACGTCGAGATGCTGGTCCTCGACGAGGCCGATCGCATGCTCGACATGGGCTTCAAGCCCGCCATCGAGCGCATTCTCAAGACCATGCCGAAGAAGCGCCAGACCCTGCTCTTCTCGGCGACCTTCGCCGGGGCCGTCGGCAAGCTGGCGAAGAACTTCCTCACCGACCCGGAGGTCATCGAGACCGCTCGTGCCAACGCCACGGCCACCAACGTCGAACAGGCCGCCTACCTGGTGGATTCCGGCCGCAAGCGCGCCCTGCTGAGTCAGGTCATCGGCGAGGAGAACTGGGAGCAGGTGCTGATCTTCACCCGCACCAAGCACGGCGCCGACCGCCTGGCCAAGCAGCTGGAGCAGGACGGCATCAAGTCCACCGCCATCCATGGTGACAAGAGTCAGGGCCAGCGCAAGCGCGCCCTGGATTCGTTCAAGCGCAAGCAGGTCCGCGCCCTGGTGGCCACCGATGTCGCCGCCCGCGGCATCGACATCGACAGCCTGCCGTACGTGGTGAATTTCGACATGCCGACCAACCCGGAGGACTACGTCCATCGCATCGGCCGCACCGGCCGTGGCGGCGAGTCCGGTCACGCCTGGTCGCTGGTCTCGGCGGACGAGCAGGGCCAGTTCAAGGCCATCCAGCGGCTGGTGGAGTCGGAGATCACCACCCACGTGAAGGAGGGCTTCGAGCCGGTCCAGAAGGCTTCGCCGGCGAAAAAGCCGGGCGGCAATGGCCGTCGCGGTGCGCCGAAGGGTGGTAATGGCGCGCGCTCCGGTCCGGGCCGCAATGCCGGTGCCGGTCAGCGTCCGGGCCATGGCCCGAAGCAGCGCCATCGCGGTCAGGGCAACGGCCAGCGTCGGCCCTCCGGCAACAACAGCTAGGTCGAATCCACGGGGCCGGTGACGGCCTCGCGATTCCGCGACGGGGCGGGCACGCAGGGCGTGCTCGCCCCGTTTTCGTTGGTGGGTGCGTTGCCGTGCGATAATGGGCGCATGAGCACCACCATCATGATCCAGGGCACGACCTCCGACGCCGGCAAGAGCACCGTGGTCGCCGGTCTCTGTCGCGTACTCGCCCGGCGCGGCGTGCGGGTGGCGCCGTTCAAGCCGCAGAACATGGCCCTGAACAGCGCCGTGACCGCCGACGGGGGCGAGATCGGCCGCGCCCAGGCCCTGCAGGCCGAGGCCGCCGGGCTGGAGCCGGCGATCGACTTCAACCCGGTCCTGCTCAAGCCCGCCAGCGACACCGGCGCCCAGGTCATCGTCAACGGTCGCGCCGTGGCGACCCTGGACGCGGTGGCCTACCACGACTACAAGCGCCAGGCGCGCGAGGCGGTGCTGGCGGCCCACGAACGGTTGCGTCAACGATTTGACGTGATCGTCGTCGAGGGCGCCGGCAGTCCGGCGGAGATCAATCTGCGCGCCAACGACATCGCCAACATGGGCTTCGCCGAGGCGGTGGACTGCCCGGTGATCCTGGTGGCCGACATCGATCGCGGCGGCGTCTTCGCTCAGCTGGTGGGCACGCTGGAACTTCTCTCCGAGAGCGAGCGGGGGCGGGTAGCCGGATTCGTCATCAACCGGTTCCGGGGGGACATCGCGCTGCTGCGCGACGGCCTCGACTGGCTGGAGGCGCGCACCGGGCGGCCGGTCTTCGGCGTGCTGCCGTGGCTCGCCGATCTCTACCTGGACGCCGAGGACAGCCTCAGCGCGGCGACCTCGAGC
>JBNJEU010000120.1:0-2701 GCA_051746205.1 Pseudomonadota bacterium
TTCTGACGCGGTTGCGGGGCGATGGCCCATCGTCCCGTCGCACTCCTACTCCTCGGCGGAACTCGCCACCACGCGATTCCGCCCCTCCTCCTTGGCCTGATAGAGGGCCTTGTCCACTCGCAGCAGCAACCGCTGGCGCGAATCGTTCGCCGAGCAGGCAGTCACCCCGAAACTCATGGTCAGGGTACCGGCTACCGGAAAAGGGGTCTTCTCCACCTCCTCGCGCAAACGCTCGGCCAGTTCGACGGCCGCCTCCAGGCCGGTCTCGGGCAACAGCACCACGAACTCCTCGCCGCCCCAACGGGCCACTCGATCCAGTTTACGCACTCTGCCTGCCAGACGCCGAGAGAGTTCTACCAGTACGTCATCGCCGACAGTGTGGCCATGGGTGTCGTTGACCCGTTTGAAGTGGTCGAGGTCTCCGATGATCAGCGAGAAGGGTTGCCGGTAACGGCTGACCCGCTCCATCTCCTGTTCAAGGAATTCTTCGAACTTCAGTCGGTTGTAGAGGCCGGTCAGGTGATCATGGCTGGCCTGTTTTTCCAGCTCGTGAGCCTTCTCCGAGACCTGCGCCAGGGCACTCTCCAGGGCGTCGGTGCGCTCGGCGACGCGGACCTCCAGCCGATCACGAGCGCGACGCAGCGGCTTCAGTCCCATCTGCTCCACCGACAGCCAGAGGACGAGAGTAAAGAGCAGCACGCCGATCATCCCCCAGAGGGTCAGATGGCGGCGCAGTTGAGCCAGTGCCTCCTCCTGTTCGGCGCCGGTGACGACCATCTCGAGCTTTACCGAGCGGCCGGCGCCATAGTCGATTCGCTCCTCGAACCGCATGCGCTCATCCGAGCGCGCCCCGTCGTATTCGTCGAATTCCAGCCAGAGACGGGCGCCGTCGCCACTGGTGACGGCGAGACGACGGATGTGGTGGTGGCCTCCGGCATAGTCCTCGAGGAAATGCGCCATGGCGGAATAGTCACCGCGCGCCAGGGCCTCGCGCGAGAAGCCGGCGATGATCGCCAGTTCCGCCTCTCCCGCCGCACGCGCCTGTTCCAGCAGCAGCGCACGCTGTTGCTGAAAGGTCGCGGCCAGGCCAATGACAGTGAACAGGGCCAGGAAGAGCAGCAACAGCAGAGGAAGCCGCCAGCGCCAAAGGTGTGCGAGCAGCACCCCGACCGGGTTCACTGCTCCGTCTCCAGGATTTCGCGCAAGGGGCTGTAGTCGGCGGCCTTCGCCGGGCTCATGCCGGTAACTCCCTGGCCAAGCGCCTCGAGCACCGCCTCCCCCTCGGGGATCTCGTTCAGAGCCAGCAGAGCGTCCCGCCAGACGGCCAATCGTTGCGGTTCGAGCCCCCGTCGCACGACCAGCGGGTGCTGGGGAACAGGTTCGGTCCGACCGATCGAGCGCACGCCGCGCTCCGCGAACATGCGGTAGACCTCTTCACGCACCGCGCCCACGTCAACATCACCGAGCAGCACCGCGGAGGCCACATTGAAGTGATCATTCAGGAACAGGTGGCCACCAAGGTCGGCCAGCTCGATGCCGGCCTCCGCCAGCCGACGGCGCGGCATCCAGTACCCCATGGTCGAACGTTTGTTGACGAAGGCCACCGTGTGGCCGGCGATGTCCTCGAGCCCGTGGATGTCCTTTTCATCGCGCACGATCAAGTGGCCACGGAAGGTATCGCGTCCTTCGACCTCCTCACGCGCGAGGACTTCGTGCTTGCCGTGTTCGTTCCAGAGCCGTGCGTAGATGGCCGGCCCCATGTAGGCCAGATCGACCCGCCCCTGGGCCACGGCGGCAATGTGCTCATCGTAACTGTGGGACACCCGAACCTCGAAGCGCTCACCGGTGGTCTCGGCGAGGTAATCGGCCAGGGGCCGGAAGCGCTCCAGTAATTCGGTCGCGGAGACAAAGGGATGAACGCCGAGACGCCAGGCCCTGTCATTCCCGGCCGAAGCGGAGCCGACCAGGACCATCAGACCCAGGAACAGACCCAGTACTCGGGAACCGGACCACCGGGATCTGCAACTCCGCCTCTCCCCGACCGTCCGGGCTGTTTTAATGATCGGGATCATGCGTAGAGTATGCGTCAGCCCTACATGCCATGCCAGCAGCAATACCGCGACTCGTTCACAAAAAAGACCCGCCGAAGGGGCGGGTCGCAAGAGCCGGGCCCAGAGGCCCGACGGGGGGGGGAGGTTGGAGTGCCCGACCCCGGAATCCGGGGCGAGCGGTACGACTACTGCTCGGCCTTGTCCATCACTTCCTGACGGAGTTCCGGATCGTTCTGCATGAGGCTGGCGATCTCGTTGTACTTCTGGACCTCCATACCGGCGTCCTCGACCGCCTCGATCATCTTTTCCTGCGCCTCGGCCTGCATCTCCTGGGCCTTCTCATTGTCCTCGACGCTACCCAGCTCGTCGGCAAATTCCTCCTGGATATCGCGCACCTCGGTAAAGGCCTCGACGAACTGATCGACCTCTTCGTCTTCGAGGTCGACATCGGCTTGCCGCTGAGGCGCACCCTGAGCGCCACTTCCCTGCTGAGCACCGCCGCCCTGCTGAGCACCACCGCCCTGCTGAGCGCCGCCGCCCTGCTGAGCGCCGCCGCCCTGTTGAGCGCCGCCGCCCTGCTGAGCGCCGCCACCCTGCTGAGCGCCGCCACCCTGCTGGCCGCCGTCAAAGGCGAATGCCCCTGTGGCGGG
>JBNJEU010000121.1:0-2673 GCA_051746205.1 Pseudomonadota bacterium
GGTGGCCGCCGGGGTCTACCCGAGCCCGATGGAGTATGCCGACGTGGTGACCTCCACCACCCACAAGACCCTGCGCGGTCCGCGTGGCGGCATCATCCTCGCCAAGTCCAACCCGGACCTGGAGAAGAAGCTCAACTCGCTGATCTTCCCCGGCACCCAGGGCGGCCCGCTGATGCACGTCATCGCCGCCAAGGCGGTGGCCTTCAAGGAGGCGCTGGAGCCGGAGTACAAGCAGTACCAGCAGCAGGTGGTCGACAACGCCCGCGCCATGGCGGCGGTCTTCGTCGAGCGCGGTTTCAAGATCGTCTCCGGCGGCACCGACAACCACCTCTTCCTGGTCGACCTGACCCCGAAGAACCTCACCGGCAAGGACGCGGACGCCTCCCTGGGCCGCGCCAACATCACGGTGAACAAGAACGCGGTGCCCAACGATCCGCAGTCGCCGTTCGTGACCAGCGGCATCCGCATCGGCACCCCGGCCATCACCAGCCGCGGCTTCGGCGAGGCCGAGTCGAAGGAGCTGGCCGGCTGGATCTGCGATGTCCTCGACAACATGGGCGACGACGCCACCATCGAGGCGGTGAAGGGCAAGGTGCTGGACGTCTGCAAGCGCCTGCCGGTCTACGGCAACTGAGCCGGTAGGCGGAGGAGTCCGGCGTGCGTTGCCCGTTCTGCGGCACCGGGGATACCCGGGTGGTGGATTCGCGTCTGGCGGGGGACGGTGACGCCGTCCGCCGGCGGCGCACCTGTGTCCACTGCGGCGAGCGCTTCACCACCTTCGAGGTGGCGGAGTTGACGCTGCCGCGCATCGTCAAGCGGGACGGCACGCGCGAGGAGTTCAGCGAGGACAAGCTCCGCGCCGGGCTCTCCCACGCCCTGGAGAAGCGGCCGGTGGGTGTGGAGGCGGTCGAGGAGGCCGTCCACCGCATCCGCCGGCGGCTGCATACCTCCGGTGAACGCGAGGTGCCCGCCGCCGATCTCGGCGAGTGGGTGATGGAGGCGCTGCGCGGCATGGACCATGTGGCCTATGTGCGCTTCGCCTCGGTCTACCGGAGCTTCGAGGACATCGAGGCGTTTCGGGAGACCATCGACCAGCTGGAGCGGGAGCGCTGATGAGTGCCCCCGTTCCCCCCTTTTCTTCCGCCGATCACGCCCACATGGCCCGCGCCCTGCGGCTGGCCGAGGGCGGTCTGTACACCGCCGATCCCAACCCGCGGGTGGGCTGTGTGGTGGTGCGTGACGGCGCCGTCGTCGGTGAGGGCTTCCACGCCCGCGCCGGCGAACCCCATGCCGAGGTCCACGCCCTGAACGCCGCCGGCGAGGCGGCGCGCGGGGCGACGGCCTATGTGACCCTGGAGCCGTGCAGTCATCACGGCCGCACGCCGCCGTGCGCCGAGGCGCTGGTGGCGGCCGGGGTGGCCCGGGTGGTGGTGGCCATGGCCGATCCCAATCCGCTGGTGGCGGGGCAGGGCACGGCGCGGCTGGCCGAGGCCGGGATCGAGACCGCCACCGGGCTGATGGCGGCCGAGGCCGAGGCGCTGAACCCCGGCTTCGTCCGCCGCATGCGCGACGGCCGCCCGCATGTGCGCCTGAAGATGGCCGCGAGCCTGGACGGGCGCACGGCGCTGGCCAACGGCGAGAGCCAGTGGATCACCGGCCCCGATGCCCGCGCCGACGTGCAGCGCCTGCGCGCGCGCAGTTCGGCGCTGATCACCGGCATCGGCACCGTGCTCAGTGATGACCCGCGCCTCACCGCGCGGGTGGCGGAGGCCGTGAACCACCCGCTGCGAGTGGTGCTCGATCCGCACCTCTCCATGCCGCCGGATGCGGGGATGTTGCGCGAGCCGGGTCGCACCCTGGTGGTCACCACCGCCGACGGCCAGGAGGCGAAGGCGGCGGCCGCCGCGCTCACCGAGGCCGGCGCCGAGGTGATCCAGAGCGGCGGCCGCGCGAACGACGCCGTCGACCTGCCGGCGCTGCTGGAATACCTGGCCGCCCACGAGGAGACCAACGAGGTGCTGGTGGAGACCGGCGCGACCCTGGCCGGCGCCTTCATCCACGCCGGGCTCTGGGACGAGCTGATCCTCTATCTGGCCCCGCACCTGATGGGCGACGCCGCCCGGGGGCTGTTCCATCTGCCGGCGCTGGATGCCATGGACCAGCGCATCGGCCTGACCATCGACGACATCCGCGCCGTGGGCGCGGACTGGCGACTGCGGGCCGTGCCGGCCGGGGAGGCGTAGCCATGTTCACCGGACTCATCGAGGCCGTCGGGACCATCCGCTCCATGCAGCCGCGCGGCGGCGACCAGCGCGTGGTCGTCGCCACCGGCCAGGTGCCGGCCGCCGAGATCGCCCTGGGCGATTCGGTGGCGGTCAACGGCGTCTGCCTCACCGCCGTCGAGGTCGGCGCCGACAGCTTCGCCGCCGACGTCTCCGGCGAGACCCTGAGCCACACCGCCCTGGGCGATCGGGCCGCCGGCGACCGCGTGAATCTGGAGCGCGCCCTGCTGCCGACCACCCGCCTCGGCGGCCACCTGGTCAGCGGCCACGTCGACGGCGTCGCCACCGTGCGCGAGCGTGCCAGCGACGCCCGCAGCGAGCGCTTCACCATCGAGGCGCCGAAGGAGCTGGCCCGCTACCTCGCCCGCAAGGGCTCGGTCTGCCTCGACGG
>JBNJEU010000122.1:0-2665 GCA_051746205.1 Pseudomonadota bacterium
AGGAGGGTCGGCAGGAGGGTCGGCAGGAGGGTCGGCAGGAAGGCGAAGCCCAGCTCCTCCTCCGCCAGCTGGAACTCCGCTTCGGCCGTGAGGCCGCCGACCGGTACCGCGAACGCATCCAGGCGGCGGACGCCGAGACGCTGCTGCTCTGGTCGGAGCGCATTCTCACTGCGGATGCGGCGGAGGATGTGGTCGACTGAGCTGTAATACGCCATGAACCTCCCACCCCCGCTGTTCTTCCGCTATCTGCTGGCGTGGCTCCCGATGGTCCCGCTGGCCATCCTCAACGGCACGCTGCGCGAGTTCACGTACGGACGGGTGCTGGCCGAGTCGACCGCGCACCAGCTCTCCACGGTGACGCTCGTCCTGCTCTTCACCCTCTACGCGCGCCTGCTTGATGCCCGCTGGCCCCTGACGTCACGTGCTCTGGCCATCGGCGTGGGGGGGATCTGGCTGGTGCTGACCGTCGCCTTCGAGTTCGGGCTGGGGCGGCTGGGCGGCCGGTCGTGGGAGGAGCTGTTCCGGGCCTACGACATCCTGTCGGGGAATCTGTGGCTGCTGGTGCCGGTGGCCGTGGCGGTCCTGCCGATGGTCATGCACCTCCGGCACCGGTCCCTCCCCCGAGGGCCGTAGCGTGACCCACCGCGTCTTCTTCGCCCTCTGGCCTCCGGAATCCGTCGCCCGTGCGCTGGCGGAATGGCAGGCGGCCCTGCCCCACCACACGGGCCGCCTGGTGCCGCGCCACAACCTGCACCTGACCCTCGCGTTCGCCGGGGACGTCACGCCGGAGACGCTGGCGTGTCTTCGGGCCGGAGCGGAGACGGTACGCGGGGAGCCGGTGACGGTCGATCTGGTGCAGTGCGGGCGTTTCGGCCCGCTGCTCTGGGCCGGGCCGGAGTCCACCCCGGAGCCCCTGGCGCACCTGGCGACGACCCTGGCCGGGGTGCTGGAAGACTGCGGTCTGCCACGCGACCCACGCCCCTATCGGCCCCACGTCACTCTGGTGCGCGCCCTGCGCCAGGAGCTGGCGGTGGCGCCGCCCGCCACCGGCTGGCGGTCGGATGAATTCTGCCTGGCCGAATCACGGCGCGGGGAGCCCTACCGCATCCTCCAGCGCTTCCCGCTGAACTGAAAAGGGGACTGTCCCCATTTTGCACCTCAATTTGCACCGCGCCGGTGCAGCGCCTCCCGCTTCCCTCCCGCACCCCGCGATTCACCATCCGGCAACTGTTGGCACGGAGACTGCAACACTGTTGTCGAGACCATCGAAGCCACAACGGAGGAATCCACCATGACTGCCATTCTCATCACTACTGCCGCTGCTGTCACCGTCCATGCGGCCAATTTTCTCGCCGCCGATATGGGGCAGCGCCTCTCCCATGCGAAGGAGGAGGCCGACCACACTTCGAAAGACTGATCCCGAGTCGGCCGCGCGCCGACCGGACCCCGTGCATCGGCCTGCCAATTCGTGATCCCTGACCATGAGGTCTGACATTCCTGTCAGACCTCCGCCACTTCCACCCGATTCCGCCCCCCGCTCTTGGCGACATAGAGTGCCTCGTCGGCCAATTGATAGATGGTCGTCGCGTTCGGCAGCTCCGGACCTCCCTTGTGGCAGTAAAGTCCGAAGGAAGCCGTCAGGCAACCTTCCGTGCTTGCCTCGTGCGGAACGGCCAGATCGACGATGCCCTTGCGCACTTTTTCCAGGAAGCGGGCTGCGTTCTCGCAGTCATCGGTCTGCAACAGGATCCCGAACTCCTCGCCCCCCATGCGGAAGATCCGATCCTCGGGGCGTTGCAGCCGCGAGCGAATCGCATCGGCCACCGCCACCAGGGCATGGTCGCCGGCCTCGTGGCCGTACAGGTCGTTGTAGGCCTTGAACTCGTCCACATCGACCATGCAGAAGGCCAGCACCCGCCCGGTGCGCCGGGCCGACTCCACCGCCCGTTCGAACTCGTCGTTGAACTGGCGGCGGTTGTAGAGCCCGGTGAGTTCGTCGGTCACGGCCATGTCGGCCAGTCGCTGATTGGCCGCGCGCAACTCGCCGGTCCGCTCCTCCACGGTCCGTTCCAGCCGCTCGGCGTGCTCGCGCTGCTGCTCGACGATGCGGTGTTTCGCGGCCAGGTTTTCCGCCTTGAGGGTGTTGATCTTGTCCGCCAGCCCCAGCGCCAGCAGCATGAACTCCAGGGCGGAGCCGATCTGCAGGGCATTGTTGGTGAACGTGTTCGCCGGCAGGATGTCGACCAGCCGCAGGAAATAGAGCACCACCCCGATGATCAGCATGGCCCAGGCCAGGAGGTAGAACCGGGCCGGGCGCGAGCCGCGCCGCAACAGAACCGCGGCGACCACCAGCAGGTAGACCAGGAAAACCACGGCCAGCGGCACCATCAGGGCGAAGGTCAGGGCGTACCAGTCCAGCAGGGCGGGAAGGGTCAGCACCAGGAAGATGACCAGCGTCAATCCGATGAGGCCGCGATGCAGGCGTGGCGCCCACTCGCGCGTATTCAGATAGGTCGCGGTGAACAGCGCCATACCGAGGTAGATCACGAGGGCGACCAGGGGCAGAAGCTGGCTGTTCAGGGTGGGCCAGTCGGGCCACCAGTACTGCAGCGCAAACCCCCGGAAGGTGAAGTTCCAGACGAAGAACGCCCCCAGATAGACCACA
>JBNJEU010000123.1:0-2641 GCA_051746205.1 Pseudomonadota bacterium
GCCGTCGGGACGGCGATGAGGGCGGTGGCACCGAGGGCGGAACCGGCGACGAGCTGCTTGGTCAGTTTGTTCATGATGCTGTTCTCCTGAGAGAGGGTGTTTTGGGTGATTGCACACGCCCTGTTGCACGGGGCGTGCCATATGGACAAAACAACCCTCGATCAGCATCTTGCGCGCCACCCGCGCGACTCGACGGAGGAATGCACCGAAATGGACGCACCATTCCGGTGCGCGGGGGCCCCTGCCGTGCCCGGCGCGGGTGCACTACAATGGGCCGCAGCGAAACCGCAACCGCAGCCAACGAGGTCGTCATGGAACAGCAACGCCAGTGGTTCGAAGAGATCAGTCGCGACCTGGCCCGGCGCCTGTCCGAGGCGCTGCCGACCCCGCCCGGCGGCGAACTCCCCGGCGCCGGGGCCGCCCGCTCCCTGCGCGAGGACGCCGAGCGCAACCTGCGCGCGGTCCTCGACAGCGCCTTCGAGCGCATGGAACTGGTCACCCGCGAGGAATTCGACGCCCAGGCCGCCGTGCTCGTCCGCGCCCGCGAACAGCTCGACGCCCTGGAAGCGCGCGTCGCCGCGCTGGAAGAGGCCGCCTACCCGAAGGAGGACACCGCCGGCGACCCCAGCGGGAGCGACGGCGGCTGACACGCGCCGAAGCGATCCGGCTCATTGCGGATTACAACGAAGGTTCGGTAGAGTTGGACGACGCTCGCGCCATGGTCGATCACACCGGAACGTTCCTCGACGCCGTGCGGGCCAGCATGCAGACCTAGGCAATCATCAACGCGTCCAGGGAGGGATGCCCATGAGCCTTGCCACCGTGTACAGCCGCGCCCAGGTGGGCGTGGCCGCACCACCCGTTACCGTCGAAGTCCATCTGGCCAACGGCCTGCCGTCGCTCTCCGTGGTCGGGCTGCCGGCCGCCGCCGTGCGCGAAAGCAAGGATCGCGTGCGCGGCGCCCTGGCCACCAGCGGCCTGCAGTTCCCCACCCGCCGCATCACCGTGAACCTCGGCCCGGCCGATCTGCCCAAGGAGGGCGGGCGCTTCGACCTGCCCATCGCCATCGGCCTGCTCGCCGCCTCCGGCCAGCTCCCGCGCGACGCCCTGGCGGAGACCGAATTCCTCGGTGAACTCGGCCTCGGCGGTGAACTGCGCCCGGTGCGCGGTGCCCTGCCGGCGGCGCTGAAGGCGGCGGCCGCCGGGCGCACCCTGGTGGTGCCCCGGGCCAACGCCGCCGAGGCCGCCCGCGCCAGCGACGCCCGGGTGCTGGCCGCCGACAGCCTCATCGGCGTCTGCGCCCACCTCGGCGGCCTGCGGCCGCTGGACCGCTGCGAGCCCGCCGACACGGAGGCCGACCCCTCCACGGCGCTGGACCTGGCCGATGTGCGCGGCCAGCACCAGGCCAAGCGCGCCCTGATCATGGCCGCCGCCGGCGGCCACAGCCTGCTGATGCTCGGCCCGCCCGGCACCGGCAAGACCATGCTCGCCAGCCGCCTGCCCGATCTCCTCCCGCCCATGGACGAGAACGAGGCGCTGTCCAGCGCGGCCGTCCACTCGGTGGCCGGCGACGGCGACGCGGTGGCGCGGAACTGGCGCCGCCGGCCCTTCCGCGCCCCGCACCACACCGCCTCCGCCGTCGCCCTGGTCGGTGGCGGCAACCACCCCCGGCCGGGGGAGATCTCCCTGGCCCATCACGGCGTCCTGTTCCTCGACGAACTGCCGGAGTTCGAGCGGCGGGTGCTGGAGGTCCTGCGCGAACCCCTGGAATCGGGCCGGGTGGAGGTCGCCCGCGCCGCCCGACGCACCACCTTCCCGGCCGCCTTCCAGCTGGTGGCCGCCATGAACCCGTGCCCGTGCGGCTACCTCGGCCACCCCAGCGGCCGCTGCGACTGCACCCCCGACCAGATCCAGCGCTATCGCGGCCGCCTCTCCGGTCCGCTGCTGGATCGCATCGACCTGCATCTGGAAGTCCCCGCCATCGGCACCGAGGTCCTCGGCGCCGGTGCCGAACCCCCGCCCGAGACCCCGGCGGCGCGCGCGCATGTAATCACCGCCCGCGACCGCCAGCACCGGCGCCAGGGGGCCCTCAACAGCCAGCTGGACGGCGGCACCGTGGAAAACCTCTGCCGACTCGGCCCGTCGGAGCGCCAACTGCTCACCCACGCCATCGAACGGCTGGAACTCTCCACCCGGGGGTATCACCGGATCCTGCGCATGGCGCGCACCGCCGCCGACCTGGAGGGATGCGAGGGGGTGGCGAATCATCACCTGACGGAGGCCATCGGGTATCGGCAGCTGGATCGGCCGGTAACTTCATGAAGGTACGTGCTATTATCAAATTACTGAGGCAGGACGGATGGTCCATCCACACCACCCGGGGCAGTCACCGTCAGTTCAAGCAGGCTGGCTGGAAGGGGGAAAACCAATGAAGTATGCCATCGTGATCGAGCGGGCTGGCGACGACTTTTCCGCGTATGTACCCGATTTACCCGGCTGCGTCGCAACCGCCGATTCAATTGCCGAAGTCGAGAACGCGATCCGCGAGGCGATTGCCTTTCATCTGGACGGGATGCGCCGTGATGGTGAACCGCTCCCCAGGCCGAGCAGCCAGGTGGAATACATCGAGGTCGCCTGAACC
>JBNJEU010000124.1:0-2599 GCA_051746205.1 Pseudomonadota bacterium
CGGGGGATCAGCCCTTCTTGCGGAAGTGGAAGATGCCCCAGTTGAGGTAGCCGTTGCGGCCCCCCTCGATCCAGTGATTCAGGCCCTCGAGCATGCGCTCGATGTAGGCCTTGCTCACCTTGCCCTCCAGGATGCCGGACTCGTCGGCCTTGATGGTCTCCTCGCGAACGCGGCCGTAGTGGCGCGGCAGCTGATCGTGATGGGACTCGAAGTCGACGAATTCCAGTCCGGCCTTCTCGCCCGCCTGCTTGTAAAAGGAGGGCGATCCCAGGGTGTCCAGGTGGATCCGCTCGAGGATCGGCTGGATGACGCCCTCGGGGCAGCTGTCCGCCTGCATCGGATCGGTGAAGATGAACGAGCCGCCGGGCTTCAGCACCCGGGCCGCCTCGGCCACCACTCGCTCGCGGTTGCCGCTGTGCAGGATGGCGTCCTGGGACCAGACTTTGGTGAAGGTCTCGTCGGGGTAGTTCAGATTCTCGAAGTCCCCGTCGACCACCTCGATCAGGTGGTCGAGACCCTGCTCCTTGTTCATCTCCCGGTCACGCTCGTTCTCCACCTCGGAGAGGTTGAGAACGACCACCCGGCAGCCGAAGCGCTTGGCCAGGAAGCGGGCGGAGCCGCCGTAGCCACCACCGATGTCGAGCACATAATCGTCGGGACCGAGGTCCACGTGCTCGATCATGTGATCCATGGTGCGCTGGCTGGCGTCGTAGATGGACTCGTCATCGGCGTAGTAGATGCCGATGTGCAGGTCCTCGCCACCCCAGACCAGGAAGTAGAAGTTGTCCGCGTCCTCGGAGTTGTAGTACTCGCGTGCGGTCTCGACGACGTCGGAATACTCGGAACTCATGGTTCACTCCTCGTCGTAGTGGGCCTCGTCGTAGTGCTTCTCGGCGACGTGGACGTAGAAGTCGACGTTGGACGGGTCGTAGTTCGGATCGAAGTCCCCGTAGGTCTTGATGGTCTGGAAGCCGACCTCGTGCAGTAGCTTGCGCGTGTAGTTCTTGCGCAGCGGGAACATGTTCAGGTGGTAGACGGAACCGTCGCTGAACTCGTAGCGGAAGCGGGCCAGGCCCTCATCCACGTGCTCCGGCTCGGCGGAGACGTTGTCGCCGCAGTAGTAGTGCTTGTGCTTGCTGGAGAAGCCCTCGTCCATGATGGCGTCGTAGTTGCGCTGGTCGATGATCAGCACACCGTCGTGCTTCAGGGCGGCGTAGAACTCGGCCAGCGTCTTGCGGCGATCACGCTCGCTGAACAGATGGGTCAGACTGTTGCCGAGGCAGATCACGGCGTCGAACTCGCCATGGACGTCCTGATTCAGCCAGCGCCAGTCGGCGAGGATGGTGCGCATGACATGGCCGCGCTGCTTGGCGTTCTCGAACGCCTTGAAGAGCATCTCGGCGCTGCCGTCGACGCTGGTGACCTCGAAGCCGGCCTCGATGAGGCGCACGGAGTTGAAGCCGGTGCCGGTGGAGACGTCGAGGATCTTCTTCGCGCCGCGCTGGCGCAGCTGCTCGATGAAGAAATCGCCTTCGCTGGCGGCGCGGGAGTCCCAATCGATGAGCTCGTCCCACTTGTCGACGAACCCCTCATTGTACTCGTCCTTGTAGTGTTCGCTGTCGCGCACCGCGACGGGATCGTCCCCGAAACTCTGCTCCTGGGATGACATACTGTGCTCCTCTGTTGGCTTGGACAATGCCGGTTAGCGCCTCAAGTCGCCTGGGCGCCGGAACCGGTCAGGACATAGGTGCGCCCGCGTCAGTGGCGAGGCACCGCCCGCGCCGGGCGCGGACCGGATGAAGCCGACGGGGGCGCGGACCCCCGCGAGACATCCATACTATGGGAAGACGGTCGAAACACCCCGTGGGTGGCTCGAAATAACTGCGTGAAATCCGGACTCAATTCGTCACGAGCTATGGACCTAGCCTAACGCATGCCGGGGCCGGATGCAAAAATGGCATGCCGCCATGCGGTGTTTCAGGCCCGGAGAAAACGGCGCCGAATACGTGCCACACCAATGGTTTGAGGCGCATGGTGGCAGGCCGGGAAGCAGTCGTGACCGGGACACGTAAATGGGGTGCCGGTGAGAACAATGGGAACCGACCACCGGATACCCCGCATTCCCGTTCCTCCAGTTGTGCGGGATGCGGCCGCTAATCAGATCGATTCTCCCAAAGCTCTGGGAGTCCGTGAGTCCGTTCGAAGAGGCCATGTTGATGGAAAGTTGGAGCGCGGTGGCAGAGTTCCTGAACGAGGGGCTCGGTTATTCCATCGTTCGCGCGATTTTCATTCTTGTTCCGGGCTGGGTGCTGGCGGCTGTCGGGCTTCTGGTATGGACGATCGGATTCGTCTCCTGGACCGGCGAGAGCGCCATGAGAACCGGAGTCCGCCTTGTCCGGCCACTGGTGGTACTGGTGGTACTGGCGGGAGTGAACGCCATCGCCATGCCGGAGGCGGCCCGGGCGCAGACCGTCGAGGAACTCGAGGCCATGCAGGTGCCGCTGCTGCGCCACCGGCCGATCTACTTCGCGTTCAGCGACGAGGAGTCGAAGATCCAGATCTCCTTCCGATTCCGGTTCGGAGACGAATCGAATCTCAA
>JBNJEU010000125.1:0-2562 GCA_051746205.1 Pseudomonadota bacterium
CCCGTTGGCGCGCAGGATCGCCATCTCGCGACGGCGTTCGTTGAGCCCGGCGAGCAGGGCGGTGGTCATGCCGATGAGCCCGACCAGCACCACGAAGGCCGAGACGGCCAGCAGGGCGCGTTCGGCGACGGCCATCAAATCCCACAGCTCCTGCAGGGCCACGCCGGGGAGAATGGCCAGCAACGGCTCGTCGCGGTAGGTGTTCACGTAGCGCTGCACCTGGAAGGTGTCCATGCGCGAGTGGAGTCCCACCAGGGCGGAGGTGATGGTGCTCGGGGTGAGGTCCATCTCGCGCGCTTCGTCGGCATCGGCGGTACGGCCGGGCATCGGCCCCCCGCCGCGCCAGTCCGCGTGCAGCGCCTCGAACCCCTCCAGCGCGATGTGCACGGTGCGGTCCACCGGAGTGCCGGTGGGTTCGAGGATCCCCGCGACGGTGAACGGCTTGTCGTCGTGGTCGCGGAAACTGATCGTGCCACCGCCGTGGGAGATGATGATCTCGTCACCGACCCCGTGGTTCAGTTCGTCCGCCACCTGGGCGCCGAGCACGGCCTCGTAGAGGGCGTCGAAGCGCGCCCCCTCGGCCAGTGCCAGCGGCTCGGCATCGGCATACCGGTAGTGGTCGAAGTAGTCGATGGTGGTGCCGAGCACCGGATAGCCGCGATGGGCGTCGCCGAGCATCAGCGGAACGGTCCAGTCCACGGCGTCGTGGGCGGCGATGTCCTGGTAGCTCTCCCAGGTGATGTTGTTGGTGGGGCTGCCCATGCGAAAGACGGAATAGAGCAGGAGCTGCATGGAGCCGGAGCGGGCACCCACGATCAGATCGGTCTGGGAGATGGTGTTGGCGAAGCTGGTGTGGGCGTCGCTGCGCACCCGGTCGACCGCAAGCAGCAGTGCCACGCTCAGGGTCATGGCGACGAACGTCAGCAGCGCGGTGCTGCGCCGATTCCAGAGGCTCTTCAGGGCAAGGCGGAGAATGGCCATGGCTCAGTCCTCCCGGGTGGTGCCGGCGGCCCGGTTGATGTCGTCCAGATGGAGGGCGCGCGGGAAGCGCTCGGCCAGCGCCGGATCGTGGCTGACCAGCAGCAGGGTGATGCCCTGGCGGTCGCATTCGTCGGCCAGCAGCCCCAGGAAGGCGCCGCGGCGGTCGGCATCCAGTGCCGAGGTCGGTTCGTCGGCGATGATGATGGCCGGGGCGCCGATGAGCACGCGCGCGGCCGCCACGCGCTGCTGCTGGCCGACGCTGAGATCGGTTACCGGGCGGTTGATGAGCTCGGGGGCATCCAGATCCAGGTGGCCGAGCAGACGCAGGGCCTCGTCCCGCAGACTCGGCGAGCGTGCAAGCGCCTGCTCCCGGCGCCGGCGGGAGAAGTGGCACGGCAGGGTGACGTTCTCCAGCACCGACAGATAGGGCAGCAGGTTGTGCAGCTGGAACATGAAGCCGATGGTGTCGGCGCGCAGGCGATCGCGCCGCGCGCCGCGCAGGGCATGCAGTGGTTCGCCGCGCAGGGAAATGGTGCCGCGCTCGGGCACCATGACCCCGCCGAGCAGGTTCAGCAGGGTGCTCTTGCCGCTGCCGCTGGGGCCCTGGATGAAGAGGCGTTCGCCGGGCTGGATGGTGAGCGCCGGGATATCCAGTACCGGCGGCTGGTCGGGGCGCCAGCGAAAGAGCAGGTCGCGGACCGCGATGACCGCGTCACCGGTGGCCGTGGCGGTGGCCGCTTCAGCCATGTTTCGATCCTCCGGTATCGGGCGCCGCCGGAGCGGCGCGGGTGGCGTATCAGAAGCGCAGACGGTGACGGGTGGGGGCCAGTTCCACGCGGGTCTGCCGATCCGCGGTACTCATCCGGACCACCATCGTCTCGGTGGCGTCGAAGACCTGGAAGAACGTGACCGCCATGCCGGCGAGGTGATCCGGCTCGGCGCATTCGTAGCGGTATTCGGCGCGGAAATCGGCATGGTCGCCGGCGTGACCGTGGTCGTGTTCATGGCCGTGCCCGTGCCCATCGTCGGACTCGGGGTCTTCGTCGTGCAGCTGATCGGCCCGGACCTCGGCCCGGGTCAGTTCGCAGCGTGCCGCCGCGGTCGGCCGGAAGAGCTCGTCGCCGCGCTGGAGTTGCTCCACCGCCGCCGCCAGTGCCGCCCGATCCGCGTCATCGCGCGGGGGGTGACCGAAGCCGACGATGTCGGCGGCCGGCGAGATCAGGTCGATGGCGATCGCCGCCCCGTCCACCACCAGATCCACGCGACTGAGGCCATGGGCATGCGCGCCGACCTCGCGATGACCGGGATCCGGGCTGGCCGGCGCGCCGGTGGCGGCGAGCAGCAGACCCAGGGCGGCAAACGGTAGCGGGAGGGGGGCGCCCGTCATGACCGATCTCCTGGAACGGATTCCGGATCCCGGCAGCTCGGACAGAGGCCGTGGACCTCCACCGTGCGGCTGCTCGGCTGAAAGGACTGGTCCCGGCTGAGGCGGTCGATGGCCTCGTCCACCCCCGCGTCGCTGAACTCCGCCACCGAGCGGCAATTGCGGCAGATGAGCAGCTGCGCCCCGTGGGGGCTCTC